>NZ_CP087139.1:1776785-2083214 GCF_045160025.1 Spirosoma sp. KNUC1025
CTCATTCCGGCCACTTTCGCGGTTCATGTACTCATTCAGGTTGCGTAGCGAAGCCACAAGCGTTTGTCGAATAACTGATTCTATAACAGTCGTTTGCTCCAGCGGCCGCGTATAATTGGCGCTGCCTTTGTATTCTGTCAGCTGCGTGCTGGTTTCGTCGCCCGAATCATCCTTACCGAGCAGATCAAACGTAACCACATAAACGAATTGCCCGGTTACGCGTCGGCCGCTGGCGGTTTCGCTGATTCGACACTGGCGAACCCGCATCGCAATCGGACGTAGCGTTCGGTTCTGTTTTAGCCCCTGATTAATAAACTGTTGAAAGCTGGCAACAACCCCTTTTTCCAGATCAACGGGCTGCGTTGCCTGATTCAGCGTTAACGCAAGACGTGCAACAGGACCTCGTTCAGAGCGTTGGTCCGTCACGGTGGCTATATAAAATTCTTTGGGCGTAAAAGGCAGTGATTCAGAACGGAGCCGGATTGGTTCGGCAGGCGGCAGTAAGGAAAGTAGTCCGTATAAAAACAGCGGAAACATAACGGTATTCATGCTGATTTTATAACGGCTTATCCAACAGAAAAGTGTCTGTTTGTCTGGTGCTTCCAGCAAAAAAAACGTCCTTCAAAAATGAATTTGAAGGACGTTTAAAAGCAGTTGCAAATTTTATTCTATTAACATGGCTTTGCCACTAACAACGTCATTTTCAACGGTTTTGAACTTAACATCCCGTTTTACTGATCCATCAGCGTACTGGACATTAACGCGGGCATTACGGTCCAGTTTTATGACCCGTGCAGGGGCCTGACGCTGAGCAGGCATAGGTGGTGCACCAGCGCCCATAGCATCATTTTCGGCCATACGACGGGCATACTCTTCTGGTCCTGTAGCCAGATGGCTATCGTCAAAATCCTCCATGTTTGTGTGGAGTTTTGGCTGAGGCTGCGGCCGTTGGTGTACAGGCGCCTGATGAATTTCCTGGCGTACTTCCTCTGCTTCCTGCGCCGGAATATCGGCCTTTGTCAGGAAGTTAATCGTGTCAAAATTAACCTTATTGAGGAAGCGTTTGAATAATTCGACCGATTCGAATTTGTAGACCAGCAGTGGATCTTTTTGCTCGAATACCGCATTCTGTACCGATTGCTTCAGATCATCCATTTCGCGAAGGTGTTCTTTCCATTCCTGGTCAATCACCGACAGCGTAACCGCTTTCTCCATCTCTGTAACAATCTCACGGCCACCTGTTTCGACAGCTTTGCGCAGATCCGAGACCACAGTCAACTCGTGAATGCCATCCGAGAACGGAACAACGATGTTTTTAATCTGATGGCCCTGTTCGTTTAACACCTGAGTTAAAACGGGCAATGCCTTTTCAGCAATGGCCTGGTTTTTCTCCTGATAATGCACTTCGACCTCATCATACAACCGACGAATCTGATCGGGCTTTTTCAGTCGATTGAATTCTTCAGTGGTCAGTGCGGGCGAAAAGCCGAGGGTGGTCAGCAACTGAAGCTTTATCTCTTCGTAGTTTCCTTCGGCATTGTTAACCGTCTCTTCCACTACGTCGTACATCGTGTTGGCAATATCCAGCGGTAAGCGATCGCCAAATAAAGCGTTCCGACGGCGTTTATAGATGGCCTCACGCTGGTAGTTCATTACGTCATCGTATTCGAGCAGACGCTTCCGAATACCAAAGTTGTTTTCTTCTACCTTCTTCTGCGCCCGTTCGATGGATTTCGTAATCATGGAGTGCTGAATCACTTCACCTTCTTCCAGTCCCATCCGGTCCATAACCTTGGCAATCCGCTCGGAACCGAACAAACGCATCAGGCTGTCTTCCAGCGAAACGAAGAATTGTGAGGTACCGGGGTCACCCTGACGACCCGAACGACCCCGTAACTGGCGGTCAACCCGGCGCGACTCGTGGCGTTCTGTACCGATAATAGCGAGTCCACCTGCAGCTCTTGATTCAGGCGTCAACTTAATATCTGTACCACGACCCGCCATGTTGGTCGCAATGGTTACGTTGCCTGGCAGACCAGCGGTTGCTACAATTTCGGCTTCGCGCTGGTGGTATTTGGCGTTTAGAACCTGATGCGGAATTTTACGTAATGTCAGTAATCGGCTGAGCAGTTCCGAGTTTTCAACGGATGTTGTACCGACAAGTACAGGCCGACCTTTTTCGACCAGACTCGTTATCTCTTCGACAACAGCATTGTATTTCTCACGTACTGACCGATAAACTTTGTCTTCCTCATCCTTCCGGCTTATGGCGCGGTTGGTTGGAATGACCACTACGTCCATTTTATAAATCTGCCAGAACTCAGAGGCTTCCGTTTCGGCCGTACCCGTCATACCGGCCCGCTTATGATACATCCGGAAGTAATTCTGAAGCGTAACGGTAGCGTAGGTCTGCGTAGCGTCTTCAACTTTTACATTTTCTTTCGCTTCAACGGCCTGATGCAGCCCATCCGACCACCGGCGGCCTTCCATAATACGTCCTGTCTGCTCATCGACGATCTTCACTTTTCCATCCATGATGACGTACTCCGTGTCACGCTCGAATAGACAGTAGGCTTTTAAGAGCTGATTGACCGTATTGATACGCTGCGTTTTAACGGCATAATCCCGTACAACGGCTTCTTTGTGAAGAATTTTCTCCTGCTCCGAAAACTCAGCATCTTTGTCGATAGCGTTGAGATCTATCGAGAGATCAGGTAGGATAAAGAAATTAGGATCTTCTCCGGAGCCGGTAATGTAGTCGATTCCTTTTTCGGTTAGATCAATGCTGTTGTGCCGCTCATCAATCGTGAAATATAACGGTGCATCGGCTTCGGGCATTAGTTTCTGGTTTTCGGCCAGATAAATCGATTCGGTCTTTTGTAAAAGAGCCTTATTTCCTGTTTCGCTCAAGAACTTAATCAGCGGCTTATGCTTAGGTAGCCCACGGTACGCCCGAAATAGCGATAACCCGCCTTCTTTTTCGTCGCCAGCCGCAATTTTCTTTTTGGCATCGTTAAGGAAATCATATACGAGCTTACGCTGTGCTTCCACAACGCGCGACACCCGAGGCTTAAGCTCAATGTAATCCTGTTCATCGCCCCGGGGAACAGGACCGCTGATAATTAAGGGCGTCCGGGCATCATCGATCAATACGGAGTCCACTTCATCCACCATTGCGTAATGGTGTTTTCGCTGAACCAGTTCGCCGGTTTCCCGAGCCATATTATCGCGCAGGTAGTCGAATCCAAACTCATTGTTTGTTCCGTAAGTAATATCGGCTAAGTATGCGTTCTTACGCTGCTCAGTATTAGGCTGATGTTTGTCGATACAATCAACGCGCAGCCCGTGGAACTCAAACAAAGGGGCCATCCACTCGGAGTCACGTTTGGCCAGATAATCGTTGACTGTTACGATGTGTACACCACGCCCAGCCAGGCCATTCAGGAATGCCGGGAAAGTAGCAACCAGCGTTTTACCTTCACCAGTGGCCATCTCCGCAATTTTCCCCTGGTGGAGTACTACGCCCCCGATGATCTGCACATCATAGTGAACCATGTCCCACTTAATGGGTGTTCCGGCCGCATCCCAGCGATTAGCCCAGTGAGCCAGATCGCCATCGACTACTACGTTTTTCTTACGTGAGGCTATTTCACGGTCAAAATCGTTTGCTGATACAGTGAGCTGCTCATTTTCGGTAAACCGCCGGGCAGTTTCTTTCACAACCGCGAAAGCACGGGGCAGGATATCGAGAAGAACACGTTCCAGTTCTGTATTCCGATCTGATTCGAGTTTATCGATCTGGTTGAAGATCTGTTCTTTCCGGTTAACATCTATATCAGGATGAGCAGCCTGTTCGTTTAATTCCGTAAGCTGATTGTCGATAGTACCTAATTCCTCAGTAATATACGCTTTCAGCTCTGCCGAAATCTGACGTAACTCATCATTCGATAGGTCTTTCAATTGAGCAAATTCGGCATTTACTTTTTCAACATAAGGCAAAAGTTCCTTAATGTCGCGTTGCGATTTGGTGCCGAAAAGTTTCGCTATGAGATTAATCATTTTCTTAAGTCGTTAGTTGTCAAGGGTCAGGCATCAGGTACTAGTGGCAGAAATGAACCACAATGGCGTACTGTGACTAATGGCTGACGATTATCCAACTGGTTTTCCTACAAATTTAGTGCATTACGACGGTAGTACAAGGTAGCCAGGACCCCGACGAAAATACCTTAGCCTCGAGTTGTGTCGTTTTTTCTAAATGATTGTATTAATTTTGTAAATCAAAATTTGGCCCAAAAGCCATTGTCTATGTTTGTTAGCGACAAATTGTCACGTTTTATCCACCGTATCTTCCGATTTTCACTAATTCTTACGGCATTTGTACTGATTGATACGGCTTATGTCGTTGCTCAACAGGCCGGGCGCGCCAATTTGATGAGTGATGAGCAAGTGTTAGATTTCTATCGACAGGCACAAAGCCGTGGGCTGACTGAAGCGCAGATTGAGGTAGCGGCTATGTCACAAGGGTTTACGCCAGCAGACATTACGATCATGCGTCAGCGTTACGCGCAGATTCAAACACAAGGTGCAGCACAGGCGAAAGACCGAGTGACTTCATCGTCGAGTAATGCCCGTACACTTCCTTCCGATGTGTCAACCCGCAGTATTGACTCCTTACCTACGAATGCACGGCGAGATGAAAGTGGTGCATTACCTGTATTTGGCGCTTCTTTATTCACCAATGCCAGCTTAACTTTTGAACCGAATTTACGGATTGCCACACCCCGCAACTACGTAGTAGGCCCCGACGATGAAATCGGTATTGATATTGCTGGCGCTTCTTCTGATAATATAAAGCTTAAAGTTTCTCCCGAAGGAACGGTAAAATACCAGAACCTACCCCCCATTTTTGTGAGTGGCCTCACCATCGAGCAGGCCCAGGCACGTATTGTTGACCGATTACGTAAAAGTGGGTTTCAGGGATTAGGAGTGCCTGGCAGTAATACGTTTGTGAACGTAACGCTTTCCAATATCAGAAGTATTCGTGTTACGCTTGTCGGGGAGGTTGTGCGCCCTGGAACCTATACAATTTCGTCGTTAGGTTCAGCCTTCAATGCACTGTACCTGGCTGGTGGACCTAATCCGGCAACGGGCTCCTTTCGTAAAATAAATGTGATCCGTGGCAACAGGGTCGTTCGTACCATTGATTTATACGATTATATTCTTCGCGCCGATCAGCGTGATAATATTCGTTTGATGGATCAGGATATTATACGGGTTGCAGACTATCAGACGCATGTTGAGCTAAGAGGGCAAGTCCGTCGACCCGCTATTTTCGAAACAGTACCCGGCGAAACCCTTAAGACACTGTTAAGCTTTGCGGGTGGCTTCGCGGATGACGCCTACCGGGCCAGTATTACTCTTCGGCGAAATACAGATCGTGAACGGCAGATAAAAACCATTACAGATGCGCAGATGGCCGATTTTGTTCCACAATCGGGTGATACGTATTTCGTAGGTAAAATTCTGGAACGCTACGAAAACCGAGTTCAAATCGGGGGAGCTGTCATGCGTCCCGGCGATTTTGCCATTGAACCGGGTACTCAAACGGTACGTCAGCTTATTGAACGTGCTGAAGGACTACGTAACGATGCGTTTAAGAATCGTGCGATGATTGTTCGTGAGCTACCTAATCTGGATAAAGAGAATCTATCATTCGATTTAGGGAAACTAATACGTGGCGAAATCGCTGATATACCCTTAATGAAACAGGATGTCGTTACGATTTTGTCCATCCGTGATCTTCGTGAAGAGTTCTTCATTAATATCGAAGGTGCAGTAAATGAGCCCTCTGCCATTCCTTTCGTTAACAACATGAGTATAGCTGATCTGGTAGCTAATGCAGGCGGTTTTCGCGAAAGTGCCCGGCCAAATTTAATTGAAGTGGCCAGACGGATTCGCCAGGATTCGATCGATGTGAATACGCCTGCTCTGGAAATTCACCGGTTTTCCATCGACCGAAACCTACAAATCAGTCCTCAGGAAATTGGAGTTGATTCGGGTCAGGCTAAAGCACCCTTCAAACTACAACCTTTTGATATCGTGTATGTCCGTACATCGCCTACCTACGAGCCTCAGCAGCAGGTGTATGTAACAGGGGAGGTAATGCAGCCGGGCAGCTATGCCATTTTCCGTCCTAAAGAACGAATATCTGACCTACTACGGCGGGCTGGTGGCTTAAAACCACAAGCTTATTTAGCGGCTGCACAATTTAAGCGGAGAGGTATTCCAATTGGCACGGATATCAGACGAATACTCGATGATCCGAACACAGAAGACAATTTATTATTGAGTCCAAACGATACTTTATTCATTCCCCGTCGTCCTGAAGTAGTAGCCATTCAGGGTGCTGTATTGAACCCGGCTTTAGTCAGTTATAAGTCGAGCTACACCTTTGATGACTATGTGAGTGATGCAGGCGGTTTTACGGAAGATGCAGTAGATAAGAAAACCTACGTTATTTACCCAAACGGCCATAAAAAACGCACACATAAATTTCTGTTTTTTAAAACACGGCCACCTATAGAGCCAGGCTCAACAGTAATTGTTCCGTTTAAACCCTTTGAACCAAGAGCCAGAATGAGTACCGGCGAGCGTATTTCTATACTTTCGTTACTAGCTACCCTGGCATTCGCACTGACTAATGTACTGCGTAATTAATTATATAGACATCTAAGAAATCCTTATTCACAGTAGATAAAAATGGATGTTACGGCAGAGAAGCAGAAAGAAGACATTGATCAGAAAGAGATTGAAATTCAGCTAAGTGATATTATACACTTTATCAAAGGTAACCTTCGGAAAATAGTCGTAGGTGGTATTGTTGGACTCATTATTGGAGCTTTGTATGCTTTCTCCAAACCTAATGTGTATAAAGTAGAAGTAACAGTTATGCCTGAGTATCAAAGTAGGGGCGCTGGCGGATTAGGGTCATTATCTGTTTTTAGCGGGTTTGGTATGGATAACGCAAATGCAAATGATATTATACGACCTGATCTATATCCAAATGTTTTGCAAAGTGTTCCTTTTGCCTTGGATTTGCTAGAGCAAAAAGTGTATTCAAAAAAACTTAATACAAAAACAACTTTACAGGATTACATAAATAAGAGCAGTTCGCCTAGTTTGTTTGATCGGATAATGGGCCTATTAACATTTTTTTCTACTAAAGATGAGGATGATACGGCCAGTGAATCTGATTCAAGGCAAAATGGCCAGGCAATAGTATTGAGTAAAGAGCAGTATGGGTTAGTAAAGGCAGTGCAAGGTAGTGTGTTGTCAACCTTTGATAGGAAAACTGGTATATTGACGATTACTGCTACCGAAAAAGATCCGATTGTAACGGCTTCAATCGCACAATTATCATTAAGTTACTTAACCAAGTATATTACTGCTTACCGGACAGATAAAGCTCGCAAACGAGTCATTTTTTTGAATCAACAAGTACGTGAAGCGAAGCAACGATACCAAGCCTCTGAATACGCGCTTTCAAACTACCGAGATCACAATAGGAGTATATTTTTGAACACGGTTAAGTTAGAAGAACAGCGTTTGCAAGCGGATTACCTTCTTGAGCAATCCGTATATAGCGATTTAGCAAAACAACTCGAGCAAGCTAAAATTAAAGTAGAAGAAGATACGCCTACGTTTAAAATACTTGAGCCCCCGGCAGTGCCTCTGCAAAAAAGCGGCCCAAAGAGGACCATGATTATCTTTGGCTGCACCATTATTGGCGTTGTTATAACATTAGGTTTCATATTAATTCATCAATACTTCTTTAGAAAGGAATTCATATGAAAACAGCTTTAATTTGTGGAGTATCAGGCCAAGATGGAGCTTACTTAGCTAAACTTTTATTAGATAAAGAATACAACGTGTATGGTGGATCGAGAGATGCGCAAATGTCATCGTTTAGAAACTTAGCTCGTTTAGGTATAAAGGAATCAGTTCAATACGTATCAGTTAGTATTAATGATTTTAGGAGTGTATTGCAGGCATTGCTCAAAATTAAACCGGATGAAGTGTATAACCTTGCTGGCCAAAGCTCAGTAGGCTTGTCTTTTGAGCAGCCAGTAGAAACACTAGAAAGTATTAGTGTGGGTACGCTGAATCTATTAGAAGCCATTCGTTTTAGTAACTTACCTATAAAGTTTTACAACGCAGGGTCGAGTGAATGTTTTGGTGATACGGGTAGTAAAATAGCTGATGAAATTACTCCTTTTCGGCCCCGAAGCCCTTATGGAGTGGCTAAGGCGGCAGCTTTTTGGCAAGTAGCTAACTATCGTGAAGCCTACCAGCTACATGCAAGCACGGGAATTCTTTTTAATCATGAATCACCTTTACGGCCAGAACGATACGTTACACAAAAAATAGTATCAACTGCCTGTAGAATTGCGAAAGGCAGTAAGGAGCTTTTAACATTGGGGAATATTGAAATTGCCCGTGACTGGGGTTGGGCATCGGACTATGTTGAAGCCATGTGGCTCATGCTTCAGCAAGAAGAGGCTGGTGACTATGTGATCGCGACAGGTTCTACTCACAAATTACGTGATTTTATCAAAGTAGTTTTTGATAATGTTGGACTGGACTGGCAAAAATATGTTCGAATTGATCCCGCATTCTTTCGTCCAACTGACATCACAGAAGGTCATGCTAATCCCACTAAAGCGTATTTAGAATTGGGATGGAAGGCAAAAAAAAACATGGAAGAGATCGCACAGGAGATGATAAAGGAGTACATGTCAGGTGTTACTCGTAGCAAAGCATAATTATATACAAGGAAAGAGGTTACTCTTCTGATACGAATGAATTAATTTTTTTGCATTATAGGTTACTTAATAAGCAGTTACCTTAACAGATTTTATTATGAAAAAAGCATTAAGGGCAGTTTTAGGAGACTATCGTGTACTACAGATCAAAGGAATACTTGCTAAATATTTTCCAACTCAAGAAGAAAAAGAAAAAAGGAACTTAGAAGCTGAAGAGGATTATGAGAGAAAATTATTTTATGATTCTTTTGTTAAAAAAGACGATTTGTGTTTTGATGTAGGTGCTAATGTCGGAAATAGAATTAGACCACTTTTAGGACTTGGAGCAAAAGTTTTAGCTGTAGAGCCACAACAGGCATGTTACAAGATTTTGAAATATAAATTTGGGAAAAGGATTATAATTATTAACAAAGGGTTAGGCGAAAGTGAAGGTATTAAGAACTTTTATACGTCAGATGAAAATGTATTATCATCTTTTTCCGATGAATGGATTAATTCTGTTAAGAATAGTGGTCGTTTTCAGAATATTGAATGGAAAGAAGCTATTCAGGTTGAGATAACAACACTTGATAAATTAATTGATATATATGGCCTACCGACATTTATCAAGATTGATGTAGAGGGGTATGAGTTAGAGGTATTGAAAGGCTTGACAAAGCCTGTGAAAATGATAAGTTTTGAATATACCGTCCCTGAGCAAGTTAACAGATTAATTGAATGTTTAGAAAAAATTGAAAAAAACGCTACAAATATTGAATGTAATTATAGTGTAGGTGAAAGTATGAAATTCGCGCTTCAGGATTGGCAATCAGTTGATAGTATGAAGCATTTAACAACGACTGATGAGTTTATAGCTACTGGATTTGGTGATATATATGTGAGAACGAAAACGTAGGACATCCCTCATAAATATTATATCCCATTGGAAAGAAGGATAAAGTTGTTGGAGTTTTACATGTAAATATAGGACATTTGATTACATTCAGTAATTTAGGCAAACCCGAATGGGGTCGGTTAGGTAATCAATTATTTCAGATTGCAGCCACGTTAGGTATTGCTTCTCAAAACAAGCAGGAAGTAGCTTTTCCAAAATGGGCTTATTCTGAATATTTTGTTAAGCCATTAGAGGTAGGCTATTGTAATGATTGTCAAAAATATACACAGAAAGATTACAAATATAAATTTGTAGGCTTACCAGTTGGAAATTGGGATTTATGCGGATTTTTTCAAAGTGAAAAATTTTTTCTACATATAGA
Organism: Spirosoma sp. KNUC1025; assembly: GCF_045160025.1. GTDB lineage: Bacteria > Bacteroidota > Bacteroidia > Cytophagales > Spirosomataceae > Spirosoma. The sequence continues at coordinate 1,786,864 of NZ_CP087139.1, forward strand.
AGCTGATATAAGACGACAATTTGCCCCATCACCTGATGTGTTGTCTTATATAAACCAAAAATATGGTCATTTATTAACTAAAAAAACATGTAGTTTACATGTTCGCCGAGGTGATTATTTAAAGCTAAATGCAGCTTTTCCTGTTCAACCATTAACTTATTACTTTCACGCGATTAGCCATTTTCCTCCTGATACGCACTTTTTGGTCTTCTCAGATGATATAAGTTGGTGTAAGACAAAATTCCAGGGTTCAATGTTTAGTTTCGTCGAGAACGAAAAGGACATAATTGACTTGATTATAATGAGTTTATGTCAGCATAATATAATTTCTAACAGTAGCTTCAGTTGGTGGGGCGCATGGCTAAACTCTAACCCAGATAAAGTTGTATTATGCCCGGCATGGTGGTTTGGACCTGCCGCTTCAATGCGTCCTAAGTATCGTGCTCACGATATATATGCTCGGGGATTCAAAGCACTGACTCTGCCCGGCGAGAAAACATGGCTAATTAACATGTATAATTTTATTACCAGTCCTTTTTATAAAATCTATTATAAGTCTTTTGAAGTAAAGCAAAAGTTAATTAAAAACAAATTTATAAAGCGGATGATTTATAAGATTAAATCTGTTAAAACATAAATGCTAATTAAATTAAGAAATAAGCTGACTAAATACAACAGTCATAAAGTAATTAATCTTTTAAAGAATTCCGGATGGATTTTTTTTGATAAGATTTTTCGTATTGCTACAGGCTTGTTTGTGAGTGTTTGGATTGCTCGATATTTAGGGCCTGATAAATTTGGCATACTGAATTATGTAGCAACTTTCCCGATGTTTTTTACTGCTTTAGCAGGTCTTGGTTTAACGAATGTATTATATAATGATTTTATTATCCAAAAAGACACACACCAATTAAAAAAACTTTTTTGTTCGAGTGTTATTATAAAATTGATTTCAGGTGTTTTCTGTCTAACAATAGCTGTAATTTCTAGTGTTATAATTGATAGAGATAATCTTATAATACTGCTAATAGGAATTTCAAGTATATACTTAATTACCCAAAGCTTCGACGTAGTTGACACTTATTTTCAGAGCCAGAGAAAAGTACAATATTCTATACTCCCTAAATTAATTGTTTTTGGTTTGTGTTGCATACTAAGAGTAATTGCACTTTGGAGTGGGAAAGACATAATGTATTTTGTATTAATTAATTGTATTGAGCAAATTTTTAGCGCTTTGATATCCCTTTTTGTATATGCACAGTATGTTCAGCTAAAGTTACCTGATGTTCATATCTATTTTCCTATAGTGAATGATTTAGTGAAACGCTCATGGCCACTGATGGTTTCGGAGTTTTTTTATCGTTTTATGTACGAATTGATCTAATAATGATAAAACACTTATCTACCAACAGTGAATTGGGCAACTATAGCGTGGCTTTGCGTATCACTGATTTCTGGTATTTCATCCCTATAGCAATGACAGCGAGTTTATATCCTAGTATTATTACTTTGCGAGACTCGAACTATGGTGAGTATCTTAGTCGATATAGACATATGCTAAGTTCATTTGCGTTAATTAGTATAGGAATAGGCATTCTACTCACTTTTGCCTCTGATTTTATTATTCAATTTTTGTATGGGGCTAAATATGATGGGGTAAGTCCTATATTAATCGTCAATGTATGGACAGGTTTATTTGTTTTCTTAGATATAGGTATTTCTAATTGGTTCATAACCGAAAGTTTACAGCGATTTGTTTTAAGACGTACTATAATTGGGGCCTTTACAAATATTATATTAAACTTTATATTTATTCCTCAATTTGGCGCTATTGGTGCGTCGGTTGCTACTTTAGTTACCCAATTTTTTATCTCTTACTTAATGAATGGGCTTTATTCAAAAACAAGAGAGGTATTTATACTTCAAACTAATGCTTTGCTTTTCTTACCTAAATTTGTGCTTACTTTACTTCAGCGAACATTTTAGTTTTTTCGTTTATAAAAATTAGGGTGATTGATATTTTTTTGTAGTAAGAATAATGTTTTATGCGCTACGACATCCCTATATTACTTATAATGTTTAATCGGCCAGAAATGGCCTTACAGGTGTTTTCGCGTATACGCCTTGCAAGACCTAAAACACTCTATCTAACTGTAGATGGACCTCGTCTTGACCGAGCTACTGATGAAAAGGACGTTTTAGCCTGCCAGTCCATTGAAAGGTATGTTGATTGGCCTTGTACAGTAAAGACTTTGTATCGCACAGAGAATTTAGGTTGTAAGCGAGCTGTAAGCTCAGCGATTACTTGGTTTTTTGAACAAGTAGAGATGGGTATTATTTTAGAGGATGATTGTTTACCTGATCTGACTTTTTTTGACTACTGTCAAGTATTATTAAATAAATACGCCTTAGACCCCAAAATAATGCATGTAGGGGGAGCTAATATATACGAAAACCATAAATGGGGGTCAGATAGTTATTTCTTCTCTACTATACCTCATATTTGGGGATGGGCAACATGGCGACGTGCTTGGCTAGTCTACGATGTTACAATGAAGGATTATCCATTGTTTAAGCGATCTAAGTATATAAAAGAAATAGTAACTGGTCTACCTTCTTTATCTTATTGGCTGAAAATCTTCGATGAAACTTATTTAGGCAACATCGATACTTGGGACTATCAATGGGTATTTGCAATCTGGAAAAATGAGGGTATAAGCATTATTCCTAATCAGAACCTTATAACCAATATTGGTTTTGGTGAATTAGCAACTCATACATTAAGTGAGTCTGGATTTGCTAATTTACCAACTGTGCCCATGGAAATAAAGGATATAAAACATCCGCTTGAGGTATCTCTTAATAAAGAGGCTATAAATTTTGCTTTTACAAAATTCTTTAGCTCAACGTCGTGGTGGGGTAAATTTAAGTCAATTAGATATATGCTTTCCTAAGCAAAAAGCGTATATAGATTGCTAGTTTATTCACTGAAGACATTTCAGATTGTTAATAACCATCTAGAATGAGAATTAATTAGCGAACTTTTTTGTAGATTATGATGAAATATGTTGAAAAAATCAAAAATATTTTCTCAACAGTGAGACAAATTAAAACGCAAAATCATGATCTGCGTTTTCAAATTGGTACGCTGTTAGCGAAAAACAGTCGGAAAGCGCAATCACTTCGTGAAGCTGAGTTTAAAGTCTTTTCTCAGTTTGGCGACGATGGCATTATTCAATTCTTATTGAACAGGTTAGCTATTAGTGCTGATAAGTTTGTTGAATTTGGGGTTGAAAATTATGAAGAATCCAATACTCGCTTTTTATTAATGTTTAACAATTGGCGTGGTCTTGTTATCGATGGGTCTGAATCTAATATTACATACATTAAAAACGACCCTCTTTACTGGCGTCATGATCTCACCGCTGTAAATTCGTTTATTACTGTAGAAAATATTAATCAAATTTTGGCTGATAATGGTTTTTCTGGAAGAATTGGTGTTCTAAGTATTGATATAGATGGAAACGACTATTGGGTTTGGCAAGCTATTACGGTCGCTGAAGCTGATATAGTGATAATAGAGTATAATAGTTTGTTTGGCCCTGATCGATCTATTACTGTACCTTATAAAGCTGACTTCAATAGAATTATGGCTCATTACTCTGGCTTATATTTTGGGGCATCTCTGCAAGCCTTATGCGATTTAGGTGTTAAAAAGGGGTACGCTTTTGTTGGATGTAATAATGCAGGAAACAATGCTTATTTTGTGAAAAAATCTTTATTAAACGGTTTGGCTACACATTCAGCCCAAGAGGGTTATATTAATGCACGATTTAGGGAAGCCAGAAATATTCATGGTGATTTGACGTTTGCAAATAAAAAAGACAGACTCAAAGAAATTGCTGGTATGCCTGTCATAGATTGTAATACCGGTATTATAGAGCCATTCTGAATATGAAAGTTTTTTTTGATCACCAAGCTTTTACTCTTCAAAATTATGGAGGTATATCTAGATACTTTTGCGAACTAATTACTGGTATTAATGCTATAAGTGAAGAGAATGCACACCTCTCCATTTTATGGTCGAATAACGTTCATTTAAAAGAATATAATATTTCTGCTTTATCATATCCTTTTCCTAAAAGACATCGATTGCTATCCAAAACTAATAGTGTATATAATATTGTTGATAGTAAAATTGGTCGGTACGATCTATATCATGCTACATATTTTGATAATTTCTTAGGAAATATTAGTGGATCTAAGCCTTTTATTACCACTTTTTATGATATGACATATGAGCGATTATCTGATCAGTTCACTGATTTATCCAATGATCAGTGGATTGTTTCGCAGAAGAAGAAAATGGCTACCCAAGCGTCTCATATAATTGCTATATCTGAGAATACGAAACAGGACATGGTAGAGATATTAGGAATAGATCCTAAAAAAATCTCAGTTATATATTTAGGGAGTTCATTCAGACAATTAGACAATAATTTACCGATCCGTTCAGTTTCAAACGCTTCCTCATATTTGCTGTATGTAGGTAATAGATATGGGTATAAAAATTTCATCCCCTTTTTACGGTCTGTTGCTCATTTAGTTACTCGTTATGAAATTGATTTAGTTTGTGCAGGTGGCGGGGCTTTTACTAATGAAGAACAGAATATAATTAAAGACTTATCATTATCTAAATTTGTAAAAAATATATTTATCAACGATACTATTTTGCAAGAGCTATATAGAGGTGCTACTGCATTTGTGTTTCCATCATTATATGAAGGTTTTGGAATTCCTGTGTTAGAAGCCTTTGCTTGTGATTGTCCATGTATTTTAAGTGAGAATAGTTCTTTACCTGAAGTAGCCGGTGATGCCGCATTATATATTGATCCTAATAATTCAGAATCAATATCAACAACGGTCGAACGCGTAATATTGGATGAAGGATTGCGAAAAGAAATGATTAAAAAAGGGAGGGACAGACTTTCTTATTTTTCTTGGCAGCGTACTGTTCAGGAGACACTTGCTTTATATAAAAAAATAGTCTAACAAAAATTAAATCTTTTAATAACCCGTGTTGCCTTAATAAATTAGAGATTTTTTATCTTATTACTAATATAGACTCTTAATGTATCAAATATTCTTAATAAGATCCCTTTAAATGGAGTTAAAATACCATTTGAAATTTTAGCTCGGTACGTTTCATCAATTGCTTGAAATAATCTTAAATTACTAATTCCCCCAGCCTCATTTTGGCAGTTACCTGATTTATAAATGATGTGACGAGTAGGCTTTTTGGGCGAAGAAGTAATTCATAATCTCCTGAAATTTTATATGATTTATTAAACATACCATATTTCGCAAATAGATATTTTGAGTGGAAAGTCCCTACATGCCAAGTAACCATACTTTTTCTAAAACTTTCCCATTTCCAGGCTTCTCCAACTAGGCGAATTGTAGATAAATCTTCCTCTACTAATTCTATATTAGCAGACACAAATTCTAAATTATTTCGATTGGGGTGTTGAACTATATGCTCGATATAGGTTTGAAGAGCATTAGGATATAGAATATCGTCTGCTCCAACAAAAGCAATCCAATCACCATTAGCTTTAGCTAAGCCTTTGTTCCAAGCATCATAGATGCCGTCATCTGGTTCACTAACCCAATAGGTAAGTTTATGTGAATATTTTTTAATAATTTCAATTGTATTGTCTGTTGAGGCACCATCGATAATAATATACTCAAAATTGTGGTAGGTCTGGTTTAAAACGCTAGTAATGCACTCATTTAAGTGTTTTTCAGCGTTATGAGTAGCCGTAATTATGCTTACCAAAGGAACACTCATTTCTAAAGATTGTATTTGAATATTTGTATGATTTTTTGACTTATACTACATTTAGTCCACACGATGGTAATCTGAACTTTTACTATAAGGCTACTTGATCTGTTCAAATTTAATATATTATCGATAATATTGTTACATTTGTACAGGCTTCGCAACAAAATTTACGTAAAATCTTAATAGTAAAGCTTATGCTAATGTGCTACAAGAGCTAGTCTTTATTTAATGATGAGTAAGAAATAAGGATGCACCTTAGACATATCTTATATTTTAAACAGCCTGTATTTTATCACATTGAATACATCTTGCTTGATCATGTTGCGTCCACTTATTTCAGTTATCACAGTTGTATATGACGCGCGTAAAACGCTGGAAGCTACTATTCAAAGTGTTTTAAGCCAAAATTCAGATTTATTCGAATATTGGATAATTGATGGTGGGAGTACAGATGGGTCCGTAGATTTAATCCACAAATACGAACATAAATTGGCTGGTTGGTTTAGTGAGGCCGATGCTGGAATCTATGATGCCATGAATAAAGGTATCGACAAAGCAAATGGAGAATGGATTTATTTTTTAGGTGGAGATGACATATTAAGGCCAGATGTATTAAAAGATGTGCAACCTTATCTTGATTCAAAATATTCTGCAGTATTTGGGGACGTATTTTTTGATAATGGCCATCATTTTCGTTCTTTTTTGGGCAAAAGAACACTTTTACAAAATACAATTCACCATCAAAGCGCTTTTTACAATAATTCGTTATTTACTAGTTTTCGATATGATACTAAATTGTCAATTGTTTCTGACTATGAAATGAATTTACAACTATATATTCATAATATGCCTATTCGGTATATTCCTATTATAATTGCAAATTGTGCAACAGGAGGAGCTAGTAGCTTCTTATCACGTTCTTTGGTAGAAACAAATAAAGTAAGATCAAAGTATATAAAGCCTAAGTGGAAAAATAAATTTTTATCACTCTTGTTAAGTATATATTATGCTCAAAAGAGAATTCGTCTTTTTCTATATGGCCATCGAGTATAGTTTAGAAATACTTACACGTGTAGCATTGAATGAAAATTTGTATTCAGTATGAGAAAATTTACATTTATAAATTAAGAGTGGATATAGTATTTTATTATTAATGATTTATTTTAATAGAGATGCTTGCAATTTTACTATTGTAGATATAAAGTTGAAATACGTATCAATAATTAATACGTATTTCATTTGTTTATAATGTGTGTCTGAGTTTTGAACTTTAGTGTCTATTTAGATATGTGTGCTTTTTTACTTCACAAATAATATATTTTTAATTATTAATTTATATAATGAGTAAAACTGATAATAATTTGTAATGGAGATTGAAAATGGGATATTACCAGAAGTGTTAGCTTGGATAGCTATTATACTCGCTATCTATTTAACGCTATATTATAAATTCTTATATTCAATAATTGACCCACTTTTTAATTGGATTATTTCAACAGCTTTTGCAAGTTATTTTGCAACTTTAGTTATACCTGATGTTCAGGATATATACCATTTTTTTGGTTGTCAAATTGCCTTGTGGTTTGGGTTTGTAATTGCGTATTGTAAAAATAATATTCCATCAATAAAAGCTGAACCTGCGCATAATTTTTCTGATCAATTATTATTACGTTATACTACTTATTTTTTGTTATCAATATATATACTATCAAATATAATTATTGGATACAGTAAAGGATTTGCATTATTTTCAGATAATCCAACTTTATCTAAAGTTGAAGACTTCCAGGGTGGCTTCGGATTATTTAGGAAAATAAATTGGGCAGCTGGGAAGTTTACTAGTTCAGCCCTAATATATATGTATTTAATAGGTGGTAGACGTAAGGATTTAATTTATTTTATAATAGTTGCAATTTTTTCTGCTGTTGATGGATCCAAATCAGCTCTTTTTGGGGTCATTACTACAATTGGTGTGATATTATATCATCCATCTTTTTTATATAAAAAAGATTTACTTACAAAAACAAAAAGATATATTCCCATTTTTCTAGTTGGTGCTTTGAGTATATCGTTTGTTGTATTGACTAAAGAAAAAGGTAGCTTAAATGATGCATATTTAGGTTTTATTACTCGTTTATTATATAGCGCTGACTCTCTTTTATATTTTTACCAACCAGTTAATATAGATTTTTTTGAAAAATATTCATATGTAGATTATATCTCAGTTATAACAAATCCGATACTTGGATTTTTACGCTTACAACCTTACCAGGAAGCAGTCGGTAATATTATGTATGATAATTTAAGAACTATAGATACCGGTTCAGAGATTACAGTAGGGCCTAACGCTCCATTTTATATAGAAGGACGTATCTATTTTTATTATTGGGGCGCTTTTCCTTTTAGCATGCTTATAGGGTATTTATATGCAAAAATTAGAGTTTATTACTTGTCTATCAAGAATGCAAGTGCTTTTTACTTTGTTTATGTAAGTTGCTTTTTTCAATTTGCGACGACACTTATTGGTGATGTTAGCCTTGCTGTAAGTTTACTATTTAGCTTAGCATTTTTCGTTATTCCTCCATATATACTTATCAGGTTAATATTGTATCGTAAATTTACTATTCGTCTAAAAACAAATTTGATTATATCCTTTAAAATTTAAGAGGATTCTGCTTTATGATTCGAATTAGTGTATGTATGGCGACCTTTAATGGTGCATCTTTTATTAACGAACAAATCAATTCTATCTTAGATCAATTGGATTTGAATGATGAATTAATTATATCGGATGATGGTTCGACAGATTCAACTTTACAACTTGTCAATTCGTTCAATGATCCACGTATACGTTTATTAATAAATCCTCAGCCAGGATCAGCCGTCCGTAATTTTGAGAATGCTCTAAAATCCGCAAGAGGATCAGTAATTTTTCTCTCAGACCAAGATGATGTATGGTATGCTGATAAAGTAAATATTATGCTGGCTGATCTAAATAGTTACGATTTAGTTTTAACTGATTGTCAAGTCGTCGATGAACAAGGTGGTATACTTAATGAGTCTTTCTTTTCAAGTCGTGGAAGTATGCCTGGTTTTTGGCGTAACTATTTGAAAAACTCTTACATGGGCTGTTGCATGGCCTTCAGACGAACTGTTTTAAGTTACATTTTACCCTTTCCTAAATATATACACATGCATGATTGGTGGATAGGGCTAATTACTGAGTTACAGGGATCCACGTATTTTCGAAGTCAGCCCCTTGTTCATTATCGGCGCCATAGCTCCAATTTGTCACCTACATCGGCTGGCTCTTATCATTTAGGTATACGTATTATAAATCGGCTGTGGATTGGTTGGTACATCATTAAGCGTATTTTTATGTCAAGATGTTTTTTTCTATGATTTCCGTTGTTGTTCTAACTTATAATGCGGCCACGCATTTACCTGCTTTATTAGATAGCTTGGCTACTCAAACGATTGACCATGAACTAATAATAATAGATTCGTCGTCAACAGACAAGACAACTTCATTGCTATCGGAACGAGGAGTTAAATATTATTCAATAGATCAAAAAGATTTTAATCATGGAGGGACTTGGAATTTAGGTGTCTCTTTGACTACTTATGAGGATATCGTACTGCTTACGCAGGATGCTATACCTGCTGAGCCGAATTCATTAGAAAAACTAGTTGCGATTATGAATAGTCAACCTGCCATAGGTATGGCTTATGGGCGTCAATTAGCGTATCCAAAATCCCAATTGATGAGTCAATTTGCACGGTTAACAAATTATCCATCTCAAAGCATTATTAAATCTAAAGCTGATATTGCGGTTATGGGAATTAGAACCTGTCATTGTTCTAATTCATTTGCAGCTTATCGAAAGTCTGTTTTGCTTTCTGTTGGTGGTTTTCCAACTGATACTATAATTGGAGAAGATGTAGTAATTGGGGCAAGACTTATTCAAGCCGGGTATTCAATAGCTTACTGTGCAGATACGCAAGTTTATCACTCACACGATTATACTATACGAGAAGAGTTTAAACGTTACTTTGATATTGGCGCTTTTCATCAGCAGCAACGCCCTCTATTGCGCCCTTTTCAGCGTGCAGAATCGCAAGGATTTAAATATGTTCTAGCTGAATGGAGATACTTGTATCGTAATAATGCTTTATCTTTTATTCCTTCTCAACTTTTACGAACTGGAGCCAAATATATAGGCTATAGACTTGGACGTATGTATCAGAAAGTGCCTAATAGATGGAAGTTCAAGTTGAGTATGCACCCTAATTTTTGGATTAGTAATACTATACAGGAATCGGATCATTAACTAAAAAATCACTTTGAATTTCAACAACACCATCATAGTTCACGGGCTCGCCACTACCGCTACCAATTACTCGGGGAGTGACAGTAACCGTACCAACACGATTTGTAAATGTTATATCGACTACCACGCCAATAATATCTAAATAGGATGGATTCGTCACGTTTTTATCTAATATGATGACTGTAGTAGAAGGTATAGCCATTTTGCCAGCATTATTTTGAGTAATAAGTGCCTGTGCTTGAAATGAAAGTACCGCATTACCTCCTGATCCATACCCCCCGCTCTGATTATCCCATCAATCCAAACTCGATAATACCCAGCACGTCCGTTTGGAGATTCTAATATGTCAGCTTGCAAGAAAGTTAGAATAATAGCTGATGTTGCTGAGCCAACACTGCCAGCGGTTATATAGTTATGTGATAAAAGTCTGATACGACCACTTCGTTTTTCAAATGGCTTGGATGTCTTGAAAACAACATTTGTTGTTCTCTTAAGTAGATTTGGTGAAACAATATATTGATTTGAAGCGATATCAAAACATGTTATCTCACTGTTGATGATTGAGCCGGATGCTGGTTGGTTAGGATCAGTAGACGGCGCATGATATAATACATAGCGATTGTTGCGTTCGCTTGGCACCGGTAATGTAATTCTGGCTTTTAGATCTTTTACAACGCAGCCAGTTATATTTATTAATTCAGTTGTAGGCAAAGCAGCATTCGCAGCGACTATATTTAGTTCATTACCTTCGAAGCCCCCATTAATTGCTGAAAGAACCCTTGAGAAAGATTCAATTGTTGCACGAATATTTAGGTTTGTTGTATAGTTACTACAAAGAATTGCGGTTTCATTAGCTCCTGACGAATCAGATAAACGACTAATATAACCTTGAAAGTTTAAGCTATTTGTTCCATTTAATATTAAAGCTGGTTGCCTTTTTTCATAACTATGTAAAGAAGTTGAGGCTATATTAGTCACCCCCATACTACCAGAGATTAATGTTTGATATCTACTTGAGGCTGTGTAACTGGTACCTATACCTGCAATCGTTGTTGCAAAGCCCATTACTATTGGTGCATTAGCACGTACAACGCACTGATCTACATAGAATTCTTCTGCAGCTACATTCAAGATCCCGATAGTTCCAAAATTATTATTAGCAGTTGCATAATCTTCCATTTGAAACGAACAGTGACGAATCCCACAGTTATAGCCTCCATTATTCGTTCTTGCAAATTGGACACCGATTGTTGAACGCGTTGTGCCAAATCCAGCGCTAGATAAAAAGAAAAAATTTTCGCAACCGGAAAATGTAGACCCACTGAAGTCAAATATAGGTCCGCTTGTGTTACCTACTATTCCCGTATTAGTGTAGCTTCCTCCATCACCCTGAAGCCAAATTCCATTTGCATTAGTGAGATTTATAGGAGATGATATATAATAATATCCTGCGGGAAAGTACACACTAATTCTGTAAGAACCTCCTCCTGGCGATGTTAATGATTTCGCATAATTGATAGCGGCTTGAATTGCTGCTGTGTCGTCAGTTTGGCCATTACCGATTGCATTATAAGGAGCGTCTTTAACATTAATCATATTGATAAAATAAAAAAGTAAAATTCAGCTTCTAATTGCATAAGCTATTACTAACACAGCGCATGGTGTGAATAGCTTAATTTCACGGTGTTTTATATTTAATTAAATAAATATAATCAAATATTCATAAATTCAAAATAAAAATAATATTTTTTTTGAAGACACCGATTAAATACACCACCCATTTGGGTTTTATTTATTAGAAAAGCTTTTGACACCATATCGATAGTTGAACCGTCTATCCGGCGCACTATCACCATTAAGAAAAAACTCAGTTATATCATCGAATTGCTGGATATTATCCGCCCAATGAAAGTCAAAATTAATTTTACCAGGCTGTTGGTTTATTGCATTCAGGGGTACACTAAGTTCGAGTTCATCATCAGTATATTTAATGAAAGCTGATGAGACTAGAGTCCAGCTTTTACCATTCCAATGGCTGATTGTTGATTTATTATCTTTTATTGTCTTGTTAATCAGAAAATCATAGCCTGCCCATCCAGTTTCAATGAATTGATCGGTATCAATAAACAAAAGCATCCAATTTTTGTCAGTAGAGGATGTTAACTTAGTCGCCGTCTTTACATAGAAATAGACTTTTTTATTATCACGAGCAATCCGGCACAGAACTATATCATTACGCCCTGTAGTATTAGTATAGTTAATTTTGTTATCTGCTCTAGGCCAATCGCGATGCATAACATCACCTGAAGGATCATTAAAACTAGGCTTTAAATTAGTCCAGTCATTGAACTGTCCATCAATCGTAATTGTAGTAGGCGGACTAACTTCTTCTGGAGGGGACATTCCTTTATATCGCCGAATGTTAGTAACTAACTGATAGTAATAATTATCAGTATAACCACCTTTCATAGGATCTATATCCCTGTTATACTCCTGATTATATAAATCAATAAAAAACGTTTGTTTAGGTTTCAATGGCTTTCCCATAAACAAAGCTGGATGAGCTTTAGCAGCAGAATCAGTTTGACTGTTCACAAATCGTTGAGCAATCCATTCATTCCAACCTGTAACAAAAACGACACTTGGATTAACTTGTAAAGCACGTTTCCATTGCTCCTCAAAATATCTACCTTGGTTTGTAAGGGAAGTGGTACCCTGACGATTTAAAACCCCTGCTTGGCCTTGGTGAAAACTTTTGCCTACGTTATTATCCCAAGGGTGACTAGCTACGGCAACCGGTATTTCTTCCGGCACAGTATGATCTTTATCCCATCCGTAGTTTTGTGGAGTTCTATCAAGCCATTGCCAGTGATGAGGTTCATTACGGCTATTTGTCCAAGCCCAACTATACCGCCATGTAAAAAAATTACGAATAGCACTATTAGTCATTTCTTCAATTTTGCCTAAAATCAGTGGCTTCCCCTGCCAGCGAAACCATAATTCAGAATAGCGATTTTGTGCATAGAATTGCTCATAGACATTTGTAACAGTCTGGGCACTTTTTGAGTACGTAACGAAACAAATATAAGGTGTTGGTATACCTGCATGGCGCATTTCAACAGATATTTTACACAACTTATTGACGATTGCCAAATAAGGATCTGCATTGGTCGCATCAAAAAACAAAATGTCTACCCCAGCTAGCGTTAAGAGTTGTAGGTTGCGACGGATGACCCATGGATCATCGGCTTTGAAATAACCTACTTCTGGTTCTCCCCACCAATGGAATGCTCCTTCTGGACCAAATTTTGGATTTGTTGGATTTGATTTGGTTATGGATGAAATATCATATACTGCTTTATCATTGTATTGGCCATGCCATAGAAAGTAGAATATGCCCACATATTTATTATTCTTAAAACCACCGGTTGCCGCGTACGAAGGCAGAGTTCGGCCAAGACCATCTGTAGCTACCCAATTTGAGCTTATTGGTGGCAGAATTGGTGATCTTCCTTCCTGTCGTGGATAGATAAAATTTATTTTATTTGCATCTTCATATGATAAATCTGATAGCGTAGAGATCAGAGTACATAATGCTATTGTGTTAAAAACAAGCCATTTCATACTTTCTTAAGTAATTAATTTCATATTAATGTATATAATTTTTAGCTAAATATCACAATATTTTAGTTAAATATAGTTAATGTTTGTTTTTAGTAATAAATAGTGTCATTCAGTGTGGGTAAGGACATGAGTTAAATGAAAATCGTTATGTTTTATAATTATATTTACCTATCAAATTGTTTAAAAAAAGCCAAATTCCAATTTTGGAGAATGTAATTATTATGATAAAACTCCTACTTGCAGCTAATTTTTTGCTGGTATCTTTTTTGGGATTCTCCCAAACTAATTATGTGGCTACCACCCCATCGTCTACCACCCCAGGATCGGATAATACCTTAGTAGGGGTGGGCGCTGGGAATGCAAATATGTCGGGGGCTAGTAATTTATTTATTGGACGCGGTACAGGCTCGATGAATATGGCAGGCACCCAAAACGTCTTTTTAGGGGCTTTTGCTGGAAATCAGAATTCGGCCGGGCAACAAAATTCTTTTATCGGTTTTGGTGCGGGGTTCAGTAATTCTAACGGGAATAATAATACTTTTCTAGGAGCACAGAGTGGATACACTAATTATAATGGCTACAACAATGCTTTCGTGGGTGATCGAGCTGGTTATTTAAACTATTCCGGCAATCATAATGCATTTTTAGGCTCCGGAGCTGGCTACACGAACTCACAAGGTAACAACAATACATTTGTTGGGGCCGATGCAGGTGGAAATAATTCAACAGGGTCTAACAATACTTTTGTTGGATCACTTGCTGGCTCATCTAATGGAGGTGCTGTGCAAAATACGTTTGTAGGAGCAAACTCAGGCGTTAGTAACACGGGAGCATCTAATACATTTGTTGGATTTGGAGCTGGAGAGAAAAATAAAACGGGTAGTTATAATGTATTTGTTGGTCTTTCAGCTGGTGCTAATAACACGACTGGACTAGGAAACTTATTTTTAGGCCAGCAGTCAGGGTTTGGGAACACAACAGGAAGTTATAATTTGTATATGGGCAACAGCGCTGGAACCGGTTCTACAATAGGAGTAGGTAATACGGCTATTGGCGATGGGTCTGCACTTCATAATAGTTCTGGTAGTGGAAATACAAGTATCGGTCGGTACGCTGGATTAAATGTAACAACTGGCTCCTATAATACCTTCATTGGAAATAATACCTCTGTGCCTTCCTCTGCCGGTAATATAAGTAACTCAACAGCTATTGGTAATAATGCACAGGTAACTATATCAAATGCGTTAGTACTTGGAGGCAATGGAGCTAACGCAGTTAACGTTGGAATAGGTACTTCTGCTCCTGCCGCTAAGCTGGAAGTCGTTTCGGGTACGTCGGGTGTTTCGGGTTTGCGGCTAACTAGTTTAGGTACAACAACTACTTTACTGAATCAAACCAAGTTTTTAACTGTCAACGCAAACGGTGATGTTGTGTTAGGAAGTATTAATGGGTCGGGGCGGGTAGCAACTGATGTAAGTAGTTTATGGCAGACTGATGGAGGTAATATACAGAATGCAAATACCGGGGGAGTAATCATCGGTTCTGGTGTCAGCAAAACGCCAGCTGGCTATCGACTATATGTAGCAGAAGGGATTTTAACGGAAAAAGTGAAAGTGGCTGTAAAGAGCACAAGCGACTGGTCAGATCGAGTGTTTGAAAATGGTTATCAACTGCGTGGATTAGGCGAAGTAGAACAGTACATCAATCGTGAGAAACACCTTCCTGGCGTGCCATCGGCAGAGGAAGTTGTCAGTGAAGGAGTTGATGTCGGTAAAATGCAGGCGAAGCTCCTTGAAAAAGTTGAGGAGCTCACGCTCTATGTTATTGAGCTTAAAAAGCAGAATGATGCGCTGAAGCAGAAGAGTGAGAGTTTGGAAAGACGTATTAATAAACTGCAGGTAAAAAAACATAAATAAGATGCGATATTTTTTAGCAATATTCGGGTGCTTCATAACGCTGTTTAGCTCAGCCCAGGTGGCTCAACAATCATTACGGGTAGTGGTAGCTTATGAAAAAGAAGGAAAGTACCTTGAGCAGGCTGTGGCAACCATTGAAGCTGTTAATACCGTAGCTGCCGCCACAAATGTGGAATATAGGGCTGGTAGTTCTATAGTGATGATGCCAGGCTTTGAAGCACGTAGGGGAAGCATTTTTACCGCCAATATAAAACCGGTTACAATAGGCAAAGAAGGCGATGTTAAACTGCAATTAACCGCCTTCCCTAACCCCTTTGAACATACAACCACTATTGATTATTATTTGCCGGCTGATGGCAAGGTGAATATGTGGATAGTGGATGCACAAGGTAAAATAATTGAAAGATTAGTAAATGAAGAGAGCCAAACCGCCGGGCAGCATCGCCTTGAATGGAAACCCCAAATGGCTAGTCCAGGAATTTATATTCCTATTCTTGAAGCAAATCAGCAGAAAGCGACGACTCGACTTGTGAAAAAATAACAACAGGTATTGCTTTCCAGTTAAGAAGACCCGTATTTAGATACGGGTCTTCTTATTCATTATATACTATAGCCTAAATAAATAGTGACATATTTATAAAGATTGAAGGGAAGCGTTATAATTGTAATCCGTTTTTCACCTTATCCAGCACTCAATGCGAACTTGCTCAAAGCCAGGTTGCTTATGCACGCTAATTCTATTTGTGATTGCCTCCTGTTGTTTACAAGCTCAGCCTGTCCGCAAGCCTACTCAATACGTTGCTGAAGCAGGTACCTACCTTTCCTCATCAACAGAAACTCCATTCTGGTTACGCGCTAATCAGTACGGCATAGTTCCCAACCGGTCGCCTGTAGCAACATTTCGGGCGGGTATCTACAGCGAATATGACACCAGTCGTCAGAGCACTGGCCGTTGGCGAGATTCCAATTTTGCTGTAGGGTATGGCATTAATGTGGTGGTGAATGGTACACAAAATGGGTTGTCCTATGAACACAATGTGTTATTGCCTGAAGCATATGTAAAAGTACGTAGAGGAATCTGGGAGCTTTACGTGGGGCGTCGGCGGGAGAAGTTTGGCCTGGCGGATTCAACATTATCAACAGGTTCGTATGCCTGGTCGGGCAACGCAATGCCATTACCCAAAATTCAGATATCTATTCCAAACTTTACACCAATTGGTTTTACAAAAGGGTGGGTCGCTATTCAGGGAACATTCGCTCATGGGTATATGGATGCGAAAGGGTATATCCAAAATCCAATGCTTCACCAAAAATCATTGTATCTGAGGTTTGGCCATCAGCGTGATTTTATGCGCTTTTATGCTGGATTAAATCATCAGGCTGTATGGGGAGGGAAAGCTAGTCCTGATAATATTCCCGGTACGATTCAGCCTAGTGGCGAACTACCGTCAGGGCTGCTGAATTATTTTTACGTAGTATCAACCCTCTATCCAAAGAGTAAAGACATATCTGAATATAACTATTTTGATTTGACAAATCGGGTTGGAAATCACCTTGGATCAGTAGACATCGCGGCAGAGATCGACTTAGCGCGGTATACATTGTATGTGTATCGACAAAGTCTCTACGATGACGGTTCTCTATTTTACCTCATTAATATCGCAGATGGGCTGAATGGCGTACGAATACGTCGGAATGATGATAATGCAATCGTGCGGGATATTTTGTTTGAATTTCTAAATACCACCAGCCAGGGTGGCCCCGATTTTATACTTGAAGATGCGAAGCGACGTGGTAAGGATGATTATTTTAACCACCAGCAGTTCAGAGATGGTTGGGCCTATCGCCAGCATACAATTGGTACGCCCTTTATACCCCCTGCTTTAGGTCCTAAAGATCAGTACCCGTTTGGAACATTTACGGCAAATAACCGGGTATATGTTTTCCATACAGGTATATCCGGCAGTTTACCCGTGAATGGCAGCGCCTTAGCGGCTCCCATCAGTTATCAGATCAAGCTATCATACAGCCGTAATTTTGGTACGTATAATGCCCCTTTCACACCCGTCCGCAATCAGTTTTCCGGGTATGCAGGTGTAGTAGTTCCATTGTCTATTCTTGGCGGGTTGCAACTTACGGGAAGTGTTGCTGTAGATGCGGGTACACTGTATCAGAATAGTGTCGGTACGTTCCTCAGCATTCGGAAAATAGTCAATACCAATTAAATTATATTAACGATTTTTTCTAAAATAGGTACTTGTATAAGCGATAGACAAAAAGAGATATTGTCATAATTATCTGTGCTTTCCAGGTAAAGCATGCGTTATAATTAGTATTTTTTTCGCAATATCCCCAACTTTACCTGCTGAAATCGAATAGGTTAGCCGGTCGCTTTTTCGGTAAACTATTTCTTGAACGAATCCAAAAATCATCCCTAATCATGAGCGAAGTAGCCACCCGTTTTGCCCCCGGTGTTGTAACCGGCGAAGGCGTTACCGAACTTTTCCGTCACGCAAACGAAAATGATTACGCCCTTCCCGCGGTCAACGTTGTCGGGACAAATTCTGTTAATGCCGTATTAGAAACGGCTAAAGCTGTTAACTCGCCGGTTATCATTCAGTTTTCAAACGGCGGTGGTATCTTTTATGCTGGTAAAAGCCTGCCAAACGATAAGCAACAGGCAGCCATTGCCGGTTCCATTTCAGGGGCGTTGCATATTCATCACGTAGCTGAACTATACGGTGTTCCTGTGATTCTACATACCGACCACTGTGCCAAGAAACTCCTTCCCTGGATTGACGGCCTGCTGGCTGCTGGCGAAAAACATTTCGAGCAGACGGGTAAGCCTTTATATTCTTCCCATATGCTCGATTTATCGGAAGAGCCAATCGAGGAAAATATTGAGATATGTGCCAAGTATTTTGAGCGTATGGCCAAAATTGGTATGACACTCGAAATTGAACTAGGCGTAACAGGTGGTGAAGAAGATGGTGTAGATAATTCGGATGTTGACGATTCGAAACTGTATACACAGCCTTCAGAAGTGGCTTATGCGTATGAAGAATTGAGCAAAATCTCGCCAAACTTTACCATCGCGGCTGCTTTCGGAAACGTACACGGTGTGTATAAGCCAGGCAATGTAAAACTGTCGCCCATTATTCTGGATAACTCGCAGAAATACATTCAGGAGAAATTCAATACTGGTCCACTACCCGTGAATTTTGTATTCCACGGTGGGTCGGGGTCAAGCCGGGAAGAAATCCGGGAGGCTATCCGCTACGGTGCCGTGAAGATGAACCTCGATACCGACATGCAGTGGGCTATGTGGGAAGGGATTCTGAAATATTACCAGGCAAAAGAAGGGTACCTGCAATCGCAGCTGGGTAATCCTGAAGGCTCTGATTCGCCAAACAAAAAATACTATGATCCTCGTGTCTGGTTGCGTAAGGGCGAAGAAAGCATGGTGCAACGGCTGAAAATCGCTTTTGAAGATTTGAACTGTATCAACCGATTGGCCTAGTCCATTTAGGGTTATAGTATTTCGAGGTGCCGGGTTGAAAAATCCGGCACCTCTTTTTGCGTTGGGTTAAGGCAAATTTAATGCAATAACAAGCGCTCAAAAAAGGCAGGCTTTTTTGGGTAATTTTCGTAAATGAATTGCTTGCCTGTAAAATACGGTTGGTGGCTATGAACCTTTATTTTTCCTCTGATTTCTATAGCCTTTTTGCCAGTTAATAAACGTAATAGAATATGAGCAGTTTTACTTAACAGAGTTAGGCAAATAGATTATTCCGTGTGGAAATTGCATACGTAACGCTCTCTGAAAGAGTAAGATGAGACAGCAGATTTACCGGTCAAATGTGTTAACTTTCAGGAAGATCTACACGTATATGTGATGGATTATGGAAAAAATTGGGTTTTATAGGATAAGCCTTTTGGATAGTCAGGAAGTTTAAAAATAAATTCCCACGGCTGACTCAACAATTTAAGATGGTTTAATGTAAGATGAATTTAATCCGAGCTGCGTTACGAAAGCCAATCACGATTCTGGTTATTGTTGCTAGTTTATTCTACTTCGGTATAGGTGCCGTTCGTTCTATCAAGATTGATATATTCCCGAATCTAAACTTACCCGTCATCTATATTTCTCAGCCATTTGGTGGGTACACCCCCGACCAGATGGAATCGTTCTTTGGGAAACAGTACGTGAACCTGCTGCTCTACGTATCGGGCGTAAAAAGCATCGAAACGAAAAACATTCAGGGTATTACGCTCCTGAAACTGTCGTTTTACGAAGGCACCAATATGGCGCAGGCAGCGGCTGAAGTATCTGCTTATTCAAACCGGGCGCAGTCCAGCTTTCCGCCCGGATCACAGCCACCGTTCATTTTGCGTTTCGATGCCTCTACCTTACCCGTTGGGCAACTGGTGTTGAGTAGCCCGAAACGTAGTAATAATGAGTTGCAGGATTTGGCTAACGTTTATATCCGGTCGGGGTTCACTTCTATTCCCGGATTGGTGTCGCCAGCGCCATTTGGTGGAAATTCCCGCTCAATTGTTATTAAGGCCGACCCTGAATTACTGCGAGCGCATAACCTGACCCCGGATCAGCTGGTGGCTGCATTACGTATCAATAATCAGGCAACACCTGCCGGAAACGTGCGGGTTGGCGATCTGAACTATTTTACACCGGCCAACACCACGGTCAAGAATATTGAGGATTTCGGCAATATTCCGCTCTACACCGGAACGGTTCAAAATCTGTATTTGAAAGACGTAGCAACTATCGAAGACGGAGCTGATATAACGCAGGGATACGTTCTGGTGAATGGTAAACGCTCGGTGTATTTGCCAATTACCAAGTCAGCCGATGCATCAACCTGGGAAGTCGTTCAAAACCTAAAAGCTGCCTTGCCACGTTTTCAGGCGTTGCTGCCAGAAGACGTACAGCTAACCTATACCTTCGATCAATCGGTATATGTAATCAATGCTGTGAAAAGCCTAATGACGGAAGGCGCTATTGGGGCTGTTCTGACCGGCCTGATGGTATTGCTTTTCCTGGGGGATTTACGCGGGGCGCTTATCGTAATCATTACCATTCCGACCTGTATCATTTCGGGTGTTTTGTTTCTCTCGTTGTTTGGGCAGACCATCAATATCATGACCTTAAGTGGCCTTTCTCTGGCCATCGGGATTCTGGTCGATGAAAGTACCGTAACGATTGAGAACATTCACCAGCATATGGATATGGGCAAACCCAAAGCGCTGGCCATCTGGGACGCCTGTAAGGAAATCGCCTTTTCCAAATTGCTGATTCTGTTTTGTATTCTGGCCGTATTTGCGCCCGCTTTTACTATGACGGGTATACCGGGAGCCCTGTTTCTGCCGCTAGCCCTGGCGATTGGTTTCTCAATGATCACGTCTTACCTGATGGCACAGACGTTGGTTCCGGTGCTGGCCAACTGGATGATGAAAGAACATCACCCGGTTAGTAATGGACAAGCCACAAAACACGAAGCCGTAAATGGACACGTAATAAAAGCCAATGGAAAAGCAGGGCTTAACGGCAAAAACGAACACGACGACCTTTTGACGCAAAAAGAAAAGCTGGCGCACCGGATTGATATGGACAATAACGGTAAAATCAGTCTTTTCGAACGTACCAGAGCCCGTTTTGTGCGATTTATTGGTCGTACACTTCCATATCGAAAACCAATTGTCCTGATCTATGTGATTGGCTCATTAGGTATCGCGTTTCTGCTGATTACAGCCATTGGTCGGGATGTATTGCCAAAAGTAAGCGGTGGACAGTTTCAGGTACGTTTGCGAAATCCGGACGGAACACGTCTGGAAAAAACCGAAGCGACCATGTTGAAAACCATTGATGTGTTGAACAAGCTGGTCGGTAAAGAAAATGTCGAGATTACATCCGCCATGGTCGGAATGCACGGAGCCCAATTCTCAACGAGTCCCATTTACCTGTTTATGGCAGGACCACAGGAGGGCGTATTGCAGGTGAGTTTGAAAGAAGAGTACGACGTGGATCTGGATGAACTGAAGGACAAGTTCAGAGCCAGCATGAAGAAATCGCTGCCTGATGTTAAGCTCTCGTTTGAACCAATCGAACTAACCGACAAAATTCTCAGCCAGGGGTCTCCCACGCCTATTGAAGTGAAGCTGTCGGGGAAAAACAAAAAACAGAACGAAGAATTTGCCAATAAGGTAATTGCCAAGCTGAATCGAATTCCGTACCTACGCGATGTTCAGATTGGACAGGCTACCAAATACCCAACCATAAACGTAACCGTCGACCGGACGCGCGCGGCTCAATTGGGGACGGATATTTCGGCTATTTCGCGTTCGCTGATAGCGGCAACGTCTTCATCGCGCTATACCGAAAAAAGTGTGTGGATTGACCCGAAAACAAGCCAGAGCTATAGTGTTCAGGTACAGGTTCCTGAAAATCGGATGACAAGCATCAACGATCTGGGCGAAATTCCGGTACTGCCAAACACGAACCGCCCGGTTTTGAGCGATGTGGCTACGTTGCAGAAAGGTACTACGTATGGCGAAAACGACAACATAGGAGCCATACCCGTGCTGTCCGTGACGGCTAACCTCAATGACATGGATTTAGGAACAGCTGCCAGAGATGTCCAGAAAGCCATTGATTCATTAGGGGAACTGCCCCGGGGATTAACGGTAAAAATGCAGGGACTAACACAAGTACTGATCGATACGCTCGACAGCCTGCAAACGGGCCTTCTTACGGCTATTGTCGTTATTTTCCTGATGCTGGCCGCTAATTTTCAATCCTTCAAAGTGTCGCTGGTTGTCTTATGCACGGTTCCTGCTGTATTGGTCGGGTCGCTCTCGCTGCTCATGCTTACGGGCTCTACGCTCAACCTGCAGTCGTATATGGGGATGATTATGTCGGTGGGCGTATCGATTTCCAACGCGGTTCTGATGGTAACCAATGCGGAAGAACTTCGCATGAGAAACGGAAATGCCTTGTTGTCAGCGCGGGAAGCCGCTTCAGTACGCATACGGCCAATTCTGATGACCAGCGTAGCGATGGTGGTCGGTATGATTCCGATGGCGTCGGGGCTGGGTGAAGGTGGCTCGCAGGCAGCTCCGCTTGGTCGTGCGGTTATTGGAGGTTTGATAGCCTCAACTTTTGCTGCTCTGTTCATCCTGCCATTAGCTTTTGCCTGGGTACAGGGTAAAACAACGACCGAATCTGTCTCGCTTGATCCTGAAGATAAAGAAAGCAAATATTACATTCCAACCTCGTATGAAACGGCTAATTCATAGACCAGTACGCAGTCTACTTATCCTTACAGGTAGTCTATTGCTGGCTACAATAGCAACCAATTGTCATTCTCCTGAAAGTAAAGCAGAAGCGAGTGAAATAGAGAAAGCCGAAACGCCGGCCGCTACGGAGGTATTTACACTTAAAAAAGACAAATTATCATCTTCCTTACAAATACCGGGCGAACTGGTCGCCTTTCGGGATGTTGATATTTATGCAAAAGTAAGTGGGTTTATTAAATCGCTGAACGTCGATGTTGGCTCAGAAGTACGGCAAGGCCAGCTACTTGCTCTGGCCGAAGCGCCCGAACTAAGCGCACAACTAGCCTCGGCCGATTCAAAACTGAAAGCACAGGAAGCCCTTTCCATCGCCAGCAAAGCCAATTACGAGCGCATTCTGGAAGCCAGTAAATTTTCGGGGGCTGTTTCAAAAAATGATGTCGATCAGGCGCTGGCTAAACGTAACGCCGACCTTGCTCAACTGGAAGCTGCCAAATCTGCGTATCGGGAAGTCGGCGATCTGAAAAAATACCTGGAAATCCGCGCTCCCTTCGATGGAATTATCAGTGCACGTAACGCCAGCACCGGTGCCTATATAGGTCCCGCTGGTAAAGGTTCTGAATTTCCGCTGTTTGTTCTGACAGAGCAAAAGCGACTCCGTCTGGTCATTGCTGTCCCGGAAGCTTACACGGGTTATGTCGATCAGAACGATGAAGTAAGTTTTACAGTCAAAACTTTCCCCGATAAGAAATTCACCGGCAAGGTAAAGCGAATGTCGGGTGCTCTCGACAAACGGTTGCGGTCGGAACGGGTCGAGGTCGACGTATTGAACGACAATAAAAAGCTGTTGCCAGGTATGATTGCTGAAGTTAACGTACCTCTGCCAACCAAAAGCAGTACGTTTGTTGTGCCAAAATCGGCTGTTGTCAACTCAACGACCGGCGTTTTCCTGATTCGGGTAAAAGATCAGAAAGCGGAATGGGTGCCTGTTAAGAAAGGAATTGAGGCTGACGATAAAATAGAAGTATTCGGACAGCTTACCGAAGGCGATCACTTTGTGGCGGCTGCCAACGAAGAAATCCGGGATGGTTCACCGATTACAACAAAATAGCCACGTACTGCTACGTGGCTATCGTTAATGGTTATTTTACGTAGCCTAATTTTCTCGGGATTGTATAGATTTCCGTCTGTCTGCCATCAATGTAGCGGAAACTCTGTCCATCGAAAAAACCGTCTTCTTCGAGCATAATACGTACTATTTTTTTCCACTCAGGAACCTCTACTGCCGCATTCAGCTCGATAGAATAGGCCGTGTTAGCAAGCAGGGGATAATCACCAGCACCGGGAACGCCTTTCTGCTGGTCCCACAGACCGATTGTTGGACCGGCCGCGTGACCATGAACGCCAATGGGGTGCGTATAGATCGTGCCGTTTATGCCTTCTTTCTTCGACTGTTCGAGAGCGGCCAGAAGCATCTGATTGCCCGTTTTGCCAAGTTTAAACTGTTCCGTCAGAATGTCCTGTAGCCGATTCCCCTGCTTAAAAGCGGCTTTGATGGATTCAGGAACGTCAGTTTCACCGGGGCGCAGTACGTAGGCATGTTGCTGCTGATCGGTATTCAGGCGGAGATACGTAATTCCGAAATCAACATGCAGTAAATCGCCGGGCATAATTACCTGCTTATCGGGGCGTTTTGAAAACGTCCGTAAATGATTGAAATCGGTATTGTCGGCGCGTTGAACATCGACGGTTGGGTGAAACCACGTATCGAGCCCTAAACTGGTAATGCGCTGACGGAACCACCACACTACGTCGTCGGTCGTCGTTACGCCCGGCTGGATGACCTGTTCCGAAAATCCTTCCTGAATAATCTGGTGCGACAGCCGACAGATAAGCGGGTAAATGGCCATTTCCTTTTCAGTGCGGGTTTCGAGCCAGCCAACAGCAAGTTTCTCAGCCGAAACGATACGTTTCTGATAATCAGCCGGTAACTTTTTCAGAAACTCTTCGTGCTCGCTAAAGGACAATCCGTCAGCATGGCCGTAATTCGTTGATATGTTTAGCCCAATTTTCTTTGGTTTTCGATCTTCAATTGTTTTTGCCAGCGCTTCCCATTGATTCGGTCGGACGTCGATATCCCAGGCCCCTTTCAGCAGGTTGCCGACGTCGTAGCGGGCAATGGCCAGCTTCTCAATCTCCTTCCCCGTATCGAAGAAAACCATTATCGTACGTCGGCGGGCCGAAAGCCACGTACTGGGCAGCATGGTTCTTAAAACTGGATCTTCATTATACTCGCGGGAGATAATAATCCACATGTCGATTCCCTCACGGCGCATCAGTTGGGGAAGCAGATTTGCGAAGCGATCTTCCAGAATTTCGTCGATAACCCGGGCACGTTCGCGCTCTGGCAAAACGCTGGAGGGAGAGGGCTGGGCGAGAGCCGTTGTCAGACCTATCGAAAAAATAAATAAATTGAGCAAGAAGCGTATTGATTTTGGCATATGAGTCAGGTTGATGCAGTTTCAGGCAAGATACATAAAGACGTTATAGTTTTTTAACAAAAGCCAACGCAACGTATTTACTTGCATAGGCATCTACTCGAATAGCTCCACCACCTTTGTGGCATGAAATCTATCTTACTATTTCTGTTGATTTGTCTTAACGCTCCGCTAACCCTCGCTCAAACGAGCAGTACAGGCTTACGGGGCACGGTCAAAAACAAGCAGGGCGACGTACTGCCTTTCGCGGCTGTTATTGTAAAAGGCACACCAAATGGCACGATTACTAACGCTGAAGGCCGGTACGAAATCGCGCTGGCACCCGGCAAGTACGATATTGTTTTTCAATACCTGGGTTTTCAGACGATACAAAAACCGGTCGATATTGCAACGGGCTTCAGTACGTTGGATGCAACCCTGGAAGAACAGGCATTCCGGCTGGAGGAAGTACAGGCCAAAGCGGGTAACGAAGATCCAGCCTACACGATCATGCGCCGGGCTATTGCCAAAAGCCGGTTTCATCAGCTACAGGTACAGCGATTTAAAGCCCGCGTTTACACAAAATCGTCCGTTACGGTAGAAGACTTGCCCAACCTGGCCGAGATGGCGTTTCGCAAGCAGTTAAAAGAAGCCGAGCGGGATTTTAATTTTAAAGTCGGCGTACCGATTCTGAACGAGACCGTGGCCGAAGTGTCATTCAGTCAGCCCAATACGTATCGGCAGCGGATTATTGCCAATCGAAATTCACAGGGTGATTTTCTGAGTCCCAATCAGTTTTACAACGCTAGCTTTTATAACCCGACGGTGGGAGGGGCCGTCTCGCCCTTATCGCCAAAAGCGTTTGCCTATTACAAATTTGAGTACAAAGGCACATTTCGCGAAAATGGCCCCGATGGAAAGCCGGTGGAGGTGAGCAAAATTCAGGTTATTCCGCGGCAGTACGGTGAAGGCGTGTTTCGGGGCATACTTTATATTCTCGAAAATACCTGGGCTATCCACAGTTTGCAGCTGGAAACGGTGAACAACATTGGCATCTCATTTACTATGCGGCACATATGTAGCCCAGTTCAGGGCGTCTGGATGCCTACCAATCAGCGGTATAACGGCAGTGGCTCTTACTTAGGCGTGAAGGCAACGGGCTATTACATTCGGAATCTGACCTTTTCTGAATTTGTCGTAAATCCGGCATTTGTCGAGGATATTGAGGTAGCCGATGAGAAGAAAGGACCACCCGCACAAACGTTGTCGAAAGGCGATATTAAAGGGCAGCAACTCGATGAGTTGGTAAAGAAACAGAAGGAGTTTTCGACCAAAAACCTGCGCCAGATGGTGAAAGAATATGAAAAGCAGGAGAAGCAGGCCCGTAAAAAACGAAAAGAGGACGTAACGGTTGTGCGCGACGACTCGCTGGTTGTGGACTCGCTGGCTCGTAAACGCTCCAACGTGTTCTGGGATTCATTACGTTCGGTGCCGCTGACAACGGCTGAAAGCAAAAGCTACCGAAAAGCCGATAGCCTTGGGCTGATCCGGGAGATTAAAGCGCCGGGAACCGACACAACCCAGCGCGCCAAACGGGACAGTACCAAGAAAAAATCGACTAATAAGTTTTCGCCGGGGCAGTTGCTAAGTGGCTATACCTGGCGACTCAACAAACAAGCGTCTCTGATCTACACAAGTCCTTTGGCACAGATTGAGTACAACACTGTTGAAGGGTACACGCTGGAAGGAGGGCTTAATCTACGTTACCGGAAGAAAATAGACTCAGTGAATCGGTTTACGCAAATCCCACTTGGCGAATGGAATATTGGCGGATCGGGGCGGTATCAGTTTGGTCGAAAAGGATTTGTTGGTTATGGGCAGGCTAGTTACCAGTACAAAACAACTCGTATTGGTGTATCCGGCGGGCGGTACCTATATCAGTTTAATCCTGATAATCCGATGAGTCCGTTTCTGAACTCGCTGACAACATTACTTTTCGAGCAGAATTTCATAAAACTTTACCAGAAAGATTTTCTGAACCTGAGCGTCAGTACGTCGGCGTTTAAAAACCGCATTACGTTCTCGGGAAGCCTGGATTATGCACAGCGGACCGAACTAGCCAATTACCGCGAAGATCTTAAGCCCTGGATTAATTGGAAAAGCCGAACCTTCACGCCTAATCGGCCAGACAATGTAGAAGTGCCGACAACGGCTTTCCCTAATCATAACGCACTGGTTTTGAATCTGACGGCATCGGGACGTTTGGGCGCAACGCAGTACGTGATTCGCAACGGGCGTCGTATTGCCCGTCGTGACAATGATGCTCCTTTGCTGACCTTGAACTATCGAAAAGGTATGGCCGATGTCGACTACGATTTTTTACAGGCGAGCATCAGCCATTCGTTCGAAACCGGAATCCGAAGTCGGTTAAATTATCAGTTCAGCGCGGGTACGTTCCTGACGAACCGGAAACTGTACTTTCCTGATTTTAAACATTTTGCCGGAAATGAGTTTTTCTTTCAGCAGGGCGATGCCGTGTCGAGTTATCGGTTGTTGCCGTACTATCAATACAGCACCGCCAACCGCTTTGCAGAGGGGCATGTGTTAGCCGAGTTCCGTAAGTTTCTGGTTACGCAGCTTACACTGGTTCGCCTGATCGGATTAAAGGAAAATCTGTTTGTGCATTATCTCGCTACGCCTTCGTCTAAAAATTATACCGAGATTGGTTATGGTCTGGATGGTCTTATTCCGCAGGTATTGCCCTTTTTTCGGGTTGAAATCATTTCGCAGTGGCAGGATGCAACGTACCAGGGGTTAGGCTTTCGAATAGGCACAACAATGAAATTCGGGCGGTAAACCAAACCGGGATTTTTTTGATACTAATGATTGCCCAGATTTTGTCTTCAGAAAATTTTAGTGAGGTTGTTTGGGCTTTCTGGAAGAGAAGTAAAATACGTCAGTTTTTGAGCTGAAAGAAACGTTTAAGCCGTTTTAATAGTAAAACCAATCTCTGTTAAATAAATCAATTAAATCCCGGTGCAGAACATTAAAGATCTCTTCGACGTATTTCCCCGGCCAGGACGGGTAGAGTGGATTGGTATTCGGCCCGAACGGCGGGAAGCTGTTGAGGTGGTGAATGCTATTGACGTATCGGAGAAAAAGGGAATTATCGGGGATCACTACAGTGGTCAAAGTGGCAACCGGCACGTAACCCTTATTCAGGCTGAACATTTGCCTGTAGTTGCCGCGCTTACGGGGCGTAACACCCTCGATCCGGGGCTGTTACGTAGAAATATTGTTATATCAGGGTTGAACTTACTGGCTCTGAAGGACCATCAACTACAAATCGGTGAGGTTATTTTAAAAGTTACTGGCCAGTGTCATCCCTGCTCTAAAATGGAAACTGCGCTGGGACCGGGTGGCTACAATGCCATGAGGGGCCACGGAGGATTGACGGCAAAAGTAATAAAAGAAGGAAGGATTCAGGTAGGAAATCAGGTTACGGTCCTCAGCGGGACTTCGGCTTCGGTGCCGACTGCGCCGGATCGGGTGAAATCCGACTGGGGCGATTAAAGCCGTCACGGTAACGATTGCGTAACTGCTGAATGGTATTAATAAGATCGTAATCTTCAGCTTTGAGTAAAAAATCATCGTCTAAATCGCAAAAGTCGAAGAAACGGTCAATTTCGTCGGCTTTTAGGTTAGTCGATTGTTCCACCAGGAGCCGGAATCGCTCGACGGCTAAAGCATGCCGACGATCCTGCTGCATGATATAATAGGCTTTCCGATCGGATTTGGGGCGCTTCCCAAACATTTCGTATAGCAACGTAACGCCCGCCCCATCGGCTAGCCGGTCAAGTGTTTGTTCGCCGGTTACCTTCTTTGATGCAACAGGCTCATCGAGGATTTGCTGAATTTCCCGCTTCACTTCTTCATAGCGTTTCCCGGTTACAGTGACCTCCGCCAGATCGACCACACGGTAGGGCATAGGGGGCAAAGCGCGGGCCACAATGGTCGGATTTTCTAAGCCATCATACCGAATGCCAACTCGATTATAGAGCTGGCTGGTTAGAATCAGAGAATCGCCGGGTTGACTTGTTATAAAAAAACGCCCCGAAGCATTCGTACGAGCGCGCTGACGGGTACGTTGGTTCACCACCGTCACATTATCTACGCCCTGTTTGGTTGTCTGGTCAACGACGGTACCAATTACGTATTTACCCTGTGCCCATACACTACCCGGCCAGCTCAAAAAGCTGGCAAGGAGAGTAGTTAAGAGGAGTTTATAGGGCATAGAGCTGGAAAAGAGCTTATTGGAGTAAAAGAGGAATCGAGTTAGCAATTTCGTTACGTACAAAAATACAGATTGATGCCTTTACCCCATGTTAAAAAACCTTAATCAACCGTTGTAATCGGTCAAGCGTTAACTCCGTAAAATCAGTTGCTACGTCATCTACAAAGGGACGTAATTCATCG
Source organism: Spirosoma sp. KNUC1025 (assembly GCF_045160025.1). Taxonomy (GTDB): domain Bacteria; phylum Bacteroidota; class Bacteroidia; order Cytophagales; family Spirosomataceae; genus Spirosoma. The sequence goes on from NZ_CP087139.1 coordinate 1,816,844, forward strand.
GGCGACTGTGTGGTGGCCATGCCAACGACGGAAGCTCCCGAAGCTTTAGCGGCCTGGATACCTGTCATTGAATCCTCAAAAATGACGCTCTCGGCCGGTTCGACCCCAAGAATGGCCATTGCTTTCTGGTAAATTTCCGGGTCTGGCTTTGGGTGATTTACCATACTTTCATTCAGCAACGCATCAAAATACGGACGGATATTGAGGGCGTCGACTACAAAATCAAGGTTTTCGACAGGGGCAGAAGTAGCTACAGCTGTAAGAATACCCGCTTCTTTCAACGCTTTCAGAAACTCAACCAGGCCCGCTACAGGGGTAATAACAGGTCGGTACAATTCCCGGAACAGCGCTTCTTTTTCTCGAGCCAGCCGAAGCACTTCACTGGTTTCCAGAGTCTGGCCGGCAAACAGGTGCGCAACGATATCGTTATTGTGTTTGCCCGAAACGTACTGCACGAAATCATCGTCGCTAAGCAGTTTGCCATTACGTTGATAATACTCCCGCCAGGCGGTTCGGTGGTGTGGGTTTGTATCAACAATCACACCATCCATGTCGAAAATTACTGCTTTCATCAAGTTGTATGTAGTTTTATATACAGCCTTCCGTTTCTGAAATTGACACGAAACGGAAGGCTGTACTGGTTATTTCATTTTAACGATTGTAACGCCAGCGCCACCCCGGTCAGCGTGTTCATCCTCCATCTTGCCAACCTGCTTATAGCCCCGCAGATGATTACGTACCAGCGTTCGGAGAATTCCATCTCCCTTCCCATGAACGATTCGTAATTCAGGATAGCCCAGCATCAGTGCATCGTCAACGAACCGGTCTACTTCGCCCAGGGCTTCTTCGCCCCGCTTACCCCGGATATCAAGATTAAAGCTGAAATTCTGCATTTTCTCATTGATATCCATACCCTGGCTGCGTGGGCGGTCGTCGCGTGTTTCGGTAGCTTCTTTAAACGTTTTCTTGCTGACTTTTTCAAGTCGGCTCAATTTTACGTTCGATTTTAAGTCACCGATACGTATTTCGGCATCCTTACCCCGTATCGACAGCACTTCGCCAATGGCATTCTGGCCCGTAATCCGGACGTAACTGCCAACCGCAATGGTGCCATTATCTTTCTCGAATTCGTCCTCCGTTTGTTTTGGCGTTTCAACAACCAGAGTTTCTGGTTTTAATTCTTTCTGCTCAAACCGTTCCAGGTCCTGCCGGACCTGCTTCGTGGCATCGCGCTCAGCTTTATTTTCCCTAATCTCCCGAATGGTGGTTTCAATCCGTTGATTGGCTTCCTGAACCAGCGCTTTTGCTTTCTGTTTGGCATCATTTACAATCTTCTTCTGCTCATTGTCAAGGCGGGTTTTCAAGGCGGTATATTCGGCGAGTTGCTGAGCCAGTTTCCGCTGATTGATACTGATTTCGAGATTCTTCTCTGAGAAAACCCGCTTTTCAATATCCAGCTCTTTTAGCAGTTTCTCGAAGTTTACCTGTTGATTACCCAGTTTTTCCTTCGCCCGATCAATGACGCCTTTCGGCAAGCCAATTTTCTGCGCAATTTCGAAAGCAAATGACGAACCCGGACGTCCAATCTCCAGCTGATAGAGCGGTTCCAGATGTTCACCATCAAAACGCATAGCCCCATTAATTAAGCCAGCGGTTTTGTCGGCCATCACTTTGAGATTCGTGTAGTGGGTGTTTACCACACCGAAAGCGCCTGATTTATTCAGATCCTCCAGAATGGATTCGGCAATGGCACCGCCCAATCCCGGTTCTGTACCCGTTCCAAACTCGTCGATCAAAAACAGTGTCCGTTTATTGGCGCCAATCAGGAACTGTTTCATGGCCGTAAGGTGCGATGAATACGTACTTAAATCATTTTCAAGTGATTGTTCGTCGCCTATATCAATGAACAGGTTCTGGAATACACCCATCTCCGAGTAATCATCCATCGGTACCAGAAAACCGCACTGGAGCATATATTGCATCAGGCCAATGGTTTTCAACGCTACCGATTTACCACCTGCGTTCGGTCCCGAAATAATCAGTATGCGGGCTTTTTCATCCAGCCGTACGCTCAATGGAACCACCGTTTTGCCTTGTTTTGCAAAAGACAAAAACAGCAACGGATGGCGGGCATTTGTCCAACTGACAAAAGGCCGATCAACAAGCTTAGGCATGACCGCGTCCAGCTGGACGGCCAGCTTGGCTTTTGCCCGGATGAAATCTATCTGTGCCAGAAAATTAATTGACTTCTTTAAGTCGTCCAGATGAGGTCGAACCTGATCTGTAAGCGCCAGTAGGATTCGGTAAATTTCCCGGCGTTCCTCATATTCAAGTTCGCGAATCTCGTTGTTAGCGTCGAAGACTTCGGCTGGTTCTAAAAACACCGTTTGTCCCGTCTGAGATTCATCATGAACGAATCCTTTGATTTTACGCTTGTGTTCGGCAGCAATCGGAATTACAAGCCGTCCGCCACGTACCGTAAGCGACAGGTCGTCTGGAATCCAGCCATTTTGCCGGGCCTGACGTATAATGCTATCGAGTCGTTTACGGAGATTGGCCTGTTCGCCAATGATACGTCGGCGGATGTTCGCTAATTCGGGCGATGCCGAATCCCGAACATTTCCCCGATCATCAATAACCCGTTCGAGCGAATCGGTCAGTTTTTTATCCACACCTATCGGCCCCGCCAGCTCGCGCAGAAAGGAGAAGCTATTGCTTTCTTCCCGTTTTGTCAGAAATCGCAGACACTCCTGAACGGTACGTAACGCTAGTTTAAGGTCAAAAAATTCGGCTTCGGTAAGCGCCAGACCTTCTACGCGGGCGCGGCCCAGGTGAGCGCGAACATCAATATAATTACTATTCGGAAAATCGGGTTCGTATTGGACAATCTGCTTGAATTCAGCCGTTTGACGAAGTAATTTGTCAATCAGTTGAACATTATCAGTAAAGCGAATCTTATCGACGTAATCCTGCCCCAACGGACTGACGCAGGCATCTTTTAGTCGTTCGCGGATGGTATCGAATCCTAATTTTGTTTCTAAGGTATTTGGGTAAAGCATTCTATAGCGCTGCTCTTTTTGAAACAGCTAATGACGAATAAAGTCTATAAATGTGATTAGTTGGGCTAACCTGAAAAGGGGCCACCATATAGATAACATTGGGCGAAGGCGGAGGGTTCGTTGAGTCAATGTATTCAGAAACCTGAAGGTCAATAGTCTACCGCCAGCAGTACGCTATTTGGGAGATAGTTTATTGCACCGTGATACTGCCTGAATATCGTTTATGTTGATTATATACTGTCATCCCTAATACTTTCCATTCGAGCGTGCCATCTATCAGATACGTTAATTGTTCTGCTTTTATACCGACCAATAGGGCTTCTGGCTCCCAAACGTAGCCACCTACAAAACCCGTCAAGGACGAATAGGCTTCCGTAGGCAGTAATTTCTTAGTGATTTTTTCTCGTCCGAATTGAATAGCCAAACTGGTTGTCGTTGTCCACGTCTGGTCGAGGGTAATATGGGCATACTTCGACGTAAGGGTTTCTACAGCTTGTTTGTTGGCGAAATTCCACTTTTTTACCGTAGAGCTGTTCGCATTAGTTTCATTGTTCGAATCACTGGCAAGAGATAGTAGACCAAATATAAAAACTACTGACGCTAAAAAGCCCAAATTAGCCTGGATGAGTTTTGCTGCTCGAAAGCAAATGCTAACGAATATAAGAAAAAGCGCCAGATTCAGTAAAGCCCAGAATAAATAGAGCATGATGCATCATTTGTCACAAAACCAGTTGAATGTAACGAATTTATGCATTCTCTAAGTTAGAGCGTTTCAGTATGGCCTACAAAAATTGCAATGGGCTCATGAACTACCCGCGGGTAATTCATGAGCCCATTGCTGATGACAATCAATAGTTATTTCCGACTACCGTTCCGGCTACTGCTATGACCCGAATGTCCATGACCTCCGCGCTCATCTGCAAGTTCTTTTTTGCTCATGCCCTGCATTGAATGATCATCCTCTTCTCCTTGCTTACTCTTATTGGCATTGGTCATTTCACGTTCACCATTAGGACGATTTTTGCTTGTATCGTGTGCCTGCTGATTGCGGGTTCGCTCCGCATTGGGCTGCAAGTCGTTGGAGCCTGGCTGGTTTGTTGTTTTATGATTAGCCATAACGTTAGTATATTTTGTTGTAGAGTATTAACCATTGCTAGAGAAGTTTGTTAAAAAGCAGAAGGGCTTCTCGATCGAGAAGCCCTTCTGCTTTTTAACAAACTTCAGAAAGTTAGTAGCCTGGGTTCTGTTTCAGAATGTCCTTGCCCTGATAGTCGATCTGGGTTTGCGGAATTGGCATATATTCATCCTTGCTCGCCGTGAACTTAGCACCAGAATAGGCCGTTGGCAGCAGCTTGCTTTCGTAGGTGATGAAATTATTTAACACCGTTGAAGCGACACCCCAACGAACCAGATCATAGAAACGGTGACCTTCGCCCGAAAGCTCCAGTTTACGCTCAAACTGAACCGCCGTCCGTGCAGCTGCTTTATCAGCAAAAGCTGTGTAATTGCTGATAACGTAGTTGGCAGCTGGTTTGCCACCTTGAATTACGAAACCAGCTGGATTTGCAGCCCGTGTTCGAACCATATTCACGTACTTAAGTGCTGTATCTAGGCTACCTACTTCAATTTCGCATTCTGCCGCCATCAACAGCACGTCTGCATACCGAATGATGTTGTAGTTGATCGCTGAATAGCCATCCGTCCAGGAGCTACCATCCGTCAAGGTTTTATCCTGCGATTTGTAGAACACAAATTTCTTTGGTGAATAAGGGCCAGCAAAGCTCTGGTCACGAATCCAGTCAAGACCTGGGTGCGGCTGCCAGTCTAAATACTGAATACCCCGGCGGCCCAACGACCAGTCTAAGCGAGGATCAACAGGACCAGCATCTGGCGTAAACGGATCGCTTGACTTAATGCCTTGGTCGTTTTTCAACTGATTAGCGCCTGTATTGTACGAACCATCGAGCAAAGGAAGTCCTTTCGCATCAACACGGAAGGAGTTAGCCAGTTCAAAGCTAGGAGCAAAGAAACCGCAGCAACCGGCAGGGCCATTCGAACCTGTGTTATATGGGAAGTTCAGTACCAGATCAGGGTTAGCGTTATCTGAGCTACCTGTATTAGCAGCTGCTTGGATAGCAAATACCGATTCAGAACCATTATCCTTGGCAGCATTGAAGTTGTCAGAATAATTATCGAGCAGGGCATATTTTTTACCATCCGACGTAGTACCGCTAGAAATTACCTGATCGAACAGAGCTTTTGCTTCGGTATATTTCTTCTGATACAGGTATGTTTTTGCCAGATAAGCGGCAGCCGCCCATTTGTTAGCACGGCCAACCGCCGATTGCGTAGCAGGCAGGTTATCCTGAGCAAATTTGAAGTCAGCTTCGATCTTTGCCCAGATATCAGCACTATTTGTGACTTTTTCAATGCCTGTCCCATAATCGACTGTTTCGTCAATAAAAGGAACCATATTAAAAGCACGCTTCAGCTCAAAGTAATAATGGCCACGTAGAAAACGTGCTTCAGCCGTAAGGCGGGTTTTATCAGCCGCTGTTACGTCCGAACTGGCTGAAGTTAATGCCCGAAGAACACTGTTCGTACGAGAAATACCTTCGTACATGGCGTTCCACTTTGCGTTTACTTCACCACTGCTGGGAAGTAATTGATATGTCTCATAGGGGGTTAGGGCGTTAAAGTCGCCAGAGTTAGAGCCTTTATTTGCATCGCCACCCGAGACACTACCACGTACCCAGTTGAAAGAACTGGCTGATTGAGAAAAACCACGAGCATTTAATTGCGCATAGGCACCAATCAGCAATCCGTCGAGCCCCGCCTTTGAGGTCAACTGAGCGCTGGACAGCTGGCCTGTAGCCGGTACTTCCAGAAATTTGTCTTTACAGGCAAACGTACCCATGACCAGCATGGCCGTAGCTATCGTTCCCTTTGTAATCAGATTTTTCATAGTGCAATTAGCCTAAGAAATGAGATGATATGAGTCTTTTTATTGGCAGGATGTTCTGATTGCTCATAAAACATCCCGCCTTATCAAAATTTAGAAACCAAAGCTTAAACCAACGTTATAAGCCCGAGTAATAGGATAGTTCCCAATATCGATCCCAAAATTGGTATCAGCTGATCCACCTACAGACGGATCTAAGCCCGTATATTTTGTGATAGTGAACAAGTTTGTTGCCGAAACAGATACTCTCAAACGGCTCAAATTAACCCGGTTCAACATTACGGCTGGGAAAGTATAGCCTAAGTTTAAGTATTGCATCCGAGCGTAAGAACCATCTTCAACGTAATAGGAGTTAGCTTGGGTATTAGTGCTGAAGTTCGATGCACTTTCGAAGATAGGCACAGTCGTATTGGTATGTGTAGGCAACCACGAATCTTTCACCCGTGTCCCCATGGCAGCGCCTGTAAATGATGGATAGAAATCAGTAAACCAACGTTGGTTGTTAAAAATTTTACCACCTAGTGCTGCATACAAGTTCGTGTTCAGATCGAAGCCTTTATACTTAAGAGTCAAGGTGATACTACCCGTAAACTTTGGAATTGGGCTGCCTAAGTATTGACGATCTGCATCGTCAATTTTATTATCACCATTCGTATCAGCATACCGGAAACGACCTGGACCTGCACCGCTTTGGGTAGGAGCAGCTGTCACCTCTTCTTTGCTATTAAATAAGCCAATGACTTTGTAGCCGTAGAATGAGGAGAGAGCATGGCCAGGTTCGTTACGAACAGCGGATGTGCTCAAACGCGTACCACCACCTGTAAAATAAGGAACGCCCGGAGCTAAGGCCACAATTTCATTCTTAAGGAAGCTACCAATACCAGTTATTTCGTATTCCAGTCCTTCAGATATTGTTCCCCGATTTACGAGTGTAATATCAATACCTTGGTTGCGCATACTGGCAACGTTAGTAAATGGTGCATTCGAGCGCACACCAACCACACCAGGAAGGCTCAACTGAAAGAGCAGATCTTTGGTATCTCTCTGCCAGAGGTCAAGCCCAACTTCTAATTTATTGTTGAAGAGTGTTGCATCAATACCAAAGTTGGTCGTCACACTGCTTTCCCACTTGGCAGCAGGGTTACCAATCTGACTCCGGAAAAAGCCCGATGAAATGGCATTGTTGGTGCCGCTAATATCGTAACCTTGTCCTGCACCACCGCCGTATAAATTATATTGGTTATTAGGGTTCAGACCGTTAGAATTACCCATAACTCCGTATCCTCCCCGAATTTTCAGATCTGATACCCAAGGCAGGTTTTTCATGAACTCTTCGCCGGAAACACGCCATGCCGCCGATACAGCCGGGAATACACCAGACCGGTTTGCTGCAGCAAACTTAGAGGAAGCATCACGCCGGATAACACCGGTTATAATGTATTTGTCATTGTACGTATAACGTAGCTGGGCAAACAATGAATAGAACTTACTACCCAAGCCATATCCACTATTAACCTGACGAGTAGCACCCGGTGTTGTTGTACTAATAGTAACGTAGTTTGGATCGGTCGAGAATGGATTTTGACCAGAACCATTGACATTACGCCCAAGCCCTTCATTCAGCGCTTCAATACCACCCAGTGCGAAAACATCATGTTGACCAAACTTTTGCTTGAACGTAGCTGTATTCGTAAACGTCCAGGCTAAACCATAGCCCGCCCCTTCGCTGTACGTATATGTCGTGTTATTCTCAGAGTTTTCATACTGAACACGACCGTAGCCATTAAAGTAGTTTGTGAAATAGTTGCCACCAATGCTACTCCGTAACGTCAATGACGGAAGAAGGTCATACTCCAGATAGGCATTACCAAATCCTATAATGTTGAAGTTACTGTCATTCGCTCTTGCCTGACGGTCAGCAACCGGGTTACGTGGGTTGTTGAAACCAGGGGCTGCTGTACCAGCATATCCGCCGAAGGAGTTGTAAACCGGAATAATTGGCGGCATACGGAAGGCCGACAGGACTTCATTTTCGTCAGAAGCCGCTGTTGAGTTATTATTAGCAGCATTACCAAACAAATTACCTACTCCACCAAGTATACCCTTGGTTTTGATGTATGCTAACTGGAAATTTTCGCCAAATCTGAGCTTCTTAGTGATATCGAACTCTGTATTAGCCCGGAGTGTATACCGGGAATATTCATTATAAGTTACGATACCTGACTGCTGTTGCATACCCAGAGCTACATAGAACCGGCTCGTTTCTGTTCCACCAGAGAAACCGATATTGTGGCGCATCAGGGGAGCTGTACGAGTAATTTCCTTGTACCAGTTGGTGCCTGCTCTGTTAGAGGGAATTACGTTGTAAATAGCGCCATTGGCTGGATTAACATTGTATTTTAGTGCTTCGGCCGCCAAATCAACTTGTGAAGCAGATAATCCCGAGCGACTTCCTACTAGCAGATAATCAGGTAGAGTAGGGGTTGCACCTGACCCATATTGCCCACCGGCAAGACCGTTAAAGTCATTGGTTGGATATGTGCCTTGATAGATGTCGTTCTTACGTGCCTGCCATGTCCAATCAGCCTGTTCCTGCGGAGTTAGAATTGGAAGACTTTTACCTGGGTCAGTTGCTCCGTACAGACCGTCGTAGCTAACACTTAGCTTTTGCGCCCGGCGTTGTCCTTTCTTGGTTGTGTAGACAATAACGCCTGATGCCGCCCGAGCACCATAAATGGAAGCCGCAGCCGCATCTTTCAGGACGGTTGTACTTTCAATATCATCTGGCGCCAGCCATTGGATATTTTGAGTCGGTACTCCATCAACCACATACAGGGGCTGGTTACCATTAAGTGATCCAAAACCCCGCACTCGAATCTGGCTACTTGTGCCAGGCTGCCCATTTGTGATTACTGTAACACCAGAGACACGGCCCTGCAGTTGTTGTTCAACGTTTGACGAAGGAACAATTTTTAATTGTGCTGGCTTTACGGTAGATACGGCACCCGTTACGTCCCGACGGTTTTCCGTCGAGTACCCTGTTACGACAACTTCACTCAGGGCAGTGGCGTCGTCTTCCATTGTTACGTCGACTGTTGTACGATTGCCGACATTGATTTCCTGAGTTTTGAAACCGATTGCAGAAATAACCAAAACAGGACTGTTTCCCCGGATATTAATGGCGTAGTTGCCGCTGGCATCAGAGGAGGTCCCTGTTTGAGTTCCTTTTAGTACGATGTTGGCCCCAGGAACTGGACCATCAGCGCCAGTAATTTTACCCGTCACACGACGGTCCTGAGCAGAAGCACTTAGGCTCCACAGTAATAATACTGTGCCCAGTAAAGCGGTCTGCAGAAGCCTGTAGAACGATGCTTTCATGAAGATTAGGTTGGTTTAAAAATTGGTAAAACGTATCAATATTATACTCCAGAAATTATATTTCAAAGAGAAATCTTCCTAAAGGTGCATAGGTCATATAGACAAAGGATTAATTATTCCTTTAAAAGTTATATATAATAAAAGGGTAATACGTAATTATGTGCTTGATTATCAAGAATTTATTTAATCTTTATTTAATCTTTAACAGAATTTAATTATATTCTACTTAGCATTTTTTATAAAGAATTAAAAAAGAATAAGTAATTATAACATTGCTTTTAAATCGAATGCACACGAATTATTACTATTTACGACAGCTTGCACCGGCTCTTAAATCTTACTTAATAAGTAATTTAAATGGCCCCTCAAATTCACCGGAAGCCACTTATTCAGGCCTGCGGTTTATGGAGTGCTTTAGTCAGGATCGGGATGAAGTTGTGCTTGTTTTCGCCCAGGCAAGGGGTAAAAATAACTACTATAAACCGTTCTATATTAAAGCTACTCTACGGCCAGACTTCTCGGGCTTATTGTTTCCGGATAAAGTTCAGCGGGCACGAAGTAACAGCGTCGATTTGTTTCAGACATTGACCGGCCCTGCTGGCGAAGAGCGAGCTGTTATTGATGTACGATCATTCCTGAACGAGCGGTGTTTGGCCATTATACTGGAAGGTGGTTTCTCGTTATTGTTCAAATTTTTCGGAAATCGTCCTAATCTGCTAGCCTTTCGGGGGAACCATGTAACTGAGCTGTTTAATCAGCAGTTATTGACAGATCGTCAACTCCTGTTCGATTCGTTTGATCGACCTATTGACCAATCTTATGAAGCTTATGAACGAGCTGGTTTCGATTACCGAAAATTGTTCCCAACCTTTGGGAAAGTGGTTAATAACTGGCTTGAAGACCGATTTGCCGAGAATCGACAGCTGTCTGCAAAGGACAAATGGGCTATTATACAGGACGTATTAAGGCAGCTTGAACAGCCACGGTATTATCTGACACGGTTGGATCATAAGCTAACTCTCAGTTTGTTACCCATTGGCCATATCGTGCAGGAGTTTGCTGATCCAATTGAAGCAACCAATCGTTTTTTCGTTTCGTTTAATAGTCTCAGTACGTTCGAGCACGAAAAAGCAAACTGGTTCAGGATCTTTGAAAAACGACAAAAACGGGCAAAAGCGCAGATTGAAGCCAGTATGGAACGGCTTATAGCGCGTGAAGAAGGGCCTAGTCATGAAGAAATGGGGCATATCCTGATGGCGAACCTGCATGAAATCCCTCAATTGCCTGGTCAACAATCGCCTGAACGGTTAACCCTATACGATTTTTATCGCGATCAGCCTGTTACGTTAAAACTTAAACCGGATTTGAATCCTCAGAAGAATGCCGAGAATTTCTATCGAAAAGCTAAAAACGAAAAGCTTGAGGAACAGTATTTAACGGATCAGATCGCAACCCGCGAAGCCGAGCTGGAACGTATTGATCAGCATAAAACAAATCTGGAAACTATCCGCACGCTAAAAGACTTACGACGCTACGTCAAACAGCATAACTTATCCAGTGAGCGTACTGACGGAGGAGCAGGTTCTGTCAGTGGTGGATTGGATCAATTATTTAAAGAAGTGACGGTTGATTCCTTTCGTATTCTAATCGGTCGAAATGCGAAGAATAATGACTTGCTTACGCAAAAATATGCTTACAAAGATGACCTGTGGCTTCACGCACGTGATGTTTCCGGCTCGCATGTTATTGTGAAATATCAGGCCGGAAAAGCATTCCCCAAAAATGTAATTGAACGTGCGGCTGAACTGGCGGCCTGGTACTCGAAGCGTAGGACCGATAGTTTATGCCCGGTTATTGTTACACCGAAAAAATTCGTTCGTAAACCTAAAGGACTGGCAGAGGGGCAAGTTATCGTTGAAAAAGAAGACGTAGTGTTAGTTACACCGAAAGGGGAGTAATTTACTATCCATCGATAAATGAGCGCTTTATTGTAGTAACACCACTCGACTTTGTTTTCCTGTCTGCGTTTCTATGGTAACGGTATATTGACCCCTTGCTAAGCCCCGCAGGCTCATCGTGCGGGTGTGCGGACCCGTAACCAGAGTTGGTTCGTTTACGGTTCGAACCTGCTGACCGAGCAGGTTAGTTAAAGACAACGTAACGGGACTGGCTGATGATAAGCTAAAATTGACGCTCAGGGTCTCGCTTGCCGGATTAGGATATATCCGCAAATCAATCGGAGTAGGTTCTGATAAGCCTGTAACAACCGTTGTCGATTCTACCGTTTTCAAAATCCAGTTGTTTGGGTCGACTACGACGCCGGTTACGCTTCCTCGGGCAGGCAACGTAAACGTCTGATCGGCCTGATTGTTTAGTACTGTTATGATTGTATCACCGGAAGCCGACTGAACCCACATTTGTACAGGCATGGTAAACGAGGCCGGATTGCTGGAGACCGTGTTACGTTGTTCTAATCGAACGGTCACAGCTGTTGCCGAAGTTGCGCTCGTAATCGTAGTCCGATACGTAGGATAGCCTTCTCCATAAATCCACTGTTTAAAGAATGGGTCAAGATTTCGGCCGGAAACCTGTTGGGCAATAGCCTGAAAATCTTCCGTAACCGCTGTTTGATAAGCCACCGTTGGTGAAGCGGCATACGTACGCATGATCCGATAAAACGTACTGTCGCCCACAATGCCCCGAAGCATATGTAGTACTGTTGCTCCTTTTGCATAAGTCCGACTGCTACTGAAAATATTGGCAAAATTTGTAATGTCCTGCACATAGATTGAACCACGGGCACTTCGGGCGCTAGACATAAAACTATTTATGGTCGCAGTATACCCTGACTGACCATTGACGGCTTCGGTATAAACGGCTTCGGCATAGGAGGCAAATCCTTCATTGAGCCAGATATTTTGCCAGTTGCGACAGGTGATTTTGTCGCCAAACCACTGGTGCGCCAGTTCGTGGGCAATAACGTTGGGCGTTAGTGCAGCGGCTTCCATCGAACTGATTGTCTGGTGTTCCATACCGCCATTCCCCTGACCAATCTGCGCATGGCCGTATTTTTCACGTAGAAACGGGTACGGTCCAAAACGATCCGTAAAGACTTGCAAAATTCTGGGAGTAAGGTCAAGGTTAGTACGTACTCGGGTAGTATTTCGGGGTAGATGTAATGGGTTATTGGCAAGGTTTGATTGCTATACGTAAACGGAGTATCATACTGTTCGTAATTCGATAAAGCAACTGAAATCAGATATTGCGCAATGGGGTAGCTGTTTTTCCAATGATACGTTCGTGTTCCGTCAGGATTATCTGTTTTGCTTACCAGCGTTCCGTTGGATACGGAAACGAATTGAGCAGGCGCTGTGATTTTTACCGATGAGGAGTCGGCCTTATCGGCGGGCGTATCTCGGCAGGGAAACCAGTCTGGAGAGCCATATGGCTCGCTCAAACTCCAGATGGCGGGGTCCGTTGTGCTCTCGTGTCGGCTGAACCGAAAACTGCCCAGGTCGCGACTGTTCGGTACGCCCTGATAAAATACGGTTAGCGTCAATGCCTGTCCGAGAGCTAGTGGTTGTGCGGGCGTAATGGTTAAGCGGTTTTGTGCGTGTTGGAATGGTAACTTTTGCGAACCGGCTTTAACAGAATCGACACGTAATCCTTCGCCAGTAGTAGCTGTAGTTGAGTTGAGGTCCAGAAAAAAACTGCCCAGATTATTCAATGTGCTTTTGAGTGAGATCGTAGCAGCCCCGCGCAAGCTGGCGGGAGTATGAGTCAGGCGCAAATCCAGACCGTAATACGTAACATCTATCGATGAATCACCGGGGTAAGCCATCCGGGCTTTGGTGCTGGTGGCCAAACGACCAAAGTAACGTACTTTACCAGCCTGACAAAATTGTCCACCGTCAGGGGCAACCTGAGCATGAGCCAGAAAAGGCAACAAAAATAAAAGGTAAAGGCAGCGCATTCGGTAATCGGGTATAAAATCTGAGAACGCTACACGATACGTATAGTCGCTTCTGTTGCGATAAAAACGCTCGAATACCCAAAAAGTTATTGGCCGGAGGGAAGTTGCGCGGGTGCCGAAGGCTGCTCTTCTGCTTTTGCTTTAAGGGCTTCCAATTGCCGCTGTTCAGCTTCGGGCAATTGAAGTTGCCAACCCATCGAATTGGCCAGTTGATACATCATGTACTGAATCTGGTTGTTGGCAATTTTAGGCAGATCACTCTGTAAGGCCCGTTCATTCATGGCCTGCTTCGCTTCATCCAGAATCTGGGTGTAATCGTCGCCACTGAAGTGATTCAGAATGCCCGCCTGAATGTCATAAAATTTGTAATTCGTATCGATAGACAGTACTTCCGGCTGAGGGAAAGCGTCAATGATTAATTTTTTTTCACCATTGTCAGGTGCCCGGAAACGCACTTTAGCAAAATCGAATCCTACCAGCACTTTTGACTTGGCAATGACCATGGCTTTTTTAGGATCATTCAGTACGTATAAAATCTTTTTCTGATCCTGATAATTGTATATCTCTGAAAAGTATCCCTCGGCCATCACGACTTTAAATACCTTTTCGATTCGTTCCAGCAACAGCACCGAGTCGCGCTGCACATTCGTTATACCGCTTCGTTTGCGGAGCGCATTTGCCAGAGCAACACCTCCGCCGGCCCCAACAAGTAACAGTAGTACGGTGGTCAGAAAATCCATAGGGGGTAAATGTATGATGAATAATGTATAATGAAAAATGTACAATGAGCCAGGGAGCTACAGTCCCATTGTCCATTGTACATTTTTCATTGCCACTACCTGATAAGCGCTACTTTGCGTAGGCAACCGCTCTCATCTCCCGAATAACGGTTACTTTGATCTGACCGGGGTATTGCATTTCTTTCTCGATTTTCTGCGAAATTTCGTACGAAAGCACACCCGCCCGTTCGTCGGAAACATGATCGGCATCAACCATAATCCGAAGTTCGCGCCCGGCCTGAATTGCGTAGCATTTCGTAACGCCCGGGAAATTACCGGCTAGTTCTTCCAGTTCTTTTAGCCGCTTGATGTACGACTCCATCATTTCGCGCCGGGCACCCGGACGTGACCCGGATACGGCATCGCACACCTGAACGATGGGCGAAATCATGCTCGTCATTTCGATTTCGTCGTGGTGGGCGCCAATGGCGTTAATTACTTCCGGATTTTCCTTGTATTTCTTAGCCAGCTCCATCCCCAGAATAGCATGGGGTAACTCAGCCTCTTCGGGCCATACTTTACCAATATCGTGGAGCAAGCCAGCTCGTTTCGCCAATTTGGCATTCAACCCAAGCTCAGCGGCCATTGTGGCACAGAGTTTAGCCACCTCGCGTGAGTGTTGAAGCAAGTTTTGGCCGTAGCTTGACCGGAAACGCATCCGTCCGACCATTTTTATCAGTTCGGGATGGAGCCCGTGGATACCCAAATCAATAACGGTACGTTCGCCGATTTCAACGATTTCGTCCTCGATATTCTTACGGGTTTTTGCAACCACCTCTTCAATCCGGGCTGGGTGAATACGGCCATCCTGCACAAGTCGATGGAGGGAAAGGCGAGCTATTTCTCGACGAACGGGGTCAAAACCCGAAATAATAATGGCTTCGGGGGTATCGTCGACAATGATCTCAACACCCGTAGCTGCTTCAAGTGCCCGGATGTTACGTCCTTCCCGGCCAATGACTTTACCTTTTACGTCGTCGGATTCAATATTGAAAACAGAGACACAGTTTTCGATGGCGTGTTCGGTGGCGGTCCGCTGGATTGTTTCGATAACCACCTTTTTCGCTTCTTTGGTGGCGGTTAACTTCGCTTCTTCAACAATATTTTTGATAAACGAAGAGGCCCTTGTTTCGGCTTCCGCCTTCAGGGTTTCGATCAACTGATCGCGGGCCTGGTCAGCGGAGAGACCGGCGATTTTTTCAAGTTGAGCAACCTGCTCCGACAGCATCCGGTCAGCTTCCTGTTGACGCCGGTCAACGTCTTCCCGACGTTTATTGAGCGCATCGACCTGCTGAGCAAGGGCGTTTTTCTGCTGATTAAGTTCGTTACGTTGCTGGTTGAGCTCGTTTTCGCGGTTGCGTTGCTGGTCGGCCTGTTGGTTTAATTGTTGCTCCCGCTGCTTGAGTTTACTTTCGTTCTGAAGAAGTAGATTTCGTTTCTGATTGGTTGTTTCTTCGAATTCTGATTTCAGCCTTAGATATTTCTCTTTGGCTTCAAGCATTCTATCTTTTTTAATCGTTTCGGCCTGCAATTCCGCATTTTTAAGGATGGATGCAGCCTTCTCTTCCGCTTCTTTCTCGTGCTTTGCACGAACACCTGCCATCATCTGGCGGCCAATTAATATGCCAATACCACCTCCTGCGAGCGTAGTAAGAATCGTTAACCAAACTGGAATGTCCATTGGACTATATCGTTAGGGTTGAAAAAATATACCATCAACCTGCTGCGATACGAGCGCCCTGAACGCCAACTCGGGAGTTTTATTTGCGATCTATGATTTCGTATTTATGATCTTTATTGACTGGTTATCAATTGGTTGAAGAATCGTAAATCATATATCAAAAATCGTAAATAGTATAACGCGGGTGTTGCCTGACCATTATTTATAGTGGAATGGCCGGCGAAACGACCTGATCTAACTGAGTTATTTTGTCAAATACCGTTTGTTGCAACCGCTGCATTTTTTGTTCTCCTCTGATTTTGGTGATCAAACAGTCGAAAGCGACCATCGCTAAGGCATCCTGCGTATCGCTGATGCCCGCATCCCGGTATTGCTTGAGCTGTTCCTGAATCAACTTACCGACTTCGCGCACGATGGCTTCCGATTCCGACTCTACACGTAATGGGTAGGTTCGGTCGGCGATTTTCAGGCGAATTGATAATTCTTCCATCGCTGCAGTCGGCTCAGACTGGATCTGAATCCTGGAGCCAATTTGGGTTTATGACAAACTACTCAAGTGAGCAATGCACCGTTCTAATTCCCGGATATACTCGTCGAGTTGTTGTTTTAATTCAGCATTCGTATCTGTATCAGACGGGTTGTCTTTTACAATTATACCAAGTTCTTTTGAAATTGGTGTGTTTTTTCCCGGAATAACATGTTTTTTTTGAAGTTCGTTGAGTTCTGTTTCCTTTTCCTGAAGTTTATTTTGTAACGTATCGTTCCTTTCTTCCAACAGCTTTACCCGCTTCTGCGCTGTATCGCATGCGTTTTTAAGAAGCTTAATTTTATGCTCAAGCCGCTCAATTAGTGCAATAATTTGGTGTTCGCTAACCACGGTTTTCAGTGAGTGAAATCGGACCGCCAAAGCAAAAGAGTGATTACCGCATCAGGTTGCGTTAATTCACTCGTTCACTCATTCGGTTATTATTTACGAATTACGGCGCCTAGTTCCTGCTCGAAAGCCGTCATTAGTCGCTGCATGGTTTTATCAATTGTTACGTCGGTAAGCGTCTGGGTTGAATCCTGTAACATAAAACTTACCGAATAGGCCTTCTTCTCCAGCCCCAAATTTTCGCCTTCATACACGTCAAAGACGTTTATAGTGCGTAATAATTTGCGCTCTGTTTGTCGTGCCAACCGACTAATTTGCTCAAAGGTAATCCCTTTATCCAGTACCAGCGATAAATCGCGCCGGACTTCTGGAAACCGGGAGACTTCTTCATAGCGAGTTTTGCTGTTGGCGAGTTTCAGGAGCATTTGCCAGTCGAAATCAGCATAAAATACGGGTTGTTTGAGGTCAACTAGTTTTGTCAATCTGGGCTGGACCAGGCCAAGACTCACCAACGGTTTTTTATTGACCAGAAAAGTTAATCCATATTGAAACAGCTGGGTATCCGCTGGTTGTGTATCAAATGATTTGATGCGGAAGAGGTTCAGTATGCGCTGTACGGCCGTTGCCAGATCGTGGTAAGCCACAGCTTGCCCCTTCTGAAGCCAGCTTTCAGCTTCCTGATTGCCGACCATCGATAAGCTCAACCGTGCCTGTTCGACGTATTTGCTACTGCCGTCTTCGAGTTTTACTTTATGATAGATTTTTCCTAACTCAAAAAATTTCAGGTCTTTCTGTCGACGATTCAGGTTGTACGTCAGGGTTTCGAGGGCGGAGAACAACAATGTCTGGCGCATTACAGATAACTCTTCGCTGAGTGGATTCAGCAGCGTTACGTCGTCTCCAACCAACGTTTCCCGAATGGCGTCATTGTAAGCTGGACGTGTAAGCGACAGGGTCAGGATTTCATAAAACCCATTGGCGGCCAGCAATTGCCCGACCCGGCCCTGCCATTGATCCGGATCGGTTTTCGGAAATTCCGATAACGAGTCAGCAGCCAGCGTAACCGATAACGGAACATTATCCAGGCCGTAAATGCGCAGGATTTCTTCAATCACATCGGCTTCCCGCGTTACGTCGACACGGTAGGGAGGGACAATGGCCAGAAAGCCTTCAGAGCTTTGTTCCTCTGCCTGAATATCCAGGTCGTTCAGAATCCGTATAATCTCAGCCCGATCAATTTGAATGCCGATCAACCGATCAATATTGCGGTAGCGTACGGGTACGCGAAATGGCTCGACCGGGTTGGGGTAGAGGTCGGTAATACCGGAGCTGATTTCTCCGCCAGCAACCTGCTGTATCAGTAAAGCCGCCCGTTTTAACGCGAATACGGGCATGTTGGGATCAGTGCCTCGCTCAAACCGGAACGAAGCATCAGTTTTCAGGCCGTGGTGCTGGGCTGTTTTTCGAACAGAGGTCGCCGAAAAATAGGCTGACTCCAGAAAAATACGGGTGGTTTGAGCCGACACCCCTGAATTTTGCCCTCCGAATACGCCTGCAATACACATCGGTTTTTCAGCATCGCAGATCATCAGATCGGTAGCCGTAAGTTTCCGCTCAATACCATCAAGCGTGATAAAGGGTGTGCCCTCAGATACCGTTTTAACGATGACTTTGCCTCCCGCGATTTTATCGGCATCGAAGGCATGGAGCGGTTGGCCAAGATCGTAACAAACGAAATTTGTTACGTCTACAATGTTGTTAATAGGCTTTAAACCAACACTTACGAGCCGTTGCTTCAACCAGGCGGGTGATTCGCCTACCGTCAGCCCGGTAATGGTCAGCCCGGTGTAGCGCGGACAATCCTTAGGGTCTTCTACCTGTACATCAAGTGTGAAACTGGTGTTGTTGACCACAAACGCTTCAACGGATGGCATCCGTAGTGGACGCTTCAAAGCCGCTTTTAAGTCGCGGGCGGTGCCGAAGTGCGAGGCAGCATCGATTCGATTGGGTGTCAGGCCAATTGCAATCTGATAGTCGTCTTCAAGGTTGAAATAGCGTGCAGCCGGCGTGCCATTGGGTAACTGAGCTGCCGGGCCGTTGGGGTCCAGTACGATAATTCCGGCATGAGAGGTACCTAATCCAAGTTCGTCTTCGGCGCAGATCATACCTTCTGAAGCTGCTCCGCGAATTTTGGCTTTTTTGATCTGGAACGGCTCACCCGAAGTCGGATGTAAGGTTGCGCCCACCAGAGCCACCACAACTTTCTGACCAGCCGCTACGTTGGGTGCACCACAAACGATGGACAGTGGTTGACCACTGCCAACATCTACCGTAGTCAAGCTTAATTTATCAGCATCCGGATGTTTGGTGCAGGTTAGTACTTCGCCGATAACGACGCCTTCTAACCCGCCCGGAATAGCCTCGATTTTTTCGATTCCTTCTACTTCCAGCCCCGTTGAGGTTAAAACCTTGCCAACTTCTTCAGGGGATTCAGATAAGTCAATGAACTCTTGTAACCATTTATAGGAAACTTCCATACAGCGGCAAAAAACAGATAATTGCCACAAAGTTAGAGAATTGGTGAATTGGCTAGTTGATCAATCGGGATATTAGAGTCAAAAAAACTCTGTACGCTCGAAAGCCCTTACTCCTGTTTTGTGTATTTCTCGCCCGCTTTCACGGCAATAGGCAGGGTATTTTCGGCCGGAGGAATCGGGCAGGCATAGGTCGGATTATAGGCGCAGTAGGGATTATAGGCCGTATTGAAGTCAATGATAGCGTGGTTGTCGGTCAGCTGGTCAGGGTCTAGTTCGATATAGCGCCCCCCTCCATACGTTTCCTTGTTCGAAGTGGCATCCCGAAACAAAATTGAATACGTATTCCCAAGTTTTACGATAAGCAACCGGCAAGCCTCTCCATTCAGGCTAAAAACAGCGTGCGCAAATTTGTCGTAGACTTCTTCGCTGCCGTCGCTCATCCGGACAACAAGCTTCTGAGTCTTGTCGGCAAATGGCTCTAACCGGGCTTTTACGCGGTAGGCTGGATCAGGTTTAAAATAAATCAGCCCTTTGAAAGCCGTTTTGTCGGTGATGGGGGATTGCGAATCGGTTTGCAGGAAATTATCTTTCTTTTTTCGCTGCTCGTCAACCTGTTGTCTGTACGTTTCCGGGTTAATTGACTCGTCCAGCCCATCCGCCGACGTCATGTTGCCGCCGTCGAAAAATGTGTAGTATAATACGATCAGGGCAAGCAGGAATAATCCGGTTAGAAAAAATCGATTCTTTATCATAATCGAAACATACGTAATAAGTGATTAGTGTAACAACATTAACGAATGCTGATGGGATTTACCCGACAGGGCTAAAAGGCAAATTTTACTACGTTTTCCTTAAAAACAGAAATTGACCACAGTAGCGGCAAAATTTCTGCCTGTAGTTCTGCTCTCCACTATAGGCCGACTTGTTAATAATGTCGCTTTTACGAACTAATGGTTTATTTATACTTTTAAGGCCCGATGACTCTTATTGGCTTAAAGCAATTGAATGAGCTATATCTTGAAAGAACAATTACTGAATGATTCCTTTTCTTGACTTAAAACGTATTAACGAACCTTATTCTGAAGCCATTCAGCAGGCTGTACAGCGTGTTGCTACGTCAGGATGGTACATCTTGGGTCAGGAGGTTGAATCGTTTGAGCGCCAGTTTGCCACGTACTGTCAGGTAAAACACTGTATAGGAGTTGCCAACGGTCTGGATGCGCTCACACTTGTATTGAAAGCTTGGGATTTTCCAACTGGTTGTGAGGTAATTGTGGCTTCGAACGCTTATATCGCGTCAATATTGAGTATCAGCCACGCTGGTCTTACGCCGGTATTTGTCGAACCCGGCAGCCGGACGTATCTGCTCGATCCCGCTAGAATTGAAGCAGCTATTACGTCGCGGACCAAAGCAATTCTTGCAGTTCATCTTTACGGGCACTGCTGCGATATGGAACCAATTAATGCCTTGGCGCAGCGATACGGTTTGCGCGTACTTGAAGATGCAGCTCAGGCACATGGAGCTATCTATAAAGGAAAACGGGCTGGTGCTCTCGGCCATGCGGCTGGCTGGAGTTTTTATCCAAGCAAAAATCTTGGTGCATTGGGTGATGCAGGTGCCATTACGACCGATGATGATGAATTGGCCAGTCGATTACGTGCTTTGCGAAATTATGGCTCGGCGCAGAAATACCTTAATCAGTACGCAGGCTATAATAGCCGTCTGGATGCAATACAGGCGGCTGTTCTATCAGTCAAGTTGACCCAGCTTGATGTGACGAATGACCGGCGAAGGGCGATAGCGCTACGTTATCTGACAACTATTACTAATCCTGATATAATATTGCCTCCGTCCGATCAGATTGAGCAGGATGTCTGGCACCTGTTTGTAATTCGACACCCCAAACGTAACGCGCTGAGGGATTATTTACAGAAGCAGGGCATAGGAACTGACATCCACTACCCAGTGCCGCCCCATCGGCAGGAAGCTTATGCTCATCTTGCCAATCAGTCATTTCCTATCTCGGAGCAATTGCATCAGGAAGTTGTCAGTCTGCCCCTAAATCCGACTATAACCGATGAGGAGGTTGACTACGTGATCGAAACGATTAATTCAATGGGCAACAAATGGCAGGATCAACAAGGTCGAAAAACGGAACGTGTGGTTTGAATTGAACTATATAGGAAGTGCCGAACCCCCTTTGCGCGTTCGCTGTTTACCATAATCGATAGCCGTCGTTCCACTGACGACGGCTATCGATTATCAACTATCGACTTACTATGTTTACTGGAATTGTTGAAAATACGGGTCTTGTTGCTGCGATCGAGGCAGAGGGCACAAACCTGACGTTTACGATTGAATCACCGCTGTCTTCTGAATTGAAAATTGATCAGAGTTTGAGCCACAATGGCGTTTGTTTAACAGTTACCAGCGTTGCCGATGGTAGTTATACCGTAACAGCCGTTGATGAAACCTTACAAAAGAGTAATCTTGGTCAGCTTGCGATTGGTGACCGGGTTAATCTTGAACGTTGCATGTCGGCTAATGGCCGTTTTGATGGGCACGTTGTTCAGGGCCATGTTGACCAGACCGCTATCTGTACCAGCGTGCAGGATTTGAATGGCAGCTGGCTCTTCGATTTTCAATACGATGTCGATACAGATGTCAGCCCTGAAAACCGGAATATTACGGTTGAAAAAGGATCTATTTGTATCAATGGAGTGAGTTTGACCGTTTTTAACTCGGAGCCTGATCGCTTCCGGGTAGCGATTATTCCGTATACCTACGAGCACACCAACTTCCGCGATTTGAAAGCAGGGGATATAGTCAATCTGGAGTTCGATATTCTCGGAAAGTATATTAAAAAAATACTGGCGGGGTATCGGTAGCCGTAGGCAAACCGTTAATTTTACCGGATAAATGAATAATACAGTTTATTATCATTAGGTTGACTGTCCACACGCTGTTAAAAATCTGATGACTTTCTATGTCAATGGATGACTTTTTTACAAACGAATGACTAAAATCAGCACCCGCTCCTTATTTGATCTGCTGATTCAAATTGGCATTATCCTTGCCCTGGTTGCCGCCTTATTTCTGGCCTTTTTCTTTATTTATTTGCCATTTACGACAAACCACGGTCAGACAATTACGGTACCCGATTTAAAAGATTTAAGTGTCGATGAGATGCAGAATCTGCTGGATGACCGTAACCTTCGATACGAAGTCAGTGATTGTACCTATGTGTCTGGCAAACAGCCATTAACGGTTTTGCAGCAGTATCCACGGCCTAATTCAAAGGTGAAGGAAGATCGTAAGATCTACGTAACGATTATCCGGCGCATACCCCCAATGGTACCCATGCCGCAACTGGTTAATCTGACGTTTCAGAGTGCCAAACTCAACCTGAGGTCACTGGGGCTGGAAATGGGCGAGCAAAAGTATGTGCCTGATGTAGCCAAAAATGCCGTGCTTCACCAGCTCTACAACGGAAAAGAAATTGCCCCCGGCACGCAGGTGCCGAAAGGCGCAAAAATTGACCTCGAAATTGGCGATGGCTTAGGCAGCACCATGTTTGAGGTCCCGAACGTAGTTGGTTTGATGGTGGATGAAGCCGAAGCGGCTATCCGTGGGTCGAATCTTAAAGTTGGCACTAAAATTTCCGTTGCCGACCCCGAGAAAGAAGTTGGTACAGTTGTTCGGCAACATCCGGAGGCTCGCCCCGGCGAACGTATTCGTGTTGGCGAAACGATGGATTTGTGGGTTGTTGGGCCGGTAGAGTCTGATCAGTAAATTGCTTTCGGCACAACGTTACATGAACACTACTTTCCTTCGTAACTCATTGTTCCCTTCCAGTATCCAACGGCTTCTGACGGCTTTTGCGTTTGTTTGGCTTACGTTTGTCTGTCGGATAGCCGTAGCTCAAACAACACTGCGACTACCGTTTTTTGAGGATTTTTCAACCGCTTCCGGCCGGCCCGGCATTGACCGACCCGACCCCGCCCTCTGGCAACCGGGCAGTGGGGTATATATCAATAATACGATGGCTATTAACCAGCCTACAGTCAACGTAGCCTCCTTTGATGGGCTGATGGCTAATGGGCGGCCGTATGTTCTGAACAATCCGCTGTCACAGGGTTATACTGATACGCTGGCTTCATTACCAATTAATCTGGCCGGGTTATCGGCAGTTGATTCTGTCTATATCAGCTTCTATTGGCAAGCCAAAGGATTGGGCGAATTGCCTGACCCCGGCGACTCGCTGAGTTTTCAACAGGCCGATTCGCTTACGCTTCAGTTTCTGGATCGTTCGGGAACCTGGAAAACCGTCTGGGCCGTGGCTGGGGGTGTTGTCAACAATAATTTTTTCCAGGTATTTGTGCCTATCCGAAATGCCAATTATTTCCATGCCGGGTTTGCTTTTCGGTTTCGTTCTTTCGGTCGGGAGTCAGGGCCGTTTGACACATGGCATGTCGATTATATTTACCTCAACCGTGGGCGTTCTGTCAACGATCGATTTGTGAAGGACGTAGCAATGCGGCAGGCAGTCAGCCCTTTTTTGAAGCGCTACACGGCTATGCCACTGGCCCAATACGTAGTAAACCCGGCTGGCGAAACGGCAGATTCAATTATAACAGACAGTAATAATCTGTTCAATAATTTTAACTTCACTACCTTCCGTTTTACCGTGCGGGATGAGGTGTCTGGTCGCCTTGTTCAGAATGACCCCCAAACGAGTTCGGTTTTGATTCCATCGCTTAGCTCGCAACGTAAATCAGCGAAACCGGCTCCCGTAACAGGATTCGGTTCGGCCACAAGGGCCATGCTACGGTACAAATTCGACCTGCAGACCACGGATGACCAGAATCCTTCAATTCCGGGTATAAACCTCCGTCGAAATGATACTATTTCGGCAGTAGCCGCGCTGGATAACTACTACGCCTATGACGACGGTACATGGGAGTATGCGCAGCAGATTCGTCAGCGCGAACAAATTGCAGTCCGGTTTGTACTGAATAAACCCGATGCTATTAGGGGTGTGAAGGCTTGTATTGTGCCGTTTACGACCAATCAGACGGGGCAGTCGTTCGTCATTAATGTATACAGCAACAATGCTGGTCGACCCGGCACGGTTCTGTATCGCCAATCGTTTACAACCCAATACCCTGCTAACCGGAATGGATTTGTTGATTTCACGTTTTCCAAAAATGTTTCCGTAAAGGACACGTTCTACGTTGGCTACCAGCAAATCAGCAGCGCTGATACGACTTATCTTCGACTGGGATTCGATAAAGGCAGCCCGTTTGGATCACAAATTTTTTACAATGGTGGATCGAACTGGCAACAAAACCTTTCGTCGCCATCGCTGAATGTTCAGGGAGCCTTCATGTTACGTCCTATAATGGGCGGTACACCCGATACAGTTGTCACAGCAACACCTGAGCCTGAGCCACTTGCTTTGCTTCAGGTTTATCCAAATCCAACATCGGGGCTGATTCGCTGGGACGAAACGCGCGTAATGCAGATAGACGTACTGAGTAGTAGTGGCCGAATCCTGCTCTCACTTGAACCCACACGGGGTCAGCAATCGTTAGATTTGAGCCATCTGTCTGATGGATTCTATTTAATCCGGCTTGTCGCCGATCAGCGAACGGCCGTGCAAAAAATTATTATTCAACACTAACTACTGTCGATAACCGTCAGCCGCTGGTAATTGCTACATTAACTTTGTTGCTACAACGTACTAATTATCGACACACTATTAACTATGGATATTACCGTACAGGAGCTGAAAGAGCGGCTCGACAAAGGGGAAAAACTCAATCTGATCGATGTTCGTGAGCCAAATGAATACGAAGACGATAATATTGGCGCTACGCTTATTCCGCTAGGTGATTTACAGTATCGTATGGATGAGCTGGATGGCCTGCAGGATGAAGAGGTGATTGTTCACTGCCGGTCAGGGAAGCGGAGTGCCATGGCTCAGCAAATGCTGGAAGAAAACGGCTTCAATAACGTACGTAATGTGATTGGGGGTATGCTCGCTTACCGGGCACAATAGCCAATCTGTATAGCGGTATGATGTGCCGCGTATCCGGCACATCATACCGCTATATAATCAAGTATCTTTTCCGCTTCCTGTGGCCCGAACCACTGATAATTGCTTTGGTTACGAAACCAGGTCATTTGCCGTTTGGCATACCGTCGGGAGTTACGTTTGAGCAGACGTACCATCTCTTCGTAGTCGTATTCACCACCCAGATACGGAAACACCTCCTGGTAACCAACTGTTTGTAAGGCCGCTAAATGCCGATAGGGGAGCAGTGAGCGCACTTCATCGACTAGGCCAGCAGCAAGCATGGCATCCATACGCGCGTCGATGCGGACATATAATTCGTCCCGCGGCCGTTCGAGAGATACCAGTACGGGCCGAAACGGCCGTTGGGCGGTATGCTGCCGTCGAAATGAAGAATAGGGCCGTCCTGACGCGAGGCATACTTCCAGAGCCCGCGTTACCCGAACTGGATTCTGCAAATCGGCCGACAGCGCATAGTCGGGGTCGAGTTGACGTAATTCATGCTGAAGAACAGTCAGCCCTTCCTGTTGTAACCGGACAAACAAGTGCTCACGAAGCGCCGGTTCAACGGCTGGAATATCGTCAAGGCCGAAACACACAGCGTTGATATACAGGCCAGTACCGCCTGATAAAATCACTACGTCCTGTTTCTGGAATAATTCGTCTAGCAGAGCGAGGCATTCGCGTTCATAACGCCCGGCATTGACAGGGTCCAGTATGGAGTGAGAATCAATAAAGTGATGCCGGACTCCACCCATCTCCGCTCGAGAAGGCTTGGCCGTACCGATGGTCAATTCACGATAAAGCTGCCGAGAATCAGCCGAAACAACGTCGGTTTGGAGACGTTGGGCTAACTGAACACACAACGCCGTTTTTCCGACGGCAGTTGGTCCGGCAACAACAAGCAGTGTTTTCAATTAATAACAGACTTTAATTCTAATAACCATAAATTATAACGTATATGCATCTGTACTTTTCCGGGATAATTTATCAAGCTAAAATTCACTATCCGGGATATTATTTATACGTACACGTTCCTAGAACATAAAGGTAAAAGAGTCTGTAAACAAAAAGTGAAATAAGCAGCACTTAATTCCCTGCTTATTGTTGAGAACATACAGTGTAAATCAAAAATTTTAGGGCTTGATTAATAAATAGTTATACGAGAGGATTGTATCCCCTAACATATGAAAAATTTAGGCTAGCTTCAGATTAGTTATAAATATTTTATATTTGCTGTGTTTGTATAAGTATCTTTTACTCAGCGTCTTACTTACCAAATGGTTAGTAGGAAAACTTCGTTATGGGCGCAAAAATTAGTACTCGGAAATCGGTTGATGCCAAGCAGTCAATTCTTAAGAAAACGCTGGAGGTGATTGGTGGAAAATGGCGCCTGTATATTATTTTTCAATTAGGCACTGAAGTACGTAGATATGGTGAATTACGTCGAATGATTCCACAGGTCAGTGAAAAGGTTTTAATTCAGGAACTTAAAGCCTTAATTAATTTAGGCGTAATCGAAAAAAGGGCACTTAAAGAAACACCGCCCCGCGTTGAATACGAACTGACGGTAAAGGGAAGGCAAATTTTACCAATTTTGACGAAGCTGACAACGGTTGGTGAAGTTCTAATGAAACCTTAAGCAGCCAACAAATGCAGAATCGGGTAAGCGTTGAGTCGCTTACCCGATTCTGCATTTAGAATACTTTGAATGCGAGTGAAACGGTAGCAATACCCAGAAAACCCGTAATTTTTGTATCCTTATAAATCCCTCCTACAGGTACGGCATACCTTACATCGACATCTAAAACGTCAAGCAGACTATATCCCGCCCCTAGTTCTAAAGCATACGTAAAATCTTTCACCTCCAGATATTGCGCTATGTATTTGTTCCGAAGGTCCGTTGTGCCGGTAGTAGCTGGCAGGGATGTTTGGGGGAAGCCAACACCTGGGTTCGCGTTGATCTGACCATTGGTCGTTCGAGTTACTTCCGCTTTCTGTACGAAAATAAAGTTTGGCCCAGCGTAACCACGAAGTTTTCCACCTATCCAGCGTTTACCTATTAAAATCGGTACGTCGACGGATTCCAGAATCGATTCGGAAACGGCATTTAACGTAACAGTAAGTAAGCCGGGCTGTACGCTGATTGGCAGGGCGTTGGCGAGAGTCTGGTTGGCATTTACATCAACGGTAGCAATGGTCTTTTGCTTTAATACGTATCGATTATAAGTTGCTTCAGCCTGAATGTAAAAATTACTAAAGTTTTTACGTGCCCACAATCCTCCCGAATAACCGATGCCAACACCGTTGCTTCTGTTTTCTACAGCGGGTATATCAACACCACCTATCGTTTGAGCTGGAATGTTCGTAAAGCCATGGGTGAATGTGCCTCCGGCCTTAATGCCAAACTCAATACTCCGGGTTGATATCGTTTGGGCGAAAGCTGTTGATGCACTCATCAGAAGCAGCGCAATGAATAAAATCTGATTACGTTTCATGCGTAAATGTTATTGTTGCAGGAGTACACGGTGGTAATTAGCAGGATTAACCGGTGGTATAGTAGACCCGTATTTGCTATTAATACCTTTGATAATTTCGTTGGCCATCAGTGCATAACCGGCCGGAGTCAGGTGAATACCGTCGAGGCTGAATACGCCCCCAAGCAGAAAAGCAGATGTATACGTAACGCCATTCTGGACAAGGCCAGCTGTTGTGGCAACCTGACTTATGATCGTGTTTGGATCAACATAAGCTACTCCTTTGGCATCCGCCTGTGCTTTCATGACGCTGTTGAATTCAGCGATTCGGGCATTCAGAGCAGTTATTTCACCGGCATCCAAAACAAATTGGGAGGGCAACGGATTGGTGGCGTCGATGGCGTAACGCCCCACTTTTGTGCCTACATCCGTACGGCCGAACTTGGTTAGCTCGGTTTGATTTAAGGCCAGGGATAACAAAAAAGATCGTTGGGTGTCGATGCCCGAACGCCTTGCGGTGCATCTGATGCCTGGATTGCTAAGGCTGGAACATTCGGTGAGGTTGGTGACAGGAGTTTAATAACCCGGTTGATGACCGACAAGGTCACCACCCGGAAATAGGGCGTAACGGTAATGTTCGGAATGCCGATTACAACGCCTTTACGTCCACCCTCGGTCAGTTTGTTCATTATAGCCGTGTAGTTGGTGGTAAATAAGTCAGTGGCTGTTAGTGGGGTTGTACCGCCGGAGGTAGCATAGGAGAGCGCATCGTTATTGCCTAGCCAGCACGAAAAGAAAGTGGCACCCGTCAGGTTATTGCTTACGTACTGAAAATACGTTGTCGAGGGGTCGGTATCGGATAGTAGCCGCTCGAAATAGGGATTTCCAATAGAAGAGCCGTAGCCTGCCGATAAAATATCCGCCATTTTGATGCCCGGTACGCCCAGATTCTGATTCGCACCCGAAAATTTGGTATATAAAGCACCGCCCTGTGAATTGCTTCCCCGAACGGCTCCCGGCGCTACCTGTTTAAAAGCATTTAGCAACGTAATTGGATTGGCCGTGTCTGGCACCTGAACAAGCTTAAGATACCCCGATCCGGCAGCCTGTGCTTCGGTAAAAAGAGGTTGTACAAAATCACCCCCACCAACGGTTTTGAGTTGGCCAGCCAGAATGCTGGGATACGAATTAAGCTGACTTTCCCGATAAAGCCCTCCGTCTGCAAAACCGGCTGTCAGTGAATTCCCTACCGCTACGTATTTCGTAAAATCAGCACTGCCCTTACTGGGAATTACTGTATTGCCCGCGTTCGGATCAATGTCATTGTTGGTACAGGCAGTCAGGCCAACCAGTACGGTTAGCGTCAGCCCCCACCGAAAGTTGTTGAAGTGCATTCGAGCGGAATAATTAATTGGAAGAACAGAAGATTAACTTGTAAAAAAAGAACGCAAAATTATTCCTTTTTATGTGACCAGTTGGGTCTTTTTACGTAAAACTTAATAGGGCTGATCCAATCACGCTGAACAATCCTTCAGCGAGTCGGTTGTTTCAGACAGCTAAATGGCATACTTGCCGGCCGTTTATTACATCTTTCATTAAAACATCTTAAACCATGGGTCTCTTATCATTTTTCAAAGGAGTAGGCGAAAAAATATTTCATAACGATGCACCAGCCGCCCCGGCTGAGGCTGAAAAAGTTGAACCAGTACGTGCACAAGCGCTTCTTGATCATGTGAAGCAGTTAGGGCTTGCGTACAACAGCCTTACTGTAAAGACAAAAGGCGATACAGTTACGTTGACGGGTTCGGTAAAAACGCAGGAAGATGCTGAAAAAATTGCTCTGGCTGTAGGTAATGTAGAAGGCGTATCGGCCGTAGATAACCAACTAGCTGTGGATCAGCCTACACCAGAAGGTAAGTACTACACGGTTAAATCAGGTGATTCCCTGTCGAAAATCGCTAAAGAAGTTTATGGTGATCCGATGAAGTACGGTGTTATTTTCGAAGCCAACAAACCGATGCTTAAAGATCCTGATTTGATCTATCCCGATCAGGTTCTGCGGATTCCGCAATTGTAAGCATAAGTGATAAAGGCAGCGGGTTCTCCAGGCAGTACGTGTTTAGCTAATCGTAGCTAACTTACTACCTGGAGAACCCGCTGCCTTTTAAGAATAAAACATTCGGGCACATGGCCGGTTGTATTGAACGCAACTGTATGTAATACTTATGGCCGTTCATTTGATCCCTTACCTGAAAGAGCAGTTCACACCAACTGTTGTTGACCAGCTCAGTACTGCACTAAACGAATCGTCGGCTAACACTCTGAAAGCTATAAATGGTGCTTTGCCAACTTTATTGGGTGGGCTGGCCCGGCGGGTGCAGGCATCAGGCGGGGCGTCGTCAGTAATCAGCGTTCTGGATAAAAGCGACTATGGCGATACGCCCTACGACGTGAGCCAGGCACTCGACGGGAATGCAATCAGTAATGATAAAATTGCTGCTGGCCGCGATTTTATCGGTGAAGTTTTTGATGATAAGCTTACCCGCGCTACAGAACTGATCAGTGCCTACAGCGGCACAAAACCTCAGTCTGTGCAGACTGTCCTGAGCCTGACCGGATCGATACTGATGGGGATTCTGGGCCGACAGGAGCAGGAAAAAGGACTCACGGCTGAAAGTCTGACAACCTTACTGAGAGGTCAGGTCGGTGAGCTTCGGCAAGCATTACCTAGTGGTCTGGAAGCCATGAGTAGTTTATTGGGTTTTGATGAACTTCCCGATCCTACAGGGCCACAGACTGAAGTGCAGGGTGAAGATAATTTCAGCAATACAGCTGTTAATCCCAATATTGCGAAAAGTAGCGAAGGCGAACGTCGACACGAAAACGTTCGGTGGCTCCGCTGGGCCATGATTGCTGTTGCTGTACTGGTGCTGGCTCTGTTAATTCAGAAATGCAGTGAGAACCAGAACGGAACGGATGGCATTAGCACAGATTCTACGTCTCGCGTTGAGCCGAATGCGGTGGAAGATACATCGGCGGCTACCAAGAGAAGTATAGAAGATGCCCACGGCCAGACCACTGATTCAACGGCACCCGGTCCACTAGGTATTCGTGACTCGACAAAACTGAATCGATAGCTGGTAGCGTTTCCCTGCGTCGGCTGGAGCTATTGAGCCTGGTCAGGTAAAAGGAAAACCTGAAAAATAGTCGATTAGTCAGTAAATTGGTCCGTTAATCGGGTCGTTACCTTAACAACGTAGCAATCCGGTTGATCAATTAATTGACTTACTCACTGATTTTATGTTTGTTGACGCCATTGAACGCGTTGATGCCTTTACTCGACCTCTTCACTCAATCGTACGGCTCTATGGCCACAGTGATATTGTGCCAGGTACGGCCACTCTCTTTTTTGTGAATGAAGATGGCGTTGCAATCACTTGTAAGCACGTTGCCGAATTAATCGATCAGGTCGACACGATTCATCAGAATTATCTGAGCTTTCTGGGCGAACGGCGATATATGCAACGGGAAAAAAATGCCGGCCATCTGATCACTCAACTGGAAAACAAGTTCAAGCTGAGCCCAAATACGGTTGTTCGGATACGTAACAGCTTTATAAACTGCTTCGATCAATACCAGAAGCTCACCACTGAATACCATCCAACTGAGGACCTGGCCCTGCTTCGTTTTGAAGGCTATGGCCGGAAATTGTATCGTTCCTGCGCTACGTTTCTTGGCGATAGCAGCCTGGTAAAACCGGGTCGTAGTTTATGCCGCCTTGGCTACCCATTTCCTGAGTTTACAAACTTTCGCTACAACCCCTCTATTGATGACATTGAATGGACGACTCTAGGGCGTATTACGTCTCCTCACTTTCCTATCGACGGTATCGTAACACGATTAATTCGTGACAAAGGATCAATAACGGGTATTGAAATGAGTACCCCAGGCTTGCGCGGGCAGAGTGGCGGACCGTTGTTTGACCCCAAAGGACTTATTTATGGTATGCAGTCGTCTACACGTCATTTACACATGGGTTTTGATATCGAAGACCGCGAAGTGCTGATCAATGGGCGCCGGAGCAAGGTGTCAAATTATCCCTTTCTAAACGTAGGACAGTGTGTTCATGTCGATGTCATCAAGGCATTTCTGCGCGAGAAAGGCGTAAAATTCTATGAGGGCTGATGCCGAAACTCTGGATTTTCCTGAGAAAATAAAATGGAGCAATCGGCTTTAAGAGCGCTAAAACGTGCCCACTGCTGTTGGCTAGTGTAAAATAAAACGGTTGAAATGAGATCGGATTCGCCGGATTGCAAAACCCTTATAAACAGTTTGCGGTTATGTAGCCGGATGCCATTAACGTGCAATCCTCATCATTTATGTTAAAACGTAGAGCTTCAGCCGTGTGGAAAGGCGGCTTGCAGGACGGCGCAGGTACCATGTCGTCGTTCAGTGGTGTATTGGATAACACCCCATATTCATTCAAAACCCGTCTCGTCAGCGAAGATGGCAAGGCAGGCACAAACCCCGAAGAGTTGCTGGCAGCCGCACATGCCGGTTGCTACGGTATGGCCACCAGCGCTACGCTTGGGCAGGCTGGTTTTACACCCGACGAGCTGAGTGTCAGTGCTACCTTAACTTTACAGACCGAATCGGGTCTGAAAGTAACCGCGGTTGAATTGCAGATTAAAGGGAAAGTACCCGGCATTTCGCAGGAACAGTTTGAGCAAATTGCCGCCGATGCCGCAAAAAACTGCATTATTTCGCAGGCACTTAACCCCGACATTCAGGTAACGAAAATCGCGACGCTGGAAGCATAAGCGGAATCAATAGCTGATCGTGAGACTTTGGCCGTATCTTTGAGCGGCTAAAGTCTCTTTTTTATGCCTCAACTTAGTGCGCATACCGCGCAGCAAACGGCTCTTTCGGCCGATGCGCTCAATCTGCTCAAACGGCTGATTGCGACTCCCTCCTTCAGCCGCGAAGAAGAGCACACTGCGGAACTGATTGCCGCTTTTTTTCTCGAAAAACAGATTCCGTTCGAACGGCTTCGGTATAATATATGGGCGAAAAACCGCCACTTCGACCCGGCTAAACCAACCATACTCCTCAATTCGCACCATGATACGGTGAAGCCGAATAAATCATGGACGCTCGATCCATTTAACCCGCTGGAGCGCGATGGTAAGCTGTTCGGCCTGGGCAGTAATGATGCCGGTGGCTGTCTGGTATCGCTGATCGCTACGTTCGTCTATTTCTATGACCGGCCCGATATGGCCTACAATCTGATGCTTGCTGCTTCGGCCGAGGAAGAAATTTCAGGACGCGATGGGCTGGAGCTTTTATTGCCGGAACTGCCGCCAATCAGCTTCGCTATTGTTGGAGAGCCGACTGAAATGCAGTTGGCCATTGCCGAAAAAGGGCTGCTGGTACTCGACTGTACGGCTCACGGCATTAGTGGTCATGCGGCCCGCGATGAGGGCGATAACGCTATTTATAAGGCGATTCAGGATATCAACTGGCTGATAACGTACCAGTTTCCGAAGGTATCGCCAACGCTCGGTCCCGTAAAGCTATCGGTGACAATCATTAATGCAGGGACACAACACAATGTAGTGCCCGATACCTGTACGTTTACCATCGATGCGCGGGTAACGGAACAGTATACACTAGAAGAAGTTATTGAAACGATACAAGCCAACATTCAGTCGGATGTAAAACCACGATCGATACGTTTAAAACCGTCATCTATTCCGGCTGATCATCCAATTGTTAAGGCAGGGGTAGCATTAGGTAGACATACATACGGGTCCCCAACTACATCTGATCAGGCTGTACTCAACTGTCCATCGCTTAAGTGTGGGCCTGGGCATTCAGGACGGTCGCATTCGGCGGATGAATTTATTTATCTGCACGAAATAGAAGAAGGTGTTGATGGTTATATCCGGATGTTGGAGCAGATACTCTAAGAGGTTATCAAACAAAAGTCGGTTAGGCTGTATCACCTGACCGACTTTTATTTACGCGGTTATTTTATTTTGAAATCTGCCTGCGCATTGGCCCAGTTGATCGATACTACGCCTTGATTTGAGATCGCAATCGTCATCCGTTCGAAGAACTTATCTGACTTCTTGGCGGGTACGTTAACGCGCAGTACGTCTTCATCCTGCTTGTAGCTGAATGCGCCCCATTTGATAGTCTTGTTGATTACGATCGTCCATTCCTTCTCGTTCGGAATTGTAAAAAGCGCGTAACGGCCTTTTGCCAGTGATTTACCTTCAATAGTTACGTTATCCGAAACCTCAAGAGTCGTCGTTTCATTGGCTCCAGTACGCCAAACCTGACCGTAGGGCACTAATTTTCCCCATATTTCCCGACCGTTCACCGCAGGTTGACTGTAGTTGATGGTGATTGTTTTACCGCCAACGGTAGCTTTAGCCTGAGCTGGAGGACTAGGGCGTTTGGATGGATCGTCCTGAGCGTTGAGGGTCAAGGTCGCCAGCAGGAAAGCCAGCGAAAAGAGCAGTTGTTTTGTGTTCATTGTGTCTTTATGTGTTTAAGAACTACGCAAAAGTACATTGTGGCTCGAATAAACGAATCAGGATTTACTGTTCATCTTTATTCAAGTACGTTCACACTGACAATCAACGGGTTTTACCGTATTATTTTACCGGACTAAGGCTTTCAGATAAGTCCTTCGCTGGATTGAATAAGGAACTGGCCCTGGCGTGATTCGCTTGTTTTCGGTTAGCTTACCGGCAAGGAAAGGTCGATTTTTACGTACTTTTGGTCATTCAAAACGCAATGGCTCAACCGTCATTTGCAGACTTCCTTACTACTCTATGCGCATTTCTTTTCGTCTTACCAGGTTGGCGGTTATGTTAGCTACCACTCTGACCTACGCTCAACCCAAGCCTGCGCCACGTCAGCTGGCCTGGCAACCGCTCGAAACGACGGCCTTTCTGCACTTTACGGTCAATACGTATACGGACAAGGAATGGGGTGACGGAACGGAAAGTCCTTCCATTTTCAACCCGACCAAACTTGACGCCCGGCAATGGATCAAAGCCCTTAAAGATGCGGGGTTTAAGATGGCAATCATCACGGCAAAGCACCACGATGGCTTTTGTCTGTGGCCATCAAAAATGACGGAGCATTCAGTGAAAAATAGCCCGTGGAAAAATGGCAAAGGCGACGTAGTACGCGAAGTAGCCGATGCCTGCCGTGAATTTGGGTTGAAATTTGGAGTTTATCTCTCGCCCTGGGACCGGCACGAACCCCGCTACGGTACAGCCTCTTACAATGATTACTACAAAAGCCAGCTACGTGAGCTCCTGACCAATTATGGACCGATTTCGGAAGTCTGGTTCGACGGGGCTAAAGGCGAAAATGCCAAAGATATGACGTACGATTTTGCGGGCTATTGGGCGATGGTACGTGAGTTGCAACCAAATGCAGTCATGTTTTCCGACGCTGGCCCCGATGTGCGCTGGGTAGGTAACGAAGCCGGAAATGCGGGCGAAACCTGCTGGTCGACCATTAATACCGATGGACTGGCGCCCGGTAAAGCGGATTCCAAATACCTCAATCGGGGCGACCCGGCTGGTAAGCAGTGGGTTCCGGCCGAAACAGACGTATCGATACGTCCGGGCTGGTTTTACCATTCCTCGGAAGATACAAAAGTGCGTTCGGGCAAGAATCTGGTGAACCTGTATTATCAGTCTGTTGGCCGGAATAGCTTGCTGCTGCTCAACGTACCACCGAATCGGGAGGGCTTGTTTGCGGACTCGGACGTGGCCAGCCTGAAGGAGTTTCGCAGTATTCTGGACGAAACGTTTAAGAATAACCTGATTACGAAACAGCCTAAGCTCACCGATAAACAATTAGGTACGTTTACAACGCTCTCGGCCAATCAGCCGCTAACCGTTGAACTGGGCGGAGAAAAGACGTTTGACCGGATTTCGATTCAGGAAAATATTGCCAACGGACAGCACGTAGCCAGCGGACGGGTTGAGTATTGGGATGGAGCAGGCTGGAAAACGCTGCAAACGTTTACTACAGTAGGCTATAAGCGATTGCTAAGCTTCCCGGTTGTAAGCAGCAACCGGCTCCGACTGACCTTTACCAATACCAGTGGACCTGTACAACTCGCCGAAATAGGTGTTTTCAAGGCATCTTCGCGGGAGGAATAGCCAATACTGAATCGATCTCATAGCCACTTCCAGCAAGATTTATACTTTCTGGAAGTTAACATCACTGTCTGTTTTCCAATGAGTTCAGCCTCTAGAATCACTTCGCTTTTTATCCTGACGCTTTTTTCGATTACAGTCGGCATCAGTCTGTCAGCGCAGCCGCTTTCCGAATCGATTCGGCTGAATCAGTTGGGATTTTATCCAAGCGCGCCGAAAGTTGCCATTGTGGTTGGCGATGCATCAGGGCCATTTGAAATAACTACACCCGATTTGAAGACGGTTGTATTCAAAGGCGTACTTGGTCCTGCCCGGCAAAATTCGATTTCGGGTAAAACAACGCATACTGCAGATTTTTCGGACTTTAAATCGGTCGGGACTTTTGTTGTCAGGATTCCGGGCGTTGGCCATTCCTATCCATTTTCGATTAAAGCAGATGTGTTTCAGGCGGCTGCGATTGGGTCGTTGAAAGGATTTTACTACCAGCGGGCTTCTGTTGGTCTGCCCGCTACGTATGCCGGGAAATGGAGTCGTCCGGCGGGGCATCCGGATACGCATGTGCTGATTCATCCGTCGGCGGCTTCCGCCAATCGGCCCGCGGGTACGATTATCTCGTCGCCGGGGGGCTGGTACGATGCGGGCGATTACAATAAGTACATCGTCAATTCGGGAATTACAATGGGCACTCTGCTGTCGCTGTACGAAGATTTTCCGGCCTATTGCCAACGTTTGAAAACAAATATTCCGGAGAGTACCAATGCCTTGCCTGATCTTCTGGATGAGGCTTTATGGAACCTGCGGTGGATGCTCACCATGCAGGACCCAACGGACGGTGGCGTTTATCATAAACTGACCAACCCTGGTTTTGATGGCATGGTGATGCCCGACAAAGCCACTAAAGACCGTTACGTTGTCCAGAAAAGCAACACGGCCACCCTCGATTTCGCTGCCGTAATGGCACAGGCTTCCCGACTTTTCAAACCGTATAACCGCCAGCTTCCCGGTCTGGCCGATTCATGCCTGACGGCAGCTGTACATGCCTGGCAGTGGGCAAAAAAGAACCCGGACCTGTACTACCGTCAGAACGATATGAATCAACGCCTGGACCCGGACGTAACGACCGGTGGTTATGAAGATAAAGACGCTTCCGACGAATGGATCTGGGCTGCCTCGGAGTTGTACGTAACGACAAAGGACGAAGCGTATGCTACAGCGGTTAATCTTTTTCCGGATGATAAAACCCCGCTGCCATCGTGGGCACAGGTCCGGACGCTTGGCTATTACACCCTCGCTCGTATGGCAAAGGACAAGCCATTACGGAATCAGGACGTAGTAACGCAGGCGAAAAAACACGTTGTTGGGCTGGCTAATACGTTGATAGAAGGCGTTGATCAGCAGGCATTTGGGACCGTTATGGGGAAATCGACCCGAGATTTTATATGGGGGAGTAGCGCCGAAGCAGCTAACCAGGGCATTGCCCTGATACAGGCGTACCGTTTAACGAATGATCGTAAATACCTGAACTACGCCCTGACCAATCTGGATTATCTCTTTGGGCGTAATGCTGTGGGTTATTCATTCTTAACGGGGTTTGGGCAGAAATCAACCTTAAATCCACATCACCGCCCGTCGGTAGCAGATGGTATTCAAGCGCCGGTTCCGGGGCTGTTGTCGGGAGGGACGAATGCCAATGCCGCCCGTCAGGACAAATGCTCCGGCTATACAACCACAATTGCCGATGAAGTTTATCTTGACCAGTCCTGTTCGTATGCTTCCAACGAAATCGCTATCAACTGGAATGCCCCAATGGTTTATCTAACAGCCGCCATTGAAGCCCTACAGCGCGAAGCGGTAGCGAAACAGTAAGATTCTCCTTAAACCCATAACTGGCAGACTGCAGATGAACGAAACGAAACGAATTTTCTGGATAATCAGTAGCGCCCTGATTCTTTTCCTGGGTCGCAATGAACCCGTGGATGCTCAAACCAATAAATCCAGTGTGGCCAACGGCTGGCGACAGCTATTCGACGGAAAGACCCTGGCAGGATGGCAACACGTAGGCAAAGGAAGTATGTCAGTCGAAAACGGTTTGATACGGGGGCACGGTGGACTGGGACTGCTCTATTGGACAAAGGAGAAGTTCAGCAACTGTACAATTCGGGTGGTTTACCGGATGCAAAAAGAAAACAGCAACGCTGGTGTGTTTATCCGGATACCTATTGAGCCGCACGAAGAATGGATGCCGGTTCATTATGGGTACGAAGTGCAGATTGATAACCACCCCGAAACCTCAAACGAGGATGAGTACCATTATACCGGAACGCTGTACTCGCTGACAAAACCTCTGGCTAAACCGGGTAAGCCAGGTCCGCAATGGAACACCATGGAAATAACGCTGGATGGACCACGTACCATTGTGCTGATTAATGGCGTGAAAGTTACGGATTATCGGGAGGGTGATCCGGTACCCAAGCGTAAATTTGACTTTGAACCCTATCGGGGCCGTCGGCCTGAGGCCGGTTATATTGGTTTACAGAATCATGGCGATAGCGACGTAGTCTATTTCAAAGAGGTTGCCGTGAAACCGCTTCTTAAAAAATAATCCCCTTGTATTGCTGTAGCAGATAGGGTAACAAATGCTTTATCTTGCCGGTTTATTGGTCATACTTAATACAACCATTCATAATTCAATACTCATTAGCCATCTATACGCATGTTGTATCCGCTTACGTTCGAAACAATTTTTAAAGATAAAATCTGGGGTGGTCAGAAAATAAAAACCGTTTTAGATAAAGATTTTTCGCCTTTGCCCAACTGCGGGGAAACCTGGGAAGTATCCGATGTAGAAGGCAACGTATCGGTGGTGAAAGAAGGGAGCTTACAGGGCAAGTCGCTGCACGAACTCGTTGAACAGTACAAAGATAAACTGGTTGGTAAGCACGTTTACGAAAAATACGGCAATCGGTTTCCGCTGTTAATCAAGTTTATCGACGCCAATGACGACCTGTCGATTCAGGTTCACCCGAATGATGCACTGGCAGAGAAGCGAGGCAGCGGCTTCGGTAAAACGGAAATGTGGTATATCATTCAGGCCGACGAAGGAGCCAAACTCAATTCAGGGTTTAATCGGGAGGTAACCAAAGAAGAGTACGTCAAAGCCGTTGCCGACAACACCATTCAGGATATTCTGAACATTGAACCGGCTAAACCGGGCGACGTATTTTTTCTGCCCGCCGGGCGCGTTCATTACATCGGAAAAGGCCTGTTGCTGGCCGAAATTCAGCAGACGTCCGATACCACGTACCGGATTTACGACTTCGACCGGGTAGACGCTACAACGGGACAAAAACGCGAACTCCATACCGATCTGGCTGTCGACGCTATCGACTATCATCATTACGATCAGTACAAAACCCAGTACGACAAAAAGCTAAACGAGGGCGTCAACGCCGTAACGAGCGATTATTTTGTAACCAACGTACTGAATTTCAACGAGGAAGTCGAGCATGATTATACGCATATCGACTCGTTTGTGGTGCTTATCTGTGTCGATGGTGCTCTGACGGTTGAAGCGGAGGGTGGTTATAGCGTTCCGCTCAAAATGGGCCAGTGCGTGCTGATTCCGGCCTCGGTGAATAATGTAACGCTCGTACCCGACGGCGATATGACGGTACTGGAAACCTACGTGCCCTAAGCGACATGATACAGGGTTGGCAGAATCGACAATGCTAACATCCTATAGCATATTGGCTAGTGAACTAAAGAAGCCGGAAGGAGAAAAGGCGTAGGTTTGCCTTTCTCGTTTCGGCTTTCCTTTTCTGACTAAACCATTCAATAAAACCCGAACGAAAGTCATTCGTAAATCGAATATATATGAATCTGAATCTGACAGATAAAATTATTCTTGTTACAGGGGGCGCCAAAGGCATTGGCGAAGGTATCGCGACCGTATTGGCTGCCGAGGGCGCCATTCCCGTAATTGTTGGACGTAACGAAGCAGATAACAATAAAACGGTTGATGCCATCCGGGCTAAGGGTGGGAAAGCCCATCAGGTAGTTGCTGAATTGTCGCAACCCGAACCGTGTAAACAGGCGGTAGAGCAAACGCTGGCTCAGTTCGGCCGTATCGACGGACTGGTCAACAACGCGGGCGTGAATGATGGCGTTGGCCTCGAAAATGGTTCTTATGAAGGTTTTATCGCTTCGTTACACAAAAATCTGGTACACTATTACCTGATGGCCCATTATGCCTTACCGGCGCTGAAAGAATCGAAAGGCGCTATTGTCAACATCGGGTCAAAAGTGGCCGAAACGGGACAGGGCAATACGTCGGCGTATGCGGCAGCCAATGGGGGGCGTAACGCGCTCACCCGTGAATGGGCCGTTGAGCTGTTACCTTACGGAATTCGGGTTAACTGCGTAGTGGTTGCCGAAAGCTGGACACCACTTTACGAGAACTGGATCAAAACCCTGCCAAATCCGGAAGAAAAACTGAAGCAGATCGTTTCGAAAATTCCACTCGGCCATCGAATGACAACCACCGAAGAGTTGGCAAACATGGTTGCTTTTCTAGTATCCGATAAATCAAGTCATACAACGGGTCAGCTGATTCACGTCGACGGCGGCTATACGCATCTGGACCGGGCCATTACTGATTAGTATTGTGAGTAGGCGGCTAAGAGTTTCTATTCATAACGTTTCTGGTAACGGCAAGGCGTTTTCTGTCAGTCCGAAGAATGAGGAATCTTAAGTTGCTGATGCTTTAGATCCCTCATCCTTCGGAGTGACAGAAAAACTTCATAGGTTCAGTAATTATAAATCAATACTCCTAAATCATACACCAAATCAATGGCTCTCGGACACGCTCCCGATAACGTTAAACTGAAACCCGGTCAGGCAACCGGAAATTATGGGCTTGCATTTGCTCTGGTAACCAGTTTGTTTTTTCTGTGGGGCTTGGCCAACAGCCTGAACGGGTCGCTCATCAAACAATTTCAGATTGCGCTCGATCTGAATCGGTTTCAGGCGGGTATCGTCGATTTCGCGTTTTATCTGGGGTACTTCTTCATGGCCTTGCCTGCGGGCTACGTCATGCGAAAATTTGGGTATAAACGCGGCATTTTGTTTGGTTTGCTGCTCTATGGCGGAGGGGCTTTCCTATTTTATCCGGCGGCAGAAGTTCGGGTATACGGCTTCTTTTTGCTGGCGTTATTCACAATGGCCTGTGGTATTGCCTTTCTGGAGACGGCGGCCAATCTTTACGTAACGGTGCTTGGCGATCCAGCAAAATCGGAGTGGCGGCTTAATTTTTCGCAGTCGTTCAACGGCATCAGTGCCATTCTGGGACCTGTTATCGGTGCCCTCTTTATCTTCTCGAAAACCGAGTACACACCCGAAATGCTGAAGGCAATGGCACCCGCCCAGGCTCAGGCGATTCGGGTACAGGAGGCTCTTTCGGTACAAGGACCTTATCTGGTCGTTGGGTCGATTATTACACTGGTTTTTTTGTTGTTTGCCATTACCAAAATGCCCGAAGTTGGGGCCGAGGAAGA
This sequence comes from Spirosoma sp. KNUC1025, assembly GCF_045160025.1. Taxonomy (GTDB): domain Bacteria; phylum Bacteroidota; class Bacteroidia; order Cytophagales; family Spirosomataceae; genus Spirosoma. The sequence goes on from NZ_CP087139.1 coordinate 1,858,382, forward strand.
ACAGGCCGCTGGTGATGTGTCGGTCATGCGGATTTTCCGGCATCGCCATCTGACTTTAGGCATTATTGCCCAATTTCTGAACGTAGGAGCACAGGCCACGCTCTGGGGCTACTTCGTTGATCTTAAGCTCGATTTCTCGCGCGAAGGTCACTGGGTACTAGCCGAAGGGTATATGAATCTGATTAACTCGTTGACGGGTGGTCCAACTGATCTGTCGCTCACGCAAATAGCCGGGTTCCACGCGTCGTTTGCGCTGGTGTTGTTTATGCTTGGGCGCTTTGTTGGTACGTCGCTCATGACTCGCATCCGCCCGAACGTAGTGCTGACTATTTACGCGGTTGGGGCACTGGCAATGGTATTGCTGGCTATGCTTCTGGGTGGACTAACTGCCGTTATTGCGCTCAGCTTTACGTATTTCTTCCAGTCGATTCAGTTTCCGACCATTTTTGCGCTGGCTACAAAAGGGCTGGGCGCCGAGTCGAAAATAGCGTCGTCGCTTGTTATCATGAGTATTGTGGGGGGTGCTCTGATGCCGTTGGTAGCTGGTGCTCTGTTTGCCAAAGGACCCGTTTATGCCCTACTGGTACCTCTCGTTTGTTTTGCTTTTATCGTGTTCTATGCCGTACAGGGCTACCAGACACGCCTGCAGGACGTAGAGCACGCACCGGTGGTATAAATCATTTTTCCTTGTTTACCATCCATCAGTCATTCACGCAATAGGGTAAGAGCAGGTAAGTTTACCCGAAAACATCACCTAACTTTCCCACGTTTCAACGGGTGGGTTTGATTTCAGTCAATCACATTAATCCGGTGAATCCCGGTTCAGATAGTATGCGTTATTGCTTTGCGCTCGATCTTAAAGATGATCCGGCTATGATCGCCGAATACAAACGTTATCATGAACGTATTCGGCCGGAAATTGAAGCGAGTATTCGCGAATCAGGAATTACGGAGATGGAAATTTATCGCATCGGAAATCGTTTGTTTATGATCATGGAAACCGACGATACGTTTTCTTTTGAGGATAAAGCTGCGGCAGATGCTGCGAATCCGAAGGTACAGGAATGGGAGAATTTAATGTGGACGTACCAGCAATCTCTTCCGATGGCCAAACCCGGCGAGAAATGGGTGCTTATGAAGCAAATTTTTCAAATGTAGTACCGACCTTTTAGGCCGGTTGAGAGTTAGACATAGTTAGATTTCGCCGACCCGGAGGGGCGGCACTACGCTCTATGAACGTTGCCTTATTTATTCCCTGCTACGTCGATCAGTTTTATCCGCAGGTTGGTATTGCGACCATGCGCTTACTGGAAAAGGTCGGCGTTCAGGCTACGTTTCCGATGCAGCAAACGTGTTGCGGTCAACCCATGGCGAATGCAGGCTGTGAAGCGGATTCAATTCCAGTTTATCACAACTACGTGCGCACCTTTGCCGATTATGACTATATCGTGGCGCCGTCGGGTAGTTGCGTGTATCATGTTCGAAAGCATTTCAACATTATTGATCAGACGCCTGCCGTTAAGCATGTTCGTGAACGCACGTATGAACTCTTTCAGTTTCTGACCGACGTACTGGGCGTAACGAGCATCGAAGCTGAGTTTCCATATCGCGTTGGTCTGCACCAGAGTTGCCACGGTCAGCGCGGTTTGCGTTTGGCTCCTGACTCCGAAATGACACCAAACCGAGAAGGAAAAGTCAGTCATTTTTTGAAGCAGGTACGAGGTCTGGAACTGGTCGAGCTTGACCGCTACGACGAATGCTGCGGCTTTGGGGGGGCGTTTTGCGTGTCGGAAGCGGCTGTGTCGGCCCGAATGGGTCAGGACCGCGTACAGGACCACGCCAAAAATGGTGCACAGGTCATTACTGGTGGCGACGTATCGTGCCTGATGCACCTGGAAGGAATTGTTCGGCGAAAGAAGCTACCCATACGTGTCATGCACGTAGCAGAAATTCTGACCGGATCGGTTTCGTAAAGTTGATGTTCATATTCGCCCGAGACTTATAAATTATGACGCACTCACAAGCTGCTGACGTATTTAATGCTGATTTTGACCGTACTACCTGGCACGATCAGGCCTTGTGGTTTGTGCGGCAAAAGCGGGATCGAATGGCCTATTCACTTCCTGAATGGGAACAACTTCGTGAACTGGCCTCGCAGATAAAAAATCATGCGCTCAGTAATCTGGATGCCTATCTGGAGGAATTTGAACGTAATGCGCAGGCCAATGGCGCACATGTGCACTGGGCCGCCAACGCGCAGGAGCACAACGAAATCGTGCTGAGTATTCTGCGTAAGCATGGGGCGAGCCGCATGGTTAAGAGTAAATCCATGCTCACGGAAGAGTGTCATCTAAACCCGTTTCTGATTAAAAACGGCGTTGAAGTTGTCGATACGGATTTGGGCGAGCGGATTATTCAGTTGATTGATCAGCCACCAAGTCATATCGTACTGCCAGCCATTCACCTCAAAAAAGAAGATGTTGGTGATATTTTCCATAAATATCTTGACACCCCCGCTGGCGAGAGTGATCCGCAATTTCTAACAGAAACCGCTCGGCAACATTTGCGGAAGCATTTTGTAGCAGCTGATGCAGCGCTGTCGGGTGTGAACTTCGCCATTGCCGAAACGGGTGGGTTTGTCGTTTGCACCAACGAAGGCAATGCTGATCTGGGCGTTACGTTGGCGCCGGTACACATTGCCAGCATGGGCATCGAGAAAATCATTCCCAGGCTCGAACATCTCGGCGTGTTTACGCGTCTGTTGACACGCTCGGCCACTGGCCAGCTAATGACAGCCTATACCAGCCATTTTCATAAACCAAAACCCGGTCAGGAACTACACATTGTTATCGTTGATAACGGACGTACTGCCCAACTGGGCCGACCTGATTTTCGGGCCTCGCTGAAGTGCATACGTTGCGGAGCCTGCATGAATACCTGCCCTGTGTATCGGCGGAGTGGTGGCCATAGTTACGATTACACGGTGCCTGGACCGATTGGATCGATTTTGTCGCCCAACGTTGATCTTAAAAAGCACAGCACCTTGCCGTTTGCCAGTACGTTGTGCGGTTCCTGCTCCGATGTGTGTCCGGTCAAAATCGACATCCATGTACAACTCTACAAATGGCGGCAGATTATTGGTGAACAGAAGGCGATGCCAACGGGCAAACGACTGGGAATGAAAGGGCTGGCGAAAGTACTGGCGCGTCCGAAACTGTATGCCCGGCTTGGTAAAGCCGCCCGGCGCGTACTGGCCTCAACACCCTATTCACTTTCCCATAACGGTACGTTGAATCCCTGGGCAATTGCTCGCGAGTTACCCGAACCGCCGAAGCAGAGTTTCCGGGAGTGGTACGCTAACAATGCAAAATAATTTTCTGAATGGGATCGTGGTGTCGGTTTTGAGAAACCGACACCACGTTAACACCACTCCCCCAAAAATAAAATATTTGTAAAGTTTACTTGTCATATTGACAAATGTGTTTTACGTTTGTGGTGTCAAACAAACTTTACATCTCATGATAACGAAATGGCTTTTTCCGCATCGCTTCCGGCTTATCGGCTGGCTCGTTTTTATTCCATCGGCCATTCTTGGGTTGGCTAATATGTACGATGATTTTAGCCCTAAGTGGTTTGTCGCAGATATTCTGGGTAGTTCCATGACCGTAACCTCAGGTCATTCGGTGAGCCATTTAACCAACATCCAGAATCTCACGGATGAAATAGCGGCTATTGGCATAATTGTGGGTCTTCTGCTTGTTGCGTTCTCAAAAGAGAAAGTTGAAGATGAGATGATTAGTCGGCTACGGCTCGAAGCCTTGCAATGGAGCGTTTATGCCAACTATATTATTCTGATGATTGCCATCGTAACCGTATATGACATGGCTTTCTTCAGCGTCATGATTTACAATATGTTTACCGTGTTATTGGTCTTTATTGCGCGTTTTCGGTGGTTAATTCACCGCAATAGCAATCTGCTCATGTTATGAAAAATCGACTAAAAGTAGAACGGGCAGAACGCAATTTCTCACAAAGCGATCTGGCCGAGCGTATTGGCGTTAGTCGACAGACCATTAATTCTATTGAAACAGGACGTTACGTTCCTTCAACGGTTTTAGCGCTGAAACTTGCCGAGGTTTTGGGTCGTACTGTTGAGGAATTGTTCCAGCTAGAAACGGATGACTGACCAGCATGGTATTCAGTGAGTTGGTAGACAAACGCCTATATTTGGTTATCGTTCATCAATCCTTTTCTTATGAAGCTTCGTCTATTTATTCTGCTGTCGGTCTGCGTTACGTCTGTACAGGCACAATTGACTCCTACTGGTAACTTCGTCAAAGACAACTACCAGAAGTTCGAATACAAAATTCCGATGCGCGACGGTACCAAGCTGCATACAGCCGTTTACGTTCCGAAAGATGCCTCGGCTGCGAAAAAATATCCCTTTCTAATGCAGCGGACGTGCTATAGCGTGGCCCCCTACGGTGCTGATACCTATCCCACACAGGTTGGCCCGTCGGAAACACTTACGCGTGAGAAGTTCATTTTTGTTTATCAGGACGTTCGTGGTCGCTGGATGTCGGAAGGCACCTGGACCAACATGACGCCGACTGTAACCGATCAGCAGCCAGCTCCGGTAGCGAAAGGTAAAAAGAAGGCTACTCAGCCAGCAAGCCCGATGCCAGTTGACGAAAGTTCGGATACGTACGACACCATCGAGTGGCTGCTCAAAAACGTACCGAACAATAACGGCCGGGTAGGGCAGTGGGGCATTAGTTATCCCGGTTTTTACACCATTGCGGGAGCGGTAGCGGCTCACCCAGCCTTAAAAGCATCATCGCCACAAGCGCCGGTATCTGACTTTTTCTTTGATGATTTTCATCACAATGGCGCGTTCATTCAGGCGTATCTGTTTACCTACCCGGTATTTGGCGTTCAGCATCCGGCACCAACTACGAAAGACTGGTATCTTGATGAATTTATTAAAACAGGCACGAGTGACGGATTTCAGTGGCAGTATGACCTTGGCCCGCTCAAAAATGTTGACAAATACTACAAGGATAATTTCTACTGGCAGGAAACCGTCAATCACCCGAACTACGACGAATTCTGGCAGAAACGTAGCATAATTCCGCATCTGAAAAACATAAAACATGCGCTCATGACGGTTGGCGGCTGGTTCGACGCCGAGGATTTATACGGCCCGCTCAACATCTATAAAACCGTTGAAAAAAATAATCCCGGTACGTATAACACCCTGGTTATGGGGCCGTTCGGGCACGGTCGCTGGTCGCGCGAAACGGGGCATACCCTGCATAGCAATATCTATTTTGGTGACAGCATCGCTACGTTTTACCAGCGGAACATTGAAGCCAAATTCTTCGACCATTTTCTGAAAGGATCGGGCGATGGCAAAACGGGCCTTCCTGAAGCATACCTGTTCGACACAGGTAAAAAGGAATGGAAAACCTTTGATAAATGGCCACAGACCGATTCGCCAGTAAAACAGTTTTTTCTGGGTGCCGATGGTGGTTTGGCTACGAACCGGACCATGAGCACCGGCAGCAATCAATATTCTGAATTTGTCAGCGACCCAATGAAACCCGTACCGTATACGGAAGACAATACCACAACACTTGGGTTTACGCCCTTCAATTATATGTCGGAAGATCAGCGGTTTGCCAGCCGCCGGCCAGACGTACTTACGTTCCAGACCGACGTATTGACTGAAGATATGACGCTGGCGGGCGAAATAACGGCCAAACTTAAGGTCAGCACAACCGGTACCGATGCCGACTGGGTGGTAAAACTTATTGATGTCTATCCGGCCAACGAGCCCAACCATGCGTATATGCCGAACCGAAATATTACGCTGGGCAATTATCAGCAAATGGTACGTTCGGAAGCTATGCGTGGTCGGTTTCGCAATTCGTTTGAGAAGCCGGAGCCGTTCAAACCAGGTGAGATAACCGACGTGAATTTCCGCCTACAAGACGTACTGCATACGTTCAAGAAAGGCCACCGCGTAATGATTCAGGTGCAGAGCACGTGGTTTCCACTTATCGACCGTAATCCACAGAAATATGTGGATAACATCTTCAAAGCCGATGCCGCCGATTTTCAGAAAGCTACACACCGGGTCTACGACAACTCGTCAATTGACGTACAGGTGCTGAAATAAAAATCAGTTCCGGAGTTATTCGGTTATAACGTAGTGCAGCTAGGCGATTACTACGCTCTTTGTACTACTAAAGCCTTACAACTCATATTACTGCTGAAACGATGAAAGCTATTTGGAACGGCAAAACCATTGCCGAAAGTAACGATACGGTTGTTGTTGAAAACAACCATTATTTCCCTAAAGAATCAGTAAATGCTGATTACTTATCGGACAGTTCAACTCATACCGTCTGCCCGTGGAAAGGGCTGGCGTCTTATTATTCGTTGTCGGTTGATGGGAAAACCAATGCGGATGCTGCCTGGTATTACCCCGAGCCAAAATCGGCGGCCAGTCAGATAAAAGACCGGGTCGCTTTCTGGAAAGGTGTACAGGTTGTTGAGTAGTCGGCGATCAGTCATTACACAAACACATTGCTGAATTATGGCACGGGCGGCACAACGGTTAGGTTCACCGATCTAGCCGTTGTGCCTTATTGATCTATAGCAGGTTTGAAAACGCCATTCTGATTTCAGCCCGTAATAAAGCCTAAGTATATAGGTTACGAATAATCACGTATTTACATAAAGGTAAGTAGGCTGGGAAGTATCCCTGACTGAAAAATAATTACGGCCAACTGGCTAGAAAAGGCGTTTTTGTCGCTTTTGGTATTATCTTTCAGCCCTGCATCCCAAAGCCCTTCCTTCTATGTTTCTATTTCTACTAGCTGCATTTATTGCAGTATCGATTGGCTATGCCATCTGGTACTATAAGATTCGGCGCAAAGCCAGTGAGCAAGCTGGACCCATCGAGCAGGCACCAACCCATCAATGGACTGTCGATTTTCTTGAAAGTAAACGAAAACGTACTGACCCTTTAGCCGACAGCGTCATCACGAAAATTATTGATAGGGGCCAGAAAGACCAGGTCAATCGTCTGTTCAATATCATTGTTAATGATGACGGGTCGCTGCCGCCCGGTCTGCCCGATGAAGTACGGGATTATTTCGAAAAAACGGCCTCATTACCACCTTGGGCCGACAAGGATCTAATAGCGCTGGGCCAGCAAATCTACATTCGTCATGGGGTGCTGATTGGTGTGTTGCTTTCGTTCAAATCCCTGCCTGAATGTTACGCCTGTGCCAAAGGGGCTATGGTACTCTATTACACGGGACGACTCAATGAGCAGAGCGGAGCAATGAATGCCTATTCGCGACGCATTGCCGAAACGGCTGAGTTTGTTCTTTACGCGATGTCGCCGGATGGCTTATCACCACAGGGACGCGGTATACGGGCCGCCCAGAAAGTAAGGCTTATTCATGCGGTTATTCGCTATTATCTGCGACAGAAGGGCTGGGATAGCGCTACGTTCGACGAGCCTATCAATCAGGAAGATATGGCAGGTACGTTAATGTCTTTCTCAGCCTTGATTCTGGAAGGACTCGAACTACTTCACGTAAAGTTAAGCGATACGGAAAAAGAAGCTTACATGCATTGCTGGCGGGTAATTGGGTACATCATGGGGCTGGACGATGACTTACTGCCCAACAATGCAGCTGATGCACTGGCGCTGGGTCATGCCATTCTGAATCATCAGGCGGCTCCAAGCGAACAGGGAAAATCACTCATGTCGGCACTTTTTGACTTCATTCACAAATTGTCTCCCTCGTTTATCGAACCGGAAACGAATGTGGAGATGATGCGCTTCACGATGGGTAATGATCTGGCCGACATGCTTGGCGTACCGCCCGCTCCCCAGAAAGATATTGACAGTCTGGCCAGTAAAGTTCGTTTCGTGGCGGAAGTTGGCGAAGTGCTGGACCATACACTGCTTCTGGCTATGCTGATTCAGGGAGTGAGTAAGTTGCTTCTTCAGGCGCAGATTAACTATATGGATGACAATCAGCAGCTTGACTTCTATATCCCCGAATCATTGACCAAAGATTGGGGACTTACCACCCGTGCCCGTACCTAATCTACGTATCTTATGGATCAGCCACTTATCAACACGCGAGACTATTCGGTTACGGGTTTGATTTTCAATGGTGTAGGTTGCCTGCTCTGGGTGATTGCCTACGTAGTGCTGGTGCGGGAAATACGAAAAAAGAAGTTCGTAGAAATGCCAGCCTACGTAGCGGGGGCTAACATTGGCTGGGAGTTTGTCTGGAGTTTTTTTTACCATCCCGATACGGGTCTGCTGTATTCACTAAGTTATCAGGCGGCTTTTTTTCTGGATTGTTATATTTTCTATTCCACACTCCGTTACGGTACCAAACAGCCCATCCATGCGGATATGGTGAAATACTTTAAATACTTTTGTATCATCAATTTCGCCTTCTGGATACTGTTCTGCTATTTCTACCGTAATGAAGGCTACGATACGCTCAATGGGGCTAATTCTGGGTATATTATCAATGTGATCCTGTCGTTACAATGCCTGTTTATGCTCTTTCAAACGAAAGATACGGCACGTTTTTCGATGGTACTGGCCTGGAGCCGGATGCTGGGTACGGGGCTTATTACCGTATCGTTGTTTTACTTCTTTCCTGAAAATCAATTTGTTAAATTTTTAGGGCTATCATGCCTTGTCATTGATAATACATTTATAACTGTTCTCTGGCGCCGACACGGTAAACTAATTTAACAAGGGCGACCATGTTATCGAAAATAGCAGATTACTTTATTCCGATAAGCCATCAGGGGCACATTGAAGACAGACGAGCGGCCCGTTTGCTGGTGTTTACATTGGGGTATTCGGCCATTGCGGAATGTCTCTCGGTACTGAATGCTGTCTATATCCATTTTACCGAGGCCGCCTATCTCCTGTTTGCAGCCGGGCTTTTCAATCTGCTGGTTGTCTTTCTGTTCAGGCAAGGCCTATCCCTGCTTATCTGTACGAATCTATGTATGAGCTGTCATGCCGTAACGTGGTCTTTACAGTCTTGGTGGGGTGGGGGACTGGAGTGCCCGTCTACAACAGCCATGTTTCTGTTGCCTACCGTTACCATGCTCCTGACCGGTAAGAGAAATGCCACTTTCTGGCTGCTGGTGGCTTTGAGTGCTCCGCTGTTCTTTTACGTGTACGAGCATACGTTTGGACAGTTACCTGTTCGCTACGATGTTTCTCAAAAAGGCATGTTTCTGGTTGGATCGATTCTCGGCGAAATCATTGTCGTTTACATCATAACCCTTGTTTTCGACCAGGAGAAAAACCGGGCGATTAGTGCGCTAATTCAAAAAAATGATGAATTGCTGACAACGCAGGCTCAACTGATTCAGAAAGAAAAAATGGCCAGTCTGGGAGAATTGACGGCGGGTATAGCGCATGAAATTCAGAACCCGTTGAATTTCGTTAATAACTTCTCCGACATCAGTATTGAATTGTTCAGTGAACTAAAAGACGAAAAGGAAAAAGGAGACGGCAGGGATGAGGAACTGGAGGAAAGTCTCTTCAGGACCTTGGAGCATAATCTGAAGAAGATTTCTCATCATGGCCATCGGGCCAGCAATATTGTACACGGTATGCTCGAGCATTCCCGTGCGAGTACGGGTGAACTTGTGCTTACGGATATTAATGCGCTGGCTGAAGAGTATTTACGTCTGGCCTACCACGGACAGAGAGCAAAAGACAGTACGTTTAATGCAATGCTTACGACCAGTTTCGACGCTAAAATACCACAGGTTCTGGTCGTTCCGCAGGATGTAGGCCGGGTGTTGCTAAACCTGTTTCATAACGCCTTTTATGCGGTCCATCAGCGACGAACACATGGTAACGGGTCAACAACCGATACGTATCAGCCTAAGATATGGATAAGCACCCGACTGCAGGCTGGGAAAGCCCCGGCCATCGAAATCCGGGTTCGCGACAATGGTACAGGCATACCTGAAGCCATTCAGCAAAAGATTTTCCAGCCTTTCTTTACGACCAAGCCTACGGGTGAAGGCACAGGGTTAGGGTTGTCGCTGAGTTATGAAATTATTACAAAAGGGCACGGAGGAAACCTGTTCCTGACGAGTGTTGAAGGAAAAGGGTCCGAATTTGTGATCAGTTTACCAGTAGCCACCGTTTAAATAGGGTAAATAATCTGCGATGATCGACATTCACCAACTGACCAAGCGCTTTGCCAGTCATACAGCTGTCGACGACATATCGTTACGGGTTAGTCAGGGAGAAACATTGGTATTGCTGGGAACAAGCGGCTGCGGAAAAACCACGATGCTCAAAATGATCAATCGGCTCATCGAACCGACTAGTGGGTCAATCAGCGTTAATGGAATCGACGTACGCCAGCAGGATGGTCCAACGCTCCGGCGACGTATCGGGTACGTCATTCAGGATGGCGGACTATTTCCGCACTATACCATTGCTGAAGCAATAGCCACAGTGCCCAAACTTCTTGGCTGGGAGCTGGCTGCCATACACGAACGTACCCACGAATTAATAACAAAACTTCAACTGCCTGAAACAGCCCTTACACGCTACCCAGCTGAACTTAGCGGGGGCCAGCGGCAGCGTGTTGGTCTGGCACGTGCGTTGGCTGCAAAACCGCCGGTGGTGCTGATGGATGAACCCTTTGGCGCTCTCGATCCCTTCACGCGCCGTCATGTCCGCCGGGAATTATTTGGTTTAAACGAGCTAAAAGAAACGACCGTTGTACTGGTCACCCACGACGTAAACGAAGCCCTTGAACTGGCCGATCGCATAGCGCTCATGGATAAAGGACGGATTGTGCAGGTCGGCGCACCCGAGGAACTAATGAACCATCCGGTCAATGAGTTTGTCCGTGATTTTCTGGATGAACGCCCTCAGCTACGTAGTAACTAAATTATAAATTATCGACTGAATTTTGGCGAATATGTACAGCTAAGTTTACAATTGGCGTGAAGAAATTTATGCGCTTGTATATACTGGTGCAGGATTTGATATAAAAGAATTGTCTGTTGATAATCAGGTATTTATACTTACAGAATCGCGAAATTGTACGCTTTTTTTGAGCCAGTTATCAGCCTAGTTTTGCTTTGTTTTCTGTCTCCCTGACAGCAGACAATGTATTGAGTTTTTATACCCTTAACTAATCAAAACTATGGCACTCAGATTCATTCGGGACCGGATCGTGTTCGATCCGACCAAAGGCCAAATTCAGAACGAGCCTCGTACAGTAGCGTTCCCAAGTAATGTTCGTACGGCTCATATTGCTCTTAATGGGTTCGATGTTCGGTACACCGATGGCGATCATCACATCCTGCGGCAAATTGTGGATATTAGTGATCCTACTATCAACGGCAATGCTGTAAGTTATAATGTAAGCCTGTTGCTGAGAGATGGCTCGGGTAATATCGATGACCGTTTTCAGGGAACGGTAGATACCTTGATTATTGCCGACACCGCTAGCTAATCGGTTAAGGTTCGGTATAACAAAACGTGTAATAAGCTGCTAAAATAGGCTGTCAGCAGGTGAATAATCCTGATCGTCAGCTTACTTTAGCAGCTTATTCGTTTATGAACGACAGGCTCACCGAATGAAATGAACGACTTCTTTACCTTTATTCATGACCACGCGGATAAACTGCTGGAGCAAACCCTGACGCATATCGGGCTTACTTTTGTATCGCTCCTGCTCGCTCTGCTGATTGGCGTACCGCTGGGTATACTGATAGCAGGTCGAACAAAGCTGGCAAGTAGTGTTCTGGGCGTAGCTGGTGTATTGCAAACCGTACCAAGCGTAGCGCTACTGGGGTTCCTGATTCCCCTGTTGGGGATTGGCGCCGGTCCGGCCCTGGTAGCGCTGTTTCTCTACGCACTCCTGCCCATTATCCGTAATACGTATGTGGGAATAACGGAAGTGAGTCCTTCCATCAAAGAGGCTGCGAAAGGTGTGGGAATGTCTGATCGACAGGTACTTACCAAAGTAGAATTGCCGCTGGCGCTGCCGGTTATTTTTGCGGGTGTTCGTACCGCTACAGTGATCAATGTGGGCGTAGCGACGCTGGCAGCCTACGTAGCGGCTGGTGGATTGGGGGAGTTTATTTTTAGCGGCATTGCGCTTAGCAACGTAAATATGATGCTGGCCGGAGCCATTCCGGCGGCTCTTCTAGCCGTTGGTTTCGATCTGGGATTAGCGCAATTACAACGATTATCGGGCAAAAAATTACGGGTGGGCGCGCTCACTTTTGTTGTACTCGTTCCATTCCTGTCGGCCTTTTATCTTCTGCCCGGTCGGGAGGATAAACTTATTGCGGGATTCGCACATGAGTTTTACGGGCGTGCAGACGGGTATCCGGGTCTGCAAAAAACCTATGGCCTATCGCTACGTCCTCGTTTGCTGGATCAGAATCTGATGTATGAAGCCATTCACCGGAGTCAGGTTGACATTATCAGTGGTTACTCAACCGATGGACGTATCAAAGCCTTCAATCTGGTTGTGCTGACCGACAATCGCCACGCGTTCCCGCCCTACGGAGCAGCTCCGGTCGTTCGGCAGGCCACGCTCGAACGCTACCCAGAACTTGGCCCAACACTCAACCTACTGGCCGGCAAACTCAACGATGCAGTTATGACCGAACTAAACTATCGCGCCGATTATTTGCACCAGTCACCCGAACGTATCGCCACTGATTTTCTGAAACAGGCCGATTTATATCAAACGACTGCACCGGGTGAACGGACGGAAACGGTCGTAATGGGATCGAAGGTATTTACGGAGCAATACATTCTGGCTGAAATCTATCGCCAGCTTATCGAAGGTAAAACGCAGTTACGTGTCGTGACCAAAACCGGACTGGGGGGACACAAATTTGCTTTGATGCGCTACGCACTGGTTCCATTGATTTTTATCCAGAATATACCGGCACCGGTTTACTGGTCATTCTACAACCTACGAGCAACGTACTTCAGCAACTTCCGATGCAGCCCGATACCGTCTATAATTTTGTACGACAGCAGTTTGCGAAAAAATACCAGCTGAGCTGGTTAAAGCCACTGGGATTCAATAACAGTTATTGCCTGATGATGCGTCAGGAGCAGGCCAGCCAATTTGGAATTCGCTCAATTGAAAATTTGGTGCAATATTTGAAAAAATGATAATGCATTCGTGAAGTACGTTTTCTCTACTTTATTATTTCTTACAAGTTTGTCAGGAACTGCGCAAACTATTCTTTACCAAGCTTTTGAGGTCGATAGCGCTGCCGAACCGCGTGGAGGAACAGCTTTTTTTACGACTTTTATTCAGGCCAATCTCTGCAAACCTATAACAGCCGAAGCACAGGGAATTGGTGGGCTTGTTATCGTTACAGGTGTTGTAGAAACAGACGGCCACGTATCGAATGTTCGTATCATTAAAAGTCTGCGTCCAGATTGTGATCGTGAAGCCGTTCGGGTATTCAGCCTGTACAACGCCTGGAAACCCGCTTTGAAAGACGGAAAGACAGTCCGGCAAACGGTGAATATGCCTATCTCTTTTAAGCCAAATTCACCTTTCACATATAAAGATGCTGTTAGGATTAGTTATTTCGATGCGGCCAATAAACCCATTGCCGATAGTAGCCAGGCTGTATATAAGCAACTGATACCTATAGATACTTCTGGTTTGCCGACCGGCGACGTTGTGTTGTACAAACTCAGTGGAACCGTATGGAAGAAAGATTTTCAACTGCCATTAGTTCGGAAAAAGGAGCGAACCCATTTTATGCCAAGCCAGCCGTTCCAATTGCTTGGTTATCTAAGCGCAAACGATTTGTGGGAAGGGATGTTATTTACCCTGGACAAAGAGGGTAAACGTATTAATCAGACGTATTATCATAATGGAAAACAATACGGTCCGAGTATAAGCTATCATCCGAATGGTGCCGTCGCACAGAAGACCGATGATTTTGAGGACAGAACGAACAGTACGTTCTGGTATCCAAACGGACAGATCAAACAAGTTTCGTCGGAAACAAAAGTGAATTATTCGACTCACGACAGTACTGGGACGTACATGAAATTAAACAGCCCTGTACGGGTGATGGGGTTCTGGACCAGCGATGGACGTCAACTTGTAAAAGATGGAAATGGGCAGTTTATTGATAAAGGAGAAACGGCATCACGAAGTGACACAACGAAACAGACGCGATTTACTGAGCAGGGCCAGTATAAGAACGGTTTTAAACAGGGTATCTGGACCATTCGTTACGCTGATAACTCGTATTATTATGAGGAGGAATACGACGACGGCTATTTCCAAAAAGGGAAATCTTATTTGGTAAGGAGTGATACGCTCCGGTATACCCAGTATGATCTGATGCCAGAATTTCAGGGTGGTGTAAAAGGATTACAGAAGTTTCTGAAAGATAATTTACACTATCCGGTAAATGCCCAGCGAGCACGGATTCAGGGCATGGTATTCGTTAGTTTTTTCGTCCATGCTGATGGGTCACTTTCTGATTATGAGATAGTCAGGTCCGTAAATCCGGATCTGGATCAGGAAGCGATTCGGGTTGTAAAACGGATGAGCGGCCGATGGGTTTCTCGATTACCAGGCCGACAAAATGCGCACGTAAAGTTTAATCTGCCAATCAATTTCAGGCTACAGTGAGTTTGTTCAATTCACTAAGAGGCATGGTAGGTTGGAGGAATCAAGTTCTTTTTTGGGTACGTGGAGTCGGTTTTGAGAAACCGACTCCACCACGGAGCCTACCCGAAGCTCTTCCATATCATAAACGTATGGTTAGAAGGAAATGCCCTAAAATTCACTTTTTTAGTAACTTAGGGGCAGTTCCTTATAACCACACGTTTATGAAACCCTACCTTTTTCTGACTTTTCTGTTTTGGTCCTCTCTGGCAACGGGTCAAACTCCTTTCCAGCCCTTTGAAGTGGATAGCGCTGCTGAACCGCGTGGCGGCATGGTCTTTCTGAATACGTTTATTCAGGCTTGTCTGCGTAAGCCTGTACCCGCTCAGGCCGCTGGGGTTGGTGGTCGTGTTATACTGGAAGGCGTCGTTGAACCAAATGGCCAGATTACTGATGTAAAAGTCATGCAACGGTTCCGGCCGGACTGTGACCGCGAAGCTATACGAGTTTTTAAATTGTTTAATGCCTGGAAGCCCGCTTTGAAAAATGGACAGGCGGTTCGGCAACGAGTGATGATTCCTGTCATATTTCAGGCAAACCCGCCCTTTACGTATCTGAACGGAGCCCGAATTACGTATTTCGGCGCTGATAATAAGGTTACCTCAGACAGTACGCAGGCTAAGTACAAACAACTGGCTCCTATCGACACGAACGGCGTATCTGCGGGTGACGTAGTGGTTTACGAAGCCAAAAGCAAAGGCTGGAAAGAGTATTACAGGATGCCGCTGGTTCATCGAAAAAACAGCAAGCCTACTACTAACCAGAAGATAACCTATACGGTTGGTAATCAGAATTTCAAACAGGATTGGGAAGGTACGCTGTATTTGCTTGATGAAGCCGGGACCATTATCAACCAGTCGTTTTATCAGGATGGAA
This sequence comes from Spirosoma sp. KNUC1025, assembly GCF_045160025.1. Classification (GTDB taxonomy): domain Bacteria; phylum Bacteroidota; class Bacteroidia; order Cytophagales; family Spirosomataceae; genus Spirosoma. The sequence goes on from NZ_CP087139.1 coordinate 1,874,023, forward strand.
AGCCGACGGGTTCTGAACTGAGCTATCATGCGAACGGATGTATCGCTCAGAAAAAAGACGAATCGACAGATCGAACAGCCTACATGAATTGGTACGCCAATGGCCAGATTAAACAAATAAAAGCCGTTAGCAAGACAAGCCCGCTAGTAAAAGTAGAGCCTGAACTAGTGACGGCATTCTGGGACAGCACGGGCCATCAGCAGATCGTCAACGGAAACGGGCGAGCTATTTACCATACGCAGGTTCAATCAGACAGTGACACTACGAAGCATACACTTCTGGTAGAGCAAGGCCAATATCAGGATGGGCTCAAACAAGGTGTCTGGACGGGGCGCAATCAGGATGGTTCTTATTTTTATGAAGAGGCTTACGACAAAGGTATTTGTCAATCGGGAAAAGCACAGTCAGCAAGTGCCGATACCGTCCGGTACACTACCGTTATGCAACATCCTGAATTTAAGGGTGGTATGCAGGGGTTGGGGCAATTCCTGAGTCAGAATTTGAAATACCCGGCTGAGGCACAGAAAGCTGGTGCACAAGGTAGAGTATTTATCAGTTTTGTGGTTTGTACAGATGGTACGTTGTGCGATTATGAAGTCCTGAAAGGGGTTCAGTCTGACCTGGACCGGGAAGCTGTTCGGGTTGTCCAACAGATGAGTGGTAAATGGAGACCCGGTGTTCAGCGTGGTCAGAAAGTGCGGGTGAAATATAACCTGCCGATTAATTTTACGCTGAACTGATTTCAAACCGAACGCATACGGGTTGAAACCCGTGCATACGTTTGTACCTTTGCCGGATAATCCCTGTGTACATGTCGCTTAAGCAAGTCCCCCTTCATCATATTCATCAGCAGTTAGGCGCGAAAATAGTGCCGTTTGCGGGCTTCGAGATGCCCGTTCGCTATTCCTCCGATCTCGACGAACACAACACGGTACGTAACGGCGTTGGTATTTTCGATGTCTCGCACATGGGCGAGTTTGTCCTTAAAGGCGATGGCGCCCTGAGCCTGATTCAGCGTGTATCGTCCAACGACGCCAGTATTCTGTATGATGGCAAAGTGCAGTACAGCTACCTGCCAAACGGACGGGGAGGAATTGTTGACGATCTGCTTGTTTATCGGATTAGCGATCAGGAATACATGCTTGTGGTGAATGCGTCGAACATCGAAAAAGACTGGAACTGGATCAGCCAGTACGCGTCAGACTACGACGTTACGATGGTTAATATCTCCGACGATACGTGTCTGTTTGCCGTTCAGGGCCCATTGGCTGCGAAAGCGTTACAGCCTCTTACGAACGCTGATCTGGATTCGATGGAATACTACACGTTCGAAAAAACCGACTTTGCCGGATGCGCGAACGTAATTGTATCAGCTACAGGCTATACAGGTGCGGGAGGCTTTGAAATCTACGTATCAAATGACCAGGCTGAGCGTGTTTGGGCGGCCATTATTGAGGCAGGTGCACCCTATGGTATCAAGCCAATCGGTCTCGGTGCCCGCGATACGTTACGGCTGGAAATGGGGTATAATCTGTATGGCAACGACATCACGGATGAAACGTCCCCCATCGAAGCGGGCTTAGGCTGGGTCACCAAATTTACGCACGACTTTATCGATGCCGACGTACTGAAGGACCAGAAAACCCAGGGTGTTCCCCGCAAGCTGGTGGGCTTTGAGTTGCTGGACCGGGGTGTTCCGCGCGGCCATTATGAACTTACCGACGTCGATGGTCATCAGATTGGCGAGGTTACGTCTGGCACACAATCGCCTACTTTAGGAAAAGGCGTTGGGCTTGGTTACGTACAAACGGCCTTCAGCAAACCCGGCTCCGAAATCTTTGTCAAAGTCCGCGACCGGCTGCTGAAAGCTCAGGTTGTTAAACTCCCTTTCGTGAAAAAATAATCCAAACCGCACGGGCGGCCCGCGGGATTTATGTGATTTTTCTGACTGACTATGATTAATAAAGCTTTCTGTGAAAGCAAATAATCAAGGTAATCCGAAAACATAAATCCCGCGGGGCCGCTCGTGCGGTTCAGAACTCTCTATGAAACAAATTGACGTTTGCTTTACGCCTGATTTACTGCATCTGCATACGGTTGAAAATACAATTGTGGTGGTTGCAGATGTATTTCGGGCTACTTCGTGCATGGTAACAGCCTTTGCCTATGGTGTCAACAGCATTATTCCCGTGGCTACAATTGAGGAATGCCAGAAGTTACAGGAGCGTGGCTTCCTGGCTGCTGCCGAACGAAACGCGCGAAAGGTAGAAGGATTTGAACTGGACAACTCGCCGTTTACCTACATGGATGAACGCATTCGGGGTGAGAACGTAGCAATGACTACGACCAACGGTACGCTGGCGATTACAAAGTCGAGGTCGGCGGTGAAAGTGCTAGTCGGCTCGTTCCTGAATCTGGATGCCATTGTGCGGTACCTGAAAACAGAACCGTATGACGTAATGGTGCTTTGTGCGGGCTGGAAAGGGCGGGTCAATCTGGAAGATACCCTGTTTGCGGGTGCTTTGGTTGATCGGCTGAAAGACAGTTACGCGATGGCTGAAGACAGTGCCATTATGGCCTGGCGTCTCTATGCACAGGGGAAAGACAATCTGGTTGCTTATATGGCCAACGCGTCGCACATCCGGCGGCTTCAGCGGCTGGGCATCCAGAAAGATATTACGTACTGCCTCCAGCACGATCTCTACGATGTGGTGCCTGTGCTGCGCGGCAATGCGCTTGTAAACATGGAAGTTTAGCGGCTATGTTTCGTGTGGCCGCAATTAATCAACAGGGAAAAGCTCAAAACATAGCTTTTCGGGATCATCACTATCAATTTGATAAAAACCATTTTTGGTGAGCACACCAATAGAGGCTACATTATCAAAAACGGTGTGCGCGATAATACGTTGCACACCGTTTTGTTTCCAGGCATGATTAACAAGCACACCAACCATCTCGGTAGCTATCCCCTGCCGTTGCCACTCCGATGAAACCGAGTAGCCAATTTCAACCGTACCGGCAATGGGTGGTCCAAAATAGCCACAACTGCTTACCAGCGTAGCGGGGGTATCAGCAGTAGGATAAGCAATAACGTACCAGCCATACCAACCTATTGCTTCTTCGCCACCGGCAAGAAGTTGATTCAGGAAAAACTGCATGGCATCCTGATCGTACTCGCCGGGTGGCCAATCTGAAGGAATCGCTACGTTTAGAAGCTTACCTAGCTGATGGGGACTAACGAGTTCAGCTTGCAGCAAAGCGGGAGAGCTTGCAATAAAAAGTAAACGTTGAGAATATAAATAGGCTGAAATCATGCTACAAATTACCTTTTTGCACGGTTTCGCAAGTTAAAACCTGAAATGCTTTTCAACATCAAATGGCAGCCCTTTATGAGCTGCCATTTGATGTTGAAACTGTATAACTACTTGTATACTAATCAGGCAATAGCTTGTTCGGCTTCGAGATAGTTCAATACGTCCTTCATGGTGGTTAGTTTGGCATGGTCTTCGTCGGGGATACGAATGCCGAAGGTTTGTTCGAGTTGCATAATCAAATCAACAGTATCAAGGCTGTCGAGGCCCAGGTCACGCGAGAAGTGGGTCTGTTCAGTAATGGCTGATTCGGGTATACCAAATTGCTTCAGGATCTCAATAACGCGCTCTTTCATACTGTTTTGTTTGTTTAGTTCAACCTGCCATACATTTATAAAAGTCCTTTGGGGTAGTTTAGTATATACGTTGCAGAAATTTTAACATTCTTTAAATCCTGCTACAACGATTCACCCAGCAGCCGCTTCAGCTCCAACTGATTCAGCAACAGCTGATACTGGAAATTTAAACGGCCTAATTCAGCTTCTTCTACGCCCGTTTCGGCACTTTGTAATTCCACATTGGTAATGACCCCATTTCGCAGGCGGGCGTTGGCAATGTCGAGCGCTTTCCGTGCCTGCAGCACCTGCGTGTCCAGATTGGCCAGTCGGGTCTGGTTGCTACGTATATCGGCATTGAGCTGGGCAATGCTCTGACGCAATTGGGCATTGGCGTTCTCAACCGCATACCGACTGGCATTCAGATTTAGCTGGGCAGCCTGATTTTGCAGCTTGTAACGTCTGCCCGAATAAATGGGAGCTACAATGTTGACACCAGCGACCATGTTGGCCCGCAATTTCTCAACGTCCAGCGGATAGCCATTTTTGTAGCCCGCTGAGCCGCTAAAGCCAATGCTGGGCTGACCGGCACGCTGGTTGACTAGAATCTCTGTTTCGGCCGCTTTTACCCGGTCTTGTGCCAGCTGAATATCTTTGTTTCCTGTGGCCGCCGATTGAAATTGACCATCCACATCGAACAGTTGAACCGGCATCGATTGGGAACCTAGCTGAAATTGTTGAGCAGCCTGACTAATTGGTGGTTGTGTACTTCCAGTCAGATAGGTCAATGCAGCCAGTTGACGATCTAACTGATTCTGTAGCTCGATTTTCCGGTTAATCGCGACCTTCACCCGGACTTCCTGCGACAGCACATCGTATTGTAGTGCATCCCCATTTTGGAGTCGGGTAGCCAGCAGTTTGACATTGGCGCCGGCCGTTTTAATGACTGAATCCTGTACGGCAATGGCCTGCTGGATAAAGCCAACCCCGTAGTAAGCCGCTGCTACCTGATACCCGAGCGTTTGTTGGGTCAGTTCGTAGGTGCGCCGTAAAATCTGTACGTTATCGGCAGCCTGCCGAACGGCAGCATCGGTCCGACCGAAATCATAAATGGTTTGACCAACCGATACGTTCGCATTGAGGCTGTTGTTCGGGGCCAGTTTCAGAACCGCATCCTGACCATTTATCGGAAACGTAACGCTCGGAACCGGAGTAATGTAGGCGTACGAGCCATTCACCGCTACGTTGGGCCGCATGGCCGTTCGGGCAATATCGACCCGAACTTCGCCCGCCTGAAGTTGCTGCTGTTGTTGTTTCAGAACGGGGTAATTTGTGTTTGCCTGCTGAATTAAAGTCCGTAACTCGTCGGGTAGTTGCGCGGGTTGATTCTGTGCCTGCGCCAGCCCCGTTACAGATGAAGCAATTAATATAATCGTGTTAAGATTCATGGTTGGAGAAGTTTACCGTGACCCGGATTAGTGTGCGGCATCGGCAACGGCCTTGGCGGCAGCCGCGTCCATCTTTTTACTTTTTAATAGGAATAACAGCGGGAAAGAGAGCACAAAAAACAGCCCTGCCAGTCTGAACGTATCCAGATACGAAATCATCAATGCCTGCTTTGTAATGATCAGATCCAGATTTCTATAAGCGCCCGATACGGCATCCAGCGCATTGACACCTTTGGCTACCAATCCCTGCGTCATCGCGTTTAGCCGTTCGGTCAGTGCCGGACTGCCGGGTTGCAGGTTCGTTACTAAATCGCCCCGATGAACGGCGGTACGCTGCGTTACGTAAGTATTGGTAATGGCCACACCGAAAGCGCCCCCGATCTGCCGCATCATGTTTACAATGGCAATGCCTGTTGGCAGTTGGCGAGGTTCCAGCGTCGAAACTGATTGGTTAATGAGTGGTACGTTTACGAATGCCAACCCGATACCCCGAATGATAAGCGCCTGAATAAAATCACCATTCGATGCATCCATGTTATAGGTAGACATCAGGAAGCAGAAGCTCGAAAAAGCAACGTACCCCAGCGCTACGATCAATCTGGGTGACACGCCTTTGGCCAGCATTCGACCCGTTATGGCAAACATGGGCAACGTAACCAATCCGCCGGGAATCAGAAGTTTACCCGTCTGCGTAGCGGTCAGGCCAACGATTCGTTGGGCAAACAAAGGATACAGTAAGACCGACGTAAAGAGCCCATACCCAACCACAACAACCAGGATTGAGCCGATCAGCAGGTTTCGATTTTTCAGGACCCGCAAGTCAACCACAGGTTCTTTGGTGCCTCGCAGTTCCCACCACACAAAAGCCGGAAGGGTAAAAGCAGCTATTGCCGTGAGCCAGCGAATTGCATTGTCGTCGAACCAGTCGTCGGCTTCGCCCCGTTCCAGTACGTATTGCAGCGCGCCAATGCCAAGAGCCAGAAAGAGAATGCCCAACTGATCGATATGGATCGCTTTTCGATTGATATCGACCTCGTCTTCTTTCTTTTCGATGAAGGTTACGCTGAGTATCACCGCAATAATGCCAATGGGTACATTGATGTAAAACATCCAGCTCCAGTGATAATTATCGATGATATAGCCACCCAACGTGGGGCCAAGCGTCGGGCCGAGCACAATACCCATACCAAACAGCGCCGAAGCAACGGCCCGTTGTGATGGCGGAAAAGCATCGTACATCAACCCCTGCGACGTAGAGAGCAACGCTCCCCGCCGACGCCCTGCAGGAACCGGAAAAAGACCAGTGTCCATAAATCGCTGGCGAATCCGCAGCCGTAGGAAGCCAGTGTAAATAAAATGATGGAGCCGATGTAGTAGTTTTTGCGGCCAAAATACCGTTGCAAAAAGCTCGTCATCGGGATAACAATGACGTTTGCAATGGCATACGACGTAACGACCCAGGCCACATCTTCGATTGTTGCGCCGAGATTACCGGCAATGTCATTCAGCCCGACATTGACGATTGACGTATCAATCAGTTCCATAATGGCGGCTGATACCGCTGTGATAACAACGATCCAGCGGCCAAATCCGCTTTGTTGTGCCATGATAAGAGGGAAAAGGGAGGAAGGAGAAGGTAGGAAAGATGTTTAAGCAGTTGGGACTTCCTTGCTGCTTTCTCCCTTCTCCTTTCCTCCATTTAATTTGCTACCCGAACGTCAGCGTCAACACTTAGACCTGCGCGCAGTTGATTTTTATAATTTTCGGGATGAAGAATCTCAATCTTCACCGGCACACGCTGGGTGATTTTCACGAAGTTACCCGATGCATTGTCGGCAGGAAGTAGCGCAAAACGAGCACCCGTAGCCTCCGAAAGCGATGCTACGCGGCCTTTAATTTCCAGATCCGGGTAAGCATCCAGTTTTATTTCGACAGGCTGACCGACCTGCATTTTCTCCAGTTGGGTTTCCTTGAAGTTGGCCACTACCCAGAATGTTGAATCCGCAACAATCGTAAATAATGTTTGACCCGGTTGTACGTATTGACCCGGCACAACATTTTTACGGCCAATTTTACCCGCAATAGGAGCGGTAATGTGCGCGTAGCCTACTTTTAGTTTGGCATTGTCGATGGCGGCCTGCTTCACTTTGATCAGGGCCTCGATTTTTTGAATATTGGCTCTGGCTTTAGCAATGCCCGCCTGAGCAACGCTCTCCGACGTTTTTGCCAGATTGATTTGTTCAACGTTAGCCGTGTATTGGCGGCTTTGTACTTCTACATTATTCTGGGAGTCTTCCAGTTGTTTGCGAGTCAGCGATTGCTCTTTGTAGAGATTCTGATCGCGCTGCAAATCCTGTTGCGCTTTATCCCGGCGAGCTGCCTGCACCTGTGCGTTCGACTGAGCCACACGCGCATTCTGGACTACGTTACGGGCGTTCGCTTCTGCATTCTGGAGATCGGCGCGGGCGGTGGCCAGGTCGGCCAGCGACTGCTGGTAATCGGCTTCGGCCTGCGCCAGTGCTACGTCGTATTCCTGAGGGTCGATGGTTATGAGTGGCTGGCCTTGTTTAACATTGGCATAATCCTCTACGTTAACGGACGTTACGTAGCCGGCTACGCGAGCCAGTACCGGCGCTGCATTGCCTTCAATTTGTGCGTTGTCGGTCGACTCATATAGTTGAGCGTGGTGATAAGCCTGGTAACCAAAATAGCCTCCTACCAGAATAACCAGGCCAATAATAATGCGAGGAAGATAGGTACGGATGGTACTTGTTTCTTCAGTAATTGCTACGTCTGAGGTTGTTGTCGTTGCCATTGTGAATTCAGATCAATCAGGAGCCGATGCTGGTGATGAACGTTATAGGTTGTAAATCAACTATATGGCCCTGTTATTTGTGTATTGTGCGACAAAAGTAAACCAGGTTGACTATAAAGTCAAGCAAGTTGACTATATTTGTACAATATTTTACTGGTAATTGTTTTGGAGTTTCTTATTTTGCCTTTATGATAGTGGAAACAGATAAAAATTCCTTTGATTTTGACCAATTCCGGCTGATTAGGGAGCGGTCGGTAGGGCGGCTATTCTGGCGGCTTAAGCGGTTCACTAGTAATTTTATTGAACCGCGCCTGCACGCCCTTGGGTACACCGATTTTAAGATGAGTTACCTGATGTTCTTATCAAATATTGACGAACACGGTACAACTAATAATGAACTGGCAAAAAAAGCCTGCGTAACCAAGCAGATGATGAGTAAAATTGTCGGGCTACTGGAGGACGAAGGCTACATTTATACAAAGAAGAATCCGAACGATTCGCGTTCCAGCATCATTTTTCTGAATGCTCGGGGCAAGGAATTATTCGTCAAGCTGGAAGGATGCATGCAGGAAGCACGTAGCAAGTTTGATGAGATTGTGGGGCACGAACGCATGGAGCAGGTCATTGATACAATGTCGAAACTGGTGACCGAACTGGAGAAAGGCGAACAATAATCAGGTCGATAAAGTATGATATAAGAGGCAGGCCATTGCGGATAAAAAGCTACAGTCAGCTGCTGAATTATAAGTTATACATCGTTTATGTTCGCGTCCATAAATCCTTATAGCCAGAAAAAACTGAAAACCTATCGGCCCGATAGTCAGTCAGTGATTGAACGTAAGCTTAAACAAGCCGACCGGGCTTTTGCCGACTGGTCGGCTTTGTCGATTTCTGAACGTATCGGTTATCTCCGTAATGTGAGTCAGTATCTGACAGACAACAAGCAACGCTACGGTGAACTGATGACAGCCGAGATGGGTAAAACCCTGAAAGAAGCTGTGGCTGAAGTGGAAAAATGTGCGGCTACCTGTACTTACTATGCCGACCATGCCGAATCCTTTCTGGCCGATCAACCCATCGATACGGAAGCAAAATCCAGTTTTATTACGTATCAGCCGTTAGGGCCGGTGCTGGCCATCATGCCCTGGAATTTTCCGTTCTGGCAGGTCATGCGGTTTGCTATTCCGAGTTTGATAGCGGGCAATGTTGGCCTGCTCAAACACGCGTCGAATGTATTTGGCTGCGCTTTGGCTATCGAAGAAATATTTCGGGAAAGCGGTTTGCCGGAAGGGGCTTTTCAGAGCTTGCTGGTCGATTCGTCGGCCGTGGAAGGAATTCTGAAAGACAAACGGGTCAAAGCCGTTACGCTCACAGGCAGCGGTCACGCGGGAGCATCTGTCGCGTCGATAGCCGGTAGTCAGATCAAAAAGTCAGTGCTAGAATTAGGGGGTTCTGATGCACTAATAATACTAGCCGATGCCGACCTTGATAAAGCTGCTCAGGTGGCCGTAAAATCCCGGATGCAAAATGCGGGTCAAAGCTGTATCGCTGCCAAACGGTTTATTATCGAAAAATCAGTCAAAAAGGAATTTACCGACCGTGTACTCCATCATATCGGACAGATAAAACAGGGCGATCCGATGGACGACGCTACCACAATGGGACCAATGGCCAGGCTCAATCTGGCTGACGATATTGAGCGTCAATACCGCGAATCCATGGCAAAAGGGGCTAAACTTCTTTCGGGCGGCCTTCGATCGGGCTGCAACGTAGCGCCTATTTTGTTAGATAAAGTGAAGCCGGGTATGGCCGCTTTCGATGAAGAAACCTTTGGTCCGCTCGCCGTTCTGATTGAGGCCAAAGACGAAGCGGATGCCATTCGACTTGCCAATCAGTCAGAGTTTGGTCTGGGATCGGCGCTGTGGACGCGGGATTTAGAAAAAGCTGACCGGTTAGCTCGCCAGATTCAGGCCGGTTCGGTATTTGTGAACGGGTTGATGCGCTCTGACCCGCACGTACCGTTTGGTGGTATCAAAACCTCTGGCTTCGGGCGGGAACTGTCGGAAGTCGGTATCAAGGAGTTTGTGAACGTAAAGACGGTCTGGGTCGAGAAGACGTAGTGTCTTTATACGTTTTCAGTTTTTTTTCTTTCCGGGAGTTTAAATATCCTTTGACAACGGTGAATGTGGTCACCGCCAGGAAGAAGATGATAATGTATTGAACATAGTCGACAATGCCTGGAAACCGGTCGCCGAAATAAAAACCACTGCCAACCAGCGTAATGACCCAAATCGCTCCTCCAACAATATTGTACAGCATAAAATACTGAAACGGCATGTGAATAAGCCCGGCCAGCAGTGGAGAAAACGTGCGAACAACGGGCAGAAACCGGGCCACAATCAGGGCGCTGTTGCCATACCGCATAAACGCATCGCGGGTATTGTCAATGTACTTCTGCTTGAAAAACAGGGAGTCCGGTCGGTTTTTGATTTTAGCACCAAAGTAATAACCCGTTATATAACTGGTTAGCGCTCCCAGTACGGCAGCCGCAAAAATACACATCAGCAAGAGCCAGAGCGAAACACTAAGCAATTTTGTGCCGGCAAAAACGCCCGACAAAAACAACAGATAATCGCCTGGCAGAAAGAAGCCAAAGAAAAAGCCGTTTTCTACAAAGACGATGAGGGTAATCAAGACCAACCCGCCTGTCCGGATAATATCCTCAGAGTCAAGTAAGTGTCTGAAAAATTCAACGATCTGATCCATGTGTAATGATTGAATAGCTGAATGATTGAATGATTGAATACCCTGCACTCTCGTTTATCCAATCGTTCAATTAGTCAATCATTCAAAATTAAATATATTCCGCCAGTTCAAGCCAACGGTCTGATTTTTCGGCGATATGTTGGTCAATCTGCTCAATTTCTCTTGCCCAGGCAATTAATTCTTCATGGTGACCACCGGCATTCAGCAGTTTGACCACATCAGCTTTACGTTGTTCCAGCGACTCGATTTCTTTTTCGAGCGTTTCGTACTCCCGAATTTCCTTGAACGACAGTTTTTTCTTCGAACCGTTGCTCGCTGCCGAAGAAACTACGGGAGCCGGACTTTGGTTCTTTGGAGCCGCTGCCGCTGGTTTATCATTTTGTGAAGCCGTTTTCGGCTGCGCGTCGCGCCATTCCCGATAATCGGTATAATTGCCCGGAAAATCCCGAACCTTGCCCTGACCTTCCATCACAAAAACGTGTTCAACGAGCCGATCCATGAAGTAGCGGTCGTGCGTCACGATCAGCACACAGCCTGAGAAATTGAGCAAAAAGTCTTCCAGTACGTTCAGCGTCGTAATGTCGAGGTCGTTGGTTGGCTCATCCAGAATCAGGAAGTTCGGATTCTGAACCAACACCAGCAGCAGTTGCAGCCGTCTTTTTTCGCCCCCGCTCAATTTCGAGACGAAATCGTACTGTTTCTGCCGATTGAACAGAAAACGGCTCAGGAGTTGGGTTGCCGTTACGGTATCGCCATTGGCCAATTTCATCACTTCCGCTACGTCCTGCACTACGTCGATTACGCGCTGATTTTCGGGTAGATCAAGCTCCGTCTGTGTATAGTAACCAAATTTTACCGTACCGCCGGTGGTGATCTTTCCTGAATCAGGCCGGAGCTGCCCCGTGAGCATGTTCATGAGCGTTGTTTTGCCCATCCCATTCTTTCCAATCAATCCAACACGATCTGGCCGTTTGAAGGTATAGGTAAAATGATCAAGCAATACTTTGTCGCCAAAACGTTTGCTCAGATTCTCGACTTCCAGAATTTTGCTACCCAGTCGAGCCATACGCAGATTCAGGTCCAACTCGCCGTCGTTACGTTTGCCGCTCGTTTTTTCTTTTAGTTCGTCAAACGCATCAATCCGATACTGGGCTTTGGTGCCCCGCGCTTTCGGTTGCCGACGCATCCATTCCAGCTCTCTTCGAAATGTGTTGCGGTCTTTAGCCAGTTCAGAAGCGGCCGCCATTTCGCGTTCGTCCTTCTTTTCCAGAAAATAAGCATAATTGCCTTTGTACGTATACAACTGCCCATTATCCAGTTCGGCGATCTGGTTGCATACCCGATCCAGAAAATATCGGTCGTGCGATACCATCAACAACGTACCGTTATTGGTATTCAGATGATTTTCAAGGTATTCGATTGCTTCCAGATCAAGGTGGTTGGTCGGCTCGTCCAGAATCAGCAGATCGGGATTTTGAATGAGCACTCGCGCCAGAGCTACCCGTTTGCGTTGCCCACCAGATAATGAACGAACGGGCTGCGTTACGTCCTGAATCCCTAATTCGCCCAGTATTTGCCGGATCTGGGATTCATAATCCCAGGCTTCCAGCTTTTCCATATCGACCATAGCGCGTTCGAGAGCAGCATGATCGTCTGTTACAAGGGCATGTTCATAAGCACGTACGGCATCGAGTTGCGCACTTTCGCCTGCCAGCACAACTTCCATTACGGTCAGCGTATCATTCAGATCAGGTTGCTGGTCAAGATAACCGACCGTAATGTCTTTACGCTGACTGACAATCCCTGAGTCGGGTGGCATGGCTCCCGCCAGAATAGATAATAATGTGGTTTTACCGGAGCCGTTGGCCCCCACGATAGCGACTTTATCGCCCCGATTTAGGCCAAACGTCAGGTTTTGAAATAATGTACGGTCGCCGTATGACTTGGTTAAATTTTCGGCTGAGAGATAATTCATAGACTTATAAAAAAACCTGTGAGGTACAGAAACCTGGAGGTTTAAGAATACAAAGGTACAACAAAGGAAAACGTTCGTAGATTTACAACTGCATGTGAAATTTGATAAATAACTGACTTATAAGTAATAGTTATGGAATCGATGCAAAGCACCAAACTCAATGATATGCAGCTGTTTATGATTAAACTGTTTGATCGGCAGCTAACAGATGAACAGCAGATAGAAATAAAAAAAATACTGTCGGACTACTTTGCTCGACTTGTTGATGAGGAAATTGATCAACTATGGGAGGAACGGGCTATGACACAGAAAGATCTGGATGACGCCCTTAAAACGAACCGCCGTACACCGTATAGTTAATGATCGTTATTATTGATACAAATTGTCTGCTGGTGTCTTTGCCACGGCGGGCAGAAACACGTTGGTTATTTGATGCATTGCTGACCAGTACTTTTCAACTCGGTATACCAAATGAAATACTGGAAGAGTATGAAGAAATAATTGGCAACTTCTTTACACCGGAAGTAGGGGCAAATGTTGTTAAAGCGTTGATTGATCGCCCTAATGCTATTCATGTAACTCCTTACTATAAATGGCAACTGATTAAATCAGATACTGACGATAACAAGTTTGTTGATTGTGCTTTAGCCTGCGGTGCAGATTATATCATTACTGAAGATCACCATTTTAATGAATTGGATAAAGTGCCTTTCCCCAAAATAGTGCACGTTGGACTAGCTGAATTTAAAAGAATCCTTAGGGTGCAGGTTCAATGAATGTACCGCTAAAACAATTAACTAATCACTTTCTCTTTGTAATGTTTTTTTCTAAAAAAGTATTGGCGATAGCGTTGAGCGGGCTGATAAGCATTCAGGTTTATGCCCAGACAACTACCGACTTCAAATCTTATACCCAAGTGATTCCGGGCAGCAATCAGACGTACGCGATGGTTGCCATTCCAGGTGGTAAATTTATGATGGGTAGCCCGGCTACCGAAAAAGGGCACAAACCCGACGAAGGACCGCAACACAACGTAACGATTGAGCCTTTTTATATGGGCCAGTACGAAATTACGTGGGACCTCTACGATCTGTTTGCTTTCACAAACATGGAGAAGGAGATGGCTACCAAGTACACCGAATCCGATGCAAATCTGTCGAAAACGGATGCCACCACCCGGCCAAGTCCGCCTTATGTCGATATGTCGTTTGGCATGGGGCGGGCGGGTCACCCAGCTATTAATATGACGCAATATGCCGCCATTAAATTCTGTGCATGGCTCTACGCAAAAACGGGCATTTTTTATCGGTTACCGACCGAAGCGGAATGGGAATACGCCTGCCGCGCCAATACAACGACTCCATATTCGTTTGGAGCCGATGTAAAAAAATTAGGCGACTATGCCGTGTTTACGGGAAACAGTGATGGAGGCTACAAGAAAGTAGGTAGCAAAAAACCAAACCCATTCGGCTTATACGATATGCATGGCAACGTAATGGAGTGGACTAAGGATCAATACGTTGAGGACTATTACAAACAGGTTGCCAGCGGAAAAGTTAAAGAACCTTACGCTCCAACAACGACGCTCTATCCAAATTCGGTTCGGGGCGGTTCGTGGGACGATGGCCCTGAGGTACTTCGTTCGGCAGCGCGGACGCCGTCGGCACCGGCCTGGAAAGTACTTGACCCACAAAGTCCTAAGTCCGACTGGTGGCTTACGTCGGCTTCGTTCGTCGGCTTCCGAATTGTTCGGCCTGCCAAAACACCAGGTGCCGACGAAATTAAAGCGTATTACGACATCAAACCGATTAAAGATTATTAATGGCCAAAGAGTGAAAGAGCGAAAATTGATGTAGTCGTTCATTCACTCTTTCGCTCATTCGTTCTTTCACTCTTTGAAAACCATCCTTCTTCTCGGCGCAAACCTCGGCGACCGTATTTCGACACTGCAAAAAGCCGTTGACCGGCTCGCCGAACGTGTTGGCACAGTGATACGTTGTTCGGCCTACTACGAAACGGCTCCCTGGGGCGTAACGGATCAACCGACTTATCTAAATCAGGTAGTCGCGATTGGTACCAATTTGGAACCTGAAAAGCTATTGCTCCAAACGCAGGGTATCGAGCAGGAATTAGGCCGTGTGCGGCTCGAAAAGTGGGGCGCGCGGCTTATCGATATCGACATTCTGTATTACGACCATCAGATCATAGCAACCGATACGCTCACCATTCCGCATCCGTATCTGCATCTCCGGCGCTTTACGCTGGTACCGCTGGCCGAGATTGCCCCCGATTTTGTGCATCCAGTCTTACAGAAAACGACTCTTGAACTGCTCAGTGAATGCGAAGATAAAAGTGATGTTTTCATTTTTAATTTCTAATCAATATCGGCCCTCCGATGAAAACGTAGTACCTTTGCGGTCAGTTTGTTATCAATTTCATAAAAACACCACCGATTATGTCTGCCACGCTTGACACCGTGAGTTTGTTAGCCGACCGCATCAACGCGCTGGAGGAATCGTCCACGCTGGCGATGACCAAAAAAGCCCGTGAATTGGCTGCTCAGGGCCACAAAGTGATTAGCCTGAGTGTCGGAGAGCCAGATTTTAAAACGCCACAGCACATCTGCGAAGCGGCCAAGAAAGCCATCGACGACGGTTTTCATGGGTATTCGCCAGTAGCTGGCTATCCTGATCTTCGCAAAGCCATTGCTGATAAATTCAAGCGCGACAATAATATTGACTGGAAACCAGAAAACATCGTTGTCTCGACCGGGGCAAAACACTCGCTTGCCAATGTCATTCAGGTGCTGATCAATCCGGGCGACGAAGTCATCATTTTCTCGCCGTACTGGGTTAGCTACTCTGAAATGGTGAAACTGGCCGAGGGAAAAGCGGTTGTGGTAGATGGTTCGTTTGAGAATAATTTCAAAGTGACGCCCGAGCAGTTTGAAGCTGCCATTACCGACCGGACAAAGATTGTCATGTATGCGTCGCCAAATAACCCAACCGGTTCGATTTATTCCGAAGCGGAACTTCGGGCGATCGCTGACGTAGTGGCCCGGCATGATAACATTTATGTGCTGGCTGATGAGATCTATGAATACATCAACTTCACACCTGAAGGCCATTTTAGTATCGGTTCGATTCCTGAAATAGCTGAGCGTGTAATCACTGTAAACGGCGTAGCCAAAGGATTTGCCATGACCGGCTGGCGTATTGGCTATATCGGTGCCGCCAAATGGATTGCTGACGGCGTTGAAAAGTTACAGGGGCAGGTAACTTCTGGCACGAATTCAATTGCACAGAAAGCAACGGTTGCCGCCTTAACTGGTCCGCTGGAACCATCAATGGAGATGGCAAAAGCGTATCACCGTCGCCGGGATCTGGTCGTAAAACTGTTGAAAGACGTACCGCATTTTCGGACAAATGTACCCGAAGGTGCTTTCTACGCTTTCCCAGATATCAGCTTTTACTACGGTAAATCGGACGGTACCACTACTATCGAAAATTCGGATGATTTCGCTGGGTGGTTGCTGAATTCGGCTCATGTTGCTACGGTAGCCGGTTCAGGTTTTGGCGCTCCTGACTGCCTGCGTATCTCGACGGCCGCATCTGACGAAGCTCTTACCGAAGCTATTCAGCGAATTAAGGAGGCTGTAGCAACGTTGAAATAAAAGGAGAAAGGAAAAGGGAGAAAGGACTAAAGAAATTTATTTTTCCTTAGTCCTTTCTCCCTTTTCCCTTTACTTCCCTCCAAACGGTACTACCACTTTCACACTTACGTTCCGGCCCATATTATAGACGCCCCGTCGACCGGTAACTTCATTGATGCCGAAATACTTCAGGCGGTTTTGATGGCTTTGGTAAGCTACATCAAATACGTTCTGCACAGTCAGGTAAATCTGAAATAAGGCTCTGCCATTCCCATTAACAACATCGCTGCCTGCGCCAAGATTGATAAGCGTATAGGCGGGTGTTTCCGTTTCGGTACCATACGCCAGCAGGGCTTCGTTTTGCCGCCAGTTATGTTCCACTTCCAGCAGGGCATAGAGATTCCGCCAATGATTGCCCAACTCTGCTTTTGTGATTTTTAGCTGACCAATTACTCGGGGTGGTGGCAAAAAGGGAAGGTAACGGGTCGAATCCGCATTGGATGACAGGTTCCGTGACCGCACCAGCGAGTATGAAGTCGTCAGGTGGAACCAGCGGGCCGAACGCGGATTGATCGTTACCTGGGCTTCACCGCCAAACAGAACGGCATTGCCCTGTGTATACCGATACGTTAAAATTGGCCGCGAAGGATCAACAATAGAGTCGCGACCAAAGCGATCAAGCACTTTTTCGGAATACGTATAATTGTTGATTCGATTCTGGAATAAGCTTGCCGTAGCCGACACATCGGGCGATTCGTAGGCTATTCCCAAATCACTCTGGAACGAGGTTTCGGAGTTTAGGTTAGGGCTACCAATTTCGTAGCGGAACGTACCGGCATGCTCGCCATTGGCCGATAATTCAGGAGTTGAAGGAGCCCGGAACCCTTGGCCCAGGTTTACTTTCACGGTCCAGCGACTGCTCAAAGCGTAGGTAGCGCCCAAACTTGCCGTCGGATTTGAATAGGTTTTATCTAGTCCGGCGAATCGCACCTGTCCGCCTGTGATGGGAACTTCACTGAATACGCCCTGTGCATCTGCATACAGTTTATTTATATGCATCTGCCGGATATCCATCCGCACGCCACCGTTGAGCGTTAGTCGGTCGGTTTTTTTCTGAGCGAACAGAAAGAGGCCGTTATCCCATGACCGGTAGCCGGGATATAATACCTGAAGCCCTTTGTTCTGATTATACTGCCAGAGGCCGTTGCCACCTACTGTAAAATCCCAGCCGTTACGTCCGCCGAAATAATATTTCAGATCATAAAAGACATTTTGCAGGTAGAAATAAAGGGCTGGTTGTCCGGGGGTTAGCGTACTGGCAAATTCCTGCCGTCGATTCTGGGTATAGCTGATGATAGCCGATATATTTCCCCCGCCTACCTTCGCAAACGTATTCAGCGACGTCTTGAAATTATTCAGATTCTGGTAATTAGCCAGGTCAATTGTCCGGCTGTGTAACGTAGCGTCTGAAACAGGAGCCAGCGCTTCAGAGGTGCTGGATAAACGTACCAGTTCCATAAACCGGCCGGTTGGATCGCGTTCGCCCGTTACGATATTGATATCCTGATGCCAGTTGGAAACGTATAACTGCGAATAGCCCCATTTGCGATTGATCCCAATTGTACCATTCACGTCGAACTCACGATAAGCTGAACCATATACAAGCCCATCGTATTTATTGCGATAATTGCCCGCGCTTTTCGTGCTCATCCGTACCCGGCCAAACAAGCCTTTTTGCGTAGTGCCTTCGACCATCCCCGACACGCCAATCATGCCATTGTTGCTCTGGTAATTGGTAAGTATCTGTCCACGAAATACGCCCATTTCGGGCGGACGGGCAGAAATCAGGCTCATCACACCGCCAAGACCATCGGAGCCATACAGCAAACTGCCTGACCCTTTGATGATCTCATAACGGTCGATGCTATATTCATCAATTTGAAGAGCATGTTCTTCGCCCCATTGATTGTCTTCCTGCCGAACCCCATCATGCACCGTAATAACCCGGTTGAAGCCCAGGCCGCGGATAACAGGCTTCGATAACCCTACGCCGGTCGTAATTTGTGACATGCCCGGTAACTTACCAACTGCATCGACCAGATTGGTTGAACTGTTCTGCAGCCACTGAATCTTATTGTACGTCATTATCGGTACAGGACTGTCTTTCACTGTTGAGCCAGTAGTCAATCCCGTCACAATAACTTCCTGAAGTTGAGCGGCTTCGGGTTCCAGAGCGAAATCGGTTGTTGTTTCTCCGGTGGCGAATCGGATGGTGCGTGAGAGCGTTTTATAACTCAGGAAACGAACATCAGCTTTATGAGAACCGGCTGGTATATCCGCAATCCGGAACCGGCCAAGTGTATCAGTTAAGCCGCCTTTTTTAAGATTCGGAAAGTAAACCGTTACGCCAATAAGTGGTTGCTGGTTGGTTTTGTCAATGACAGTGCCGACAAACGTTGCCTGCGCTGCTGCCAGAGTTGGCAGTAGTATGAAAAGAAGAAGTAGTCGATGCATGAAACGTAGGATAGCATTTGGAAATAAATCAGTTAAATACACCCACAGAAACTGATCAGCCTGATGCACCAGAGAAGAGCGTCAACTGATTGATTGTGAGATATGAAAACAGAAATTAAACCAAACGAACGGGCGGCCCACGATGCCGAAACGCAACATGCGTCGACAGGAAGAAAAACGGAATGGAAGCCGTAGTGCCTGCAATGATCGCCAGAATAATAGGCAGAACGGCTGTCCAGACTACCGCATCCGTAGTTGCATACAGTAGGTTATCAAATGCATCCAGCCAGATTAATTCATCGCGGCTATGGGCGTGATTGGGAAACTGGGTGCCCGGCGATGATTTATACGGGTGCGCGTGGCAGATGATTGTTCCGTCCGACAGGCGGTGCGCATGGCGGAATACGACCCCGTTGATCAATACGGCTACGTATAGACCAAGCAGAAAACGGGCGATCCCAAACCGATAGCCTTGCAGGCGGAACACGCTGATGATGGAGTAGTTAACAGACTTGTTTTCAAAAATACCAAATAGAACTTAGATTACAGCATTTAACGAAATTAATCGCTATACGGTTAGATGCATCTGGCCATAATTATTGACGAATACTCATAATGAATAGCTAGTAACAAAAAATGTACATATAGGACTAGAATATTAATTTAGTTACATTGAAATATTTTTCCTAGGAAACTTGTTTTTGTATTAAGGCAAGTTTAATTTTGAATATGAAGAGAAATTAATGTTAAGCGACAGTCTATCTTGTGAGAAAAGCTGTTTACTTGACATTTCGTATGTAACTTCAATAAGTACCACCGATAGCATAAACGTAACTTTAAACCTATCTCTTGAGGCTAATGAAAAATGTTCGGCTGTATATGATTTTTCAATGGGTGTTTTTTCTACCCATTATTCTGCCACTTTGTGTGATCTTCGGCGCTTTGTATGGTGTTGTGCAGATGGTTGAGCGTGTAATGGATCAAATGAGGATGGATATTTTGCCTTCCGAACAAAATCAACTGTTACCCTGATTATCTGGTAATCAATAGATTATTTACGTAAAGAGCCGCATCTCTGTTAAAAGAAGATGCGGCTCTTTGGTTTTCGCAGGAATGAGATTACTCGAAAATGAAATCCATATTCTTGTCCTTATAATCTTCATCATCGAGCGCCAGAAACTCTTCCCAGAACGGATCATTCGGTAAGCCAGCCTTGCAGATCAGCGGCTCTTTCTTTACCGGGTGAATGAAGTACAGCCGACGAGCATGCAAATAAATCTTTTTATCAGATACAGCCCGGTCGTAACCGTATTTAACGTCTCCCCGAATCGGACTGCCTATATGAGCTAATTGAGACCGAATTTGATGTGGGCGACCTGTTATCGGATTGACTTCCAGCAAATAGTGTTCGTTGATTCGGCCAAGTACACGGTACGACAGTTCCGCCTTTTGTGAATTGGGTACTTCATAATCGTACACAGACACCTGGTTTTTCTGCTCGTCTTTAATCAGCCAGTTAACCAGCTTATCAGCGTTTTTAGGTGGTTTTTGGCGAACAACAGCCCAGTACGTTTTCTGCACCTGCCGCTTCCGGAAAATCTCGTTCATTCGTTCCAGTGCCTTCGACGTGCGGGCAAAAACGACCAGTCCACTTACGGGCCTGTCGAGTCGATGAACCAGACCCAGAAAAACCTCACCGGGCTTGTTGTACTTCTCTTTAACGTAATCTTTTAGTATATCCAGCAGCGTAACGTCGCCCGTGCGATCACCCTGTACCAGAATACCCGGTTCTTTGTTAACAATCAGCAGGTGATTGTCTTCATATATAACCTGAAATGGTTTTTTCTTCATAATGGAAAATGTAGAATGAAAAATGTAGAATGTCGTATAAACGCTTCATTCAGAGCCTCGTTTATCGCTGAACTTTATACATTATTCATTACCCTAACTCAATACGCTTCTTTCTCGTTCGGAAAATCGTTGGCTTTTACGTCATCAACGTAGTGAACAATAGCCTCCGTCATTACCGCATGCAAATCGGCATACCGACGTAGAAAACGCGGTTTGAACTCGTTGTTTATTCCTAACATATCATGGATAACCAGAATCTGGCCGTCAGCATCGGGTCCGGCACCGATCCCGATGGTTGGAATGGTGAGGCTTTGCGAAACCGCTTTGGTAAGGGCTGCCGGTATTTTTTCGAGTACCATAGCGAAGCAACCAATCGATTCGAGCATATGCGCATCCTCCATCAGTTTCTGTGCTTCAGCTTCTTCCTTGGCACGAACCGCATACGTACCAAATTTATAAATGGATTGGGTGTCAGGCCAAGATGCCCCATCACGGGCACACCAGCGCTTAAAATCCGGACAATGGACTCTTTAATCTCCAGACCGCCCTCCATCTTGACCGCATGGGCTCCCGATTCTTTCATGATGCGTATAGCGGATCGTAAGGCTTCCGACGAATTACCCTGATATGAGCCAAAGGGTAGGTCGACCACAACCAGCGCCCGCTTAACGGCCCGTACTACCGAACTGGCGTGGTAAATCATCTGATCGAGCGTAATAGGCAGCGTAGTTTCGTGGCCGGCCATTACGTTTGAGGCCGAATCGCCGACAAGAATCAGTTCAACGCCAGCAGCATCAACAACCCGCGCCATTGAAAAATCGTAGGCGGTCAGAGCTGATATTTTCTCGCCTTTGTTTTTTAGCTCCTGAATGGTGTGCGTTGTAACGCGCTTTATATCGGGATTATGAACGGACATAGAAGTGAGTTGGTGAATGTATCAGTCGATAAGAGTCTGCAAAGCTACATTAAACTTATCGACTGATGAGCGTACCAACTGATGAACTCATCGTGGGGTTAGCCAGGATTCCGGATTGAGTTTGGTGAACTCCTTCCAGATTTGAAATTGAAGTTCAGAGACGCCGTTTTTATCCGTTGCTACGGTGCCGATTACGTCGCGGGCTTTTACGCGCTGACCTGCCCGCACAGATACCGTGCGTAGTTTAGCGTATACCGTGAAATAACTACCGTGCTGAATAGCCACTACGTTATTCATTCCGGGCATGCTGGTTACGTCCTGCACGATTCCGTCATATACGGTACGAACTGCTTCTCCGGCATTGGTTTGAATATCAATCCCCTGATTTTCGACAAAAATTCCTTTCAGTACGGCGTGTGGGCGTCGGCCGAAATGGTCTGAAATAAACCCTCTTGATACGGGCCAGGGCAGATGGGCACGTGAAGCGGTAAAGGAAGAGGCCAGTGCATCCTCTGCGCTATTCAAACTGTTGTTACGTCGTTCATCTAGTTTTGGAGGTGGCGGAGTTGGCTCGGGTTCGGCCGGCCGCTCTACTGTGGCCACATCGGCGGGGGCTGGTTTTTCACCGGCTTTTTCGGCAGCGGCAATGGCTTCTTCCGCTTTTTTGCGTTCGGCCGCTTTACGTTCGGCTTCACGTCGGACAATGCGCTCACGTTCAGCACGGGCTTCCCGCTCCGCTCGTTCGCGAGCCTCGCGTTCGGCCCGTTCGCGGGCAACGATGCGCGTAATCATGGCTTCAAGCTGGCTTATCGCCCGGCGACGCTCAGCGAGTTCAGCACTCAGCTCGGTTTCTTTCTGACTTAATTCTTTAACGACTTCATTCTTCGCATTTTTTAGCGCAGCCAGATTTTTACTCTCTTTAACCTTTGTGCTGATGGTGCTCTTTTGATCCTGACGTTTGCGTTGGGTGGCCTGTTGCTTGTCCTGTAGCATAGTCATGACATTATTCATTTGCCTGACCTGACTCTGGCGGGCGTCGGAGTACTGACGCAGGTACCGGTACCGGGCAACAAGCTGATTGAAGTTGTCGGCGGCAAACAAAAAACCCAGCGGATTAACCTGCTGTCGGCGTTTATCGGCCGCATAGATCATGGAACCGTATTCAGCCTTTAGCTTATTCAGATCGCGGGTTAGCGTATTACTGGTCTGACGGAGTTCGGAAATCTCAACTTCAGTTAACTGTAGATCCTTGTTAAGCAGGCCGATCTGCTGCGATTGAGCCTGAATTTGTTGATCGAGCGCTTTCAACTGCCCTAAGCCCGCTTTCTTCTCCGAAGCGGTTTGCCGGAGAATGGTACGTATCTGGTTCATTTTCTCCAGATTCTGCTTCTTTTCTTTTTCCAGATTCTGCCGACTTTGCTGTGTTTGCTGCGCTTGGGCCGTTTCAACAATGACTAGCAAGCCAGTTACTATCAGACTGATTATGGACCAATGAACGTACCGGTGGGAAAAAGGGAATTTGGGGTGCATAGAGGCTTAAACCAACAAATAAGACTTAGGGCCGACGCTTGTAATTGGCCGGAATCGTAAAGGGAAATCCGGGATTTTTATCGACCAGTTCAACTTTATTATGCTTGATACGTAGCAATGTCTGATAGAATTGACCGTCCGATTGCGACTTGTAATCGAGTGTGACCAGACTGGTATAGGGAAAGAGGAAATTATTGAGTGACGTAAAATCTTCGTAATCGAGACGTAACGTATTCTTTGTAGGTTGCTCGGTAACCATCAATTTCTTGAGTTTACGATCCTGCTCACCAATGTAATTTTCGACCATCACTTTCCCTTCGCTTTGCCGTAGCAACAGATAATCCCGTTCATTTTTGATTTTTTGGGCGGGCCGTTTCGGGAGTGGCAGGTTGCCAACAATCAGCGCTTGCAGCAAACCAAAATTCATGTTGAAGTTGAACTGTTTGCTCAGCGTAGGGAAATCATACACCGAGTACTCTTTATGAATCTTATCCTGAATGGTAATTGAATCCCGGGTGATAAGGGCGCGAACAGCTTCAATGCCCAGTTTTGAAATGGAGAGCCAGATCAGACTGTCTTTACGAACACGGATTGTAACATTGGCATTGTCGATATCCTGTTGCTGGTTTTTGAACGAAATTTTCGACTTTGCCGTCAGGTATCGAAAATCAATTTCAGCTACATTGGCGCGAGCCTCTTCAATTCCCGGACGTACCGGTGGCCGGGCTGCAGCCAGGGAATCGACGGGGAGAGAAGGGACAGGGCGGGTAGCAATGGATGAGTCAGATGGAGATGACGCAGATGGAGTTTTGCCCGTGCCGTGTGACATATGATGACGCCGACAACCACCCGTGCTCACAAGTACGCCCAGTAAAAAGGTCAGTAATACGTATTTATTCATAAGCGTTAGTGAGTAGTAAACAGTGGCCAGTCGGGAGCAACTGATCATTGTTTACTACTCACTCATTACATCTTTCCAGTGGCTATTTTTTTGTCTATCTCAGCACTTGCTCCACCTTTATTTTTGGCCTGTTTCCATTGCTCAAGTGCCTTGTCGGTTTGGCCAAGCTGATAGAGAACATCACCGTAGTGCTCAATGATGGTGCCACTTACATTCGCCGGATCGGCCAGTGCTTTCTCCAGATATTGTTTGGCTTTGGCGTAATCTTTTGACACATACAGCACCCAGGCATACGTATCCAGATACGTCGCATTGGTTGGATTGCGTTCAACTAGTTTTTGTGCCAGTTGCAACGCTCTTGGCAAATTGGCTTTTCTTAACGACAGAAAATAACTATAGTTATTCAGTACGTGGTCATTAATGGGGTCGACTTTCAAAACCGCTTCATAGGCTTCGTCCGATTTGGTATAGTCGCCAAGACCGTTGTAAGCATCACCCAATTGCGCGTCGATCCCTCTTTTTAACTCAGTATTCGAGCTGGAAATCAACAGCTTTTTGCTTTCTTCCAACGCATCGACGGCCTGCTGGTACTTCCGCTTAAACAGGTTCGCTATGCCATTGGAATACCAGAATAATCCCTGCGTTGGGAATACCTCAAGCGCCTGTTCAGAATGGGCCAGTAAGCTATCGATCTGGTTCAATTCACCATCCAGCTGAAGCAATGCACCCCAGACTTCATAGATCGAGCCATCCAGCCGGGAGGCTTTGGCATAGGCATCGCGTGCTTCCGTTTTTTTGCCCTGCTGCATTAGCAGATCGGCCAGCATTACCTGCGTTTTAGGGTCATTGGGCGATGTTTTGGCTAAATTCTGGGCCATGCTTAGTGCATCTTTCTGGGCCGCCGGACTTTCGCCCGTCATGCCGACGTAGCTCGACAGGATTCGCGCTTTCATACCCGCTTCCAGATTCGGATTGGCCAGAACCTGATTCAGTTCTTTGGTGACCCGATCCATATCGCCTTTCTTGCGGTAGATGTCGGCCAGCAGTACGTGCGCCTGTGGCGAATCTGCATTTAATTTAAGCGCCCGATCAACCCAGGTAATCGCCTGATCGACACGATCATTAGCAATAAGCAATTCAGCACCTTCGAGCAGGTAGTCA
Organism: Spirosoma sp. KNUC1025; assembly: GCF_045160025.1. Classification (GTDB taxonomy): domain Bacteria; phylum Bacteroidota; class Bacteroidia; order Cytophagales; family Spirosomataceae; genus Spirosoma. The sequence continues at coordinate 1,899,198 of NZ_CP087139.1, forward strand.
GGATCACCCGGCTCCGACGCCACCAGCTTCTCGGCTTCTTCAATGGCTTTGTCGATTTTGTTCTGTTTCAGGTAGATCCGCTGTTTCTGCCGGGTAATTTCTTCATTAAGCCCGAGTTCACGCTCTACCATGTTGTAGGCTTCAAGCGCTTTGTCGGGTTTCTCATTGAACAGATAGATAGCTGCCAGTTCAACCCCGTATTCGGCATTCTCAGGGCCTTTTTTCAGCAACTTTTCATAAAGAGCTTCAGCCTCGGAATAGCGCTTCTGCTTGACGTAGAGTTCGGCCAGCAGGAGCGAGTAAAATTTATTCTGATTGTCTAATGAATAGGCTTTTGTTGCAAACGGAATGGCTTCGGCAATTTTCCCGGTCTTTAGCAGCGCATTGGCTGTAGCATACTGAGCCGCTGAATTATTCGGGTCTTTCTGCAGTACTTTCGCAAACTGCGGGATAGCCTTTGTGGGTTCATCGGTCATCAGATAGCGCATACCTTCCGTAAACTGGGTTTCGGCTTCCATACGCACCGTAGTGGTCGACGCCGATTTTGCCAGCGACGTATCAGCGCCTGCCCGGGCCCGTCGACGCTGTGCCGAAGCGGGAAGGAGACTCAGCCACAGAACCAGCCCCAGGCTCAAGAGCCATCCTATCAGGCGTCGGTTACAGGAAAATAAACATAACGTATTCATGCTGGTCAGTGTCAAGAAGAACTCACCTACCAAAACGTGGTCTGCCTCGTTCTATTGCGACTTTAGTTGAGTAAGTCCCTTAAGCAAAGGTAGTTTAAAATAGCGAATGTTAGTAAAAAGCGTAAGGCGAGGGGTAGGGGGTATGCATCGAAAACAGTTGTGCAACTCGCTACTTCTGGATATCCAATACGTAACTTTTTATACACCATGCAGTTTATCAGGCACCCGGCACTCAGCCGAACAGGCTAAAAATTAAAACTTACACAATGGAAACGCTGTATACTGCCACCGTCAGCAATGTGGGTGGGCGCGAAGGTGATGTTAAATCACTCGATGGAATTCTGGAACTGGATGTCAAACGACCCGTTGAAATGCATGGTCAGGGTGGAGCGGCCAATCCCGAAATGCTATTTGCCGCTGCTTATAGCTCTTGCTACAATGGCGCACTGATGGCGGTTGCCGAACGACGAAAAATTATTCTGCCTGATCATGCCGTTGAGGTCAGTATTTCGCTCAATAAAGATGGCAATAATATGTTCCTGTCGGGAAAGATCACCGTGAAAGCGCCCCATATGGACCATGATCAGTTGCAACAGCTAGCTGAAACTGCTCACGCTGTTTGTCCATACTCGAAGGCGATAAAAGGAAATATGGAGATGAAGATTGAAGTACTGGTTTGATGACCAGGTGCCGGGAGTTCAATAACTCCATTCAATTCCCGGCACCTGGCTCTGTACTAGCTCACTGCATCGTATACCTGTACGCGCTCCCAGAGATGAGCACATTGCTCAACGAAGGCCAGATGAATCGGGTGGACCTGATAGGCATCGTGAGCACCCTTGTCAGCGAAAACAAACGTCAGCGAAAAATCATAAGAGTGATCAATAACGGGCCGACGGGTATCAGCTGGTGTACCGATGTAGGCGGCTGAAATATCGGTAACCCCTTTGAGTGATTCGAGGCCAGCGCGCAGAGCCTGATGATCTTCCTGATTTTCGGGATGCTTAAGCCAGAAAAAAACGGTATGAACGAACATAAAACGGAGGAATGCCTTTAGTATGGCGTTGTAAAATTAAGGATAACTTTCGAGGATGGGCGAGCCTGAAAAAAGCCCGTTCCTAACGTAAAAACAAGCCTTTGCCGGAATTACTCATGATTGCCGTTTCGGCGTTAATAAATTTTAACAGTATATAAACTTTCTGGCAAACATTTACCTATATTCCAAACGTTAAGGAGCTATAAACACAATGAGTTAAGGGGTAATAGAATGGAGGAAGGAACGAACGCTACAAACAAACCGGCTGGTCAGTACGCCGACGGGAAAAATACCCCGATTCATAACGATAAAGCTACGGTTCGGTTGCCGATGTTGATGGGTATTACGCTGGCTGGCGGGATGCTGATCGGGGCAACGTTTTTTGGTGGTACCAAAAGCCTGAATACGATTGGACGTGGCTACACCAAGTACCGGGAAATACTGCAACTGATCGAGAACAATTACGTCGATACCGTCAATACTGACGATCTGGTCGACTACTCGATCACCAAAATGCTCGAAAAACTCGATCCGCACACGGCCTATATGAATCCACAGGATGCCGTGGCTGCCCGGGCGCAACTTGAAGGTGGTTTCGATGGCATTGGCGTCGAGTTCAACATCTACAAAGACACGGTCTACGTAGTGACTCCGCTGGCAGGCGGCCCCTCCGAATCGGCCGGAATTCAGAGTGGTGACAAAATTCTTAAGGCCGACGATACGCCCCTGGTTGGTGGCAAAATCGAAAATGGCTCTGTTTTCAAAGCCTTGCGTGGCAAACGCGGATCGGAAGTGAAGTTGACTATTCTTCGGAAAGGAGATAAAGAGCCAAAGATTTTTGCCATCACGCGCGACCGCATTCCAACTTATTCGGTTGATGCATCCTATATGATCGATGCGAAAACCGGCTACATCAAAATCAATCGCTTCTCCGAAACGACTTACGATGAGTTTAAAGCCGCTATGACTTCGCTTAAAGCGCAGGGAATGACGCAACTGATGATGGACCTGCGGAATAACCCAGGGGGCTATATGGACCGGGCGACTAATATTGCCGATGAATTTATTTCCGGGAATAAACTGCTGGTGTACACCAATGGCAAAGACAATCGTTACGACCGTAAAACCTTTGCCCACATTGCCGGTCAGTTTGAAGATGGGCCACTCGTCGTTTTGATTGATGAAGGCAGTGCGTCGGCTTCAGAAATTGTGTCGGGTGCTTTACAGGACCACGACCGCGCGCTGATTGCCGGACGTCGTTCGTTCGGGAAAGGACTTGTGCAAATGCCGGTAACGCTTTCCGACGGTTCGGAACTTCGGCTTACCATCTCGCGCTACTACACCCCTAGCGGACGTAGCATTCAGAAGCCTTACGTACCAGGCCACGAAGGTGACTACGAAAAAGACCTTGAATTGCGCTCAAAACGTGGCGAATACTATATCGCCGACTCGATTAAAAACGATCCGAAACTGAAATTCAAAACTGACGGTGGCCGGGTGGTTTACGGCGGGGGTGGTATTACGCCTGACTACTTTATTCCGCGGGATTCATCCTGGCAGACGTCTTACCTGATTCAGTTGTACGGCAAGAATATCATTCGCGAGTTTGCGATGGAATACACCAACGACAATCGTAAGAAACTGGAGAAAATGTCGTTCGCTGACTTTGACCGGACGGTCACTATTAATGACGATCAAATGGGTCGACTGGTGAAAGAAGCTACGGCTGAGGGAATCAAGTTTAATGAGAAAGAATATAATCGCTCAAAGAACTATATCCGCACCCAGATCAAGGCATTGGTCGCTCGGTCTGTGTATCAGAAGAGTAACAAAGCCGGACAAAACAATGAGTTCTTCCGCATCCTTGCCCAGAGCGACGATACGTATCAAAAGGCCCTAAAGCTCTTTGATCGGGCCGATAAACTCGAACACGGGATGTTTACGTATAATCAGAAATAAAGGGAGGAATGGGAAGAGGGGAAAGGAAAAAGCACTAGTACTGGTTTTCCTTTCTCCCTTTTCCTTTACTCCTTTTTCCTAAACTGATACACAAGCCCTAAAAACGACTGTAGATTCCCCGTCTTGAAGTCTTTGCGGGAGTAAGGGGCTATTTCAAACGCAACGCGCAGATTTGGTAGCATCAAAAGGGGCTTTATCCGTACGCCAATGTGCAGCGAATACCCTTCCAGAATATCCCGGTCGTCGATGCCGTTCAGGGCATTGAAGCGGATTCCCAGGCCGGTATAATAATTGACCTGCGCTTTACGAGCCACATTTACCATTGGGCAGAGCGTTGTGCTGAGCGACCCAAATACGGTATTGGTTTGCAAACGACCGTCGAACCAGAACGCACGGTCGGCGTTGGAGCTGACCGAAACCAGGCTGTTGAACGGATAATAAGCCACCGAAGCCTGACCAGAACAGGTCAACGTAAGGCAGAAAAGAAAAGCAGCGAGTACATGTTTCATGACCGCAAAACAACAACTTTATCAGGCATAAAAAAACCGGATGAACCAGAAAACAGCCGGGATATGTTATACGTCAACGGTACGTAAGGCCATGGAGTGTAATTACCTGATATGCTCGTTGGTCTTGTTTTCTTCGTACCTTTACCGTTCGTTATTCTGACAATTACTTACTGAAAAATGTCTTGGTTCGTCCGAAAAGATAAGGGTATTCAGACCCCAACCGAAATGAAGCGGGAAGCTCCCGATGGGTTGTGGTACTTATGCCCAAACTGTAAAAAGGTAATGAACACGCGGGAACATAAGCTAAATGCCTATACCTGCGTTCATTGCAATTATCACGAGAAGATTGGTTCCGAAGCCTATTTCTCCATCCTGTTCGACGACAACGAGTTTACAGAACTTGATGCCAACATGACCTCGGCCGATCCGCTGAAGTTTGTCGATACCAAACCCTACCCGGAGCGGATTGCGTCGACAATGGCTAAAACCGGCCTGAAAGATGCAGTGCGGACTGCCTACGGCGAAATGAACGGTCTGACCGTGACGGTGGCCGTAATGGATTTCAACTTCATCGGCGGTTCAATGGGGTCTGTGGTTGGCGAAAAAATTGCGCGCGCCATCGATCATGCCCTTCAGGCGAAAACGCCTTTTCTGATGATTTCGAAATCAGGTGGGGCGCGGATGATGGAGGCCGGTTTCTCGTTGATGCAGATGGCTAAAACGTCAGCCAAATTAGCGTTACTCGATAAGGCCAAACTCCCATACGTATCGCTGCTGACTGACCCCACAACAGGTGGTGTTACGGCATCTTACGCTATGCTGGGCGATTTCAACATTGCTGAGCCAGAGTCGTTGATTGGCTTTGCAGGACCGCGGGTTATCCGCGAAACCATTGGTAAGGATCTGCCCAAAGGATTCCAGAGCGCCGAATTTGTGCTTGAACATGGCTTCCTCGATTTTATTATCGACCGGAAAGACCTGAAAGACAAAGTGGTGAGTTTGTTTAGAATGTTACAGTAAAAGGAGGAAAAGGGAGGAGAGGACGAAGGGAAGAAAGGGGCTGAGATAATAAATCTGTTGCCGTCATTCCTTTCTTCCCTTTTCCTTTCCTCCCTTTTCCTTTTCTCCTCCCCATGCGCCTTGTCTCCCATCCGGTTTTGTGCAATTACTACGTTACGTATCGCTGCAATGCGAGTTGTAGTTTTTGCGACATCTGGGAGCGACCTTCTCCGTATGTTACGCTGGACAGTGCCCGGCAGAACCTTCGGGACCTGAAAAAATTAGGTGTGCGGGTGGTCGATTTTACCGGGGGTGAACCACTTCTGCATCGTCAGCTACCGGAACTTCTTCAGGAGGCAAAACAACTCGGCCTGATTACAACTGTTACGACAAACGCACTGCTATATCCTAAGCAGGCCGAGCGTTTGCGGGGTCTGGTTGACATGCTTCACTTTTCCCTCGACTCCCCAATTGCTGAAGAACATGACCGTTCGCGTGGAGTGCAGTGTTTCGATAAGGTGATGGAGTCGATTTCGATTGCCCGTCAACTTGGCGAACGTCCTGATATTCTGTTTACGGTTTTTGAATACAACGTTCAGAAGATCAGGCAGATGTACGACGAAATCTGCCTACCCAATGATCTGGTGCTGATTCTGAATCCGGTGTTCGAGTACAATGACGTTGAAACGGGTGCGCATTTTTCCGACGATACGTTGCGGCAGATGACGTGGTGGGGCAAGCAGAAAAACGTGTACCTCAACGATGCTTTCGTTCAGCTTCGTCGCGATGGGGGCAACCATGTCGAAGATCCCATTTGTCGGGCAGGCAGCACAACCGTTGTGATTTCTCCGGAGAATAAAATCGTGTTGCCCTGTTATCATCTGGGTCTTAAAGAATTTCCGATCGACAACAACCTGTATGATCTCTATCGCTCCGACGACGTACAGAAGTTAGTGGCGCTGGAAGGCAGGCTACCGGGTTGCGAAGGCTGCTCGATCAATTGCTACATGCAGCCTTCTTTTGCGGTTGAACTAAATAAATACTTTTGGCAGGCCCTCCCAAGCACCCTCAAATACAATTGGATAAAAGGCACCTGGAAGCAACTGCTGTAATTATTTTTTCAACACCTTTCTGAGCAGCGGTCTACCGTCAATAGTGGCACGTAGTAAATAAATGCCGGGTGTCAGGCTGCCCATGCTAATAACCTGCTCATGCTTTCTAGAAGCTTTGGCGAAGCGTAATTCATGCAGTTTACGACCCGTTATGTCCATTAACTGGACAGTGGCTGTTGTTGGGTTGCTGGTCTGGATAACCACCTGTAGCCAGTCATCGACCGGATTGGGAAACGTAGTAAGGGTAATGTCAGCGTCAACGTAATTGGTTATACCCGTAACGACTGTTCCTTCTATGGCTGGTTCGTAAGGTGGAATCGGCGTTGGTGAGCCGGGTAAATCATCAACCATTAATGTAAGTTCCTGCGTGGTCTGGCTAATAAGTATGCCGTTTCGATACTCCAGTATGTTTAGGGCAACGCTATAATTACCCAGTTGAACAGGCGTGTCCCAAACCAGTTCACCCGTCCGGCTGTCAAGCTTGAACGTACCCTGATGCGTTACATCATTTGGAAATAAATAGGCAGGTACTGTCCGGTTTGTGCAGGATTCATTCGTTGGGTTGGATAGCGCCCGGGTAAGAACGTAAACAAGACTGTCACCTTCAGCATCTGTCGCTTTTAGCGAGATTACGGCTTTTTGATTGGCTCGAATATGAAAACCCGCTTCAGGAAAACCGGGCGTTGGTGTCTGATTTACTACGTTGGCAACAAGCGTTGTATTGAGCGTAAATAACTGCCCACTGGCATTCGTAATGTTGTTTGCGATAGTCCGGTTCGATATAGAAACGGTCAGGGCATACGTACTTGGTGCGGAGTAGGTATGCGTAATCCTATATTCGTTTACGCTCACCAGTTTATTAAGCACAAACGTCTGACTTTGCCGGGTAACAACATTGGTCGTTCCATCGCCAAAGCAAATAATTAGCTGGTTCGACTGGTTAGCTGCCTGCGTGCCGCTTACCTGATCCATATACAGGCCAACGGTAATTTCGTAAGTTAATGTAGAGCCTGCCGTGGGTTTGGCCTGAATGTAGCCACCGATTAAATGCGTAGCCTGCGCCAGCCGGGCGCATAAAAGTGCCAGGCTCAGAAGCGTAAAGGTTTTCATGATACGTTAAGGGTAAGGTTTGCAGTTATGCATATAACTAAGAATGGCTACATTCCTGTATATCAGATTGGAAATTTTGTAACGGCTATTTTCGTACCTTTCTTTCATGCTTTACACTGCAGAACAAACGACTCAATTACCTGCCGAAGGCTTCCGGTTTTTAACGACTTCATTTACCGGGAACGTACTGACAATTACACTCAATCGGCCGGAGAAAAAGAATGCCCTTAATCCGCCGATGCTGAACGAATTGGCTTTTGCCCTGACCTATGCGCATTACGCCACCGATGTATGGCTGGTGGTGCTGGCAGCTTCGGGTGATACGTTTTGTGCAGGAATGGACCTGAAAAGTTTATCCAAGATTGACACCGAAACCGCTTCCGTACCCGCGCCGTCGGGACCCGTGCAGCTTGGTGAATTGATGGCAGGTTTGCATAAGCCGTGTATTGCCCGGGTGCAGGGAAGCGTTTATGCAGGCGGTTTTTTGCTGATAGGGGGCAGCACCTACGTAGTGGCCGCTGAATCTGCTACGTTTAGTTTGCCGGAAGTAAAGCGGGGTCTGTTCCCGTTTCAGGTGCTGGGTAGTTTATTGGACATTATGCCGGGCCGTACCGCGCTTGATCTTTGCTTACGGGCTCGTAGCCTTTCGGCTGCTGAGGCCAATAGTCTTGGCCTGGTAACGAATGTAGTTTCCACACATGAACTGGATGCTGAAATCACTCAGCTAACAGATGAGCTAAAGCAATTTTCTCCAACAGCCATGCAATTTGGTTTGCGGGCCTATCAGCAACTAAAAAAACTGCCATCCGGTGAACAGCAGGCCTATTTGTACCAACAGTTTCAGGAACTTCAGCAAACCCCCGACGCGCAGGAAGGCATGGCCGCTTTTCTGGAAAAACGCCAGCCAACATGGGGCAACGCTACTTAGGGCTTTGGTAAATCCGGGCAGTTTTCTTTCCGGCGCGTATCGATAATATTCTGGATTTTCCAGTTGCCGCTGACCTTTACAAGCGTAAAGGCATTGACACCACAATGGCTTTTCTGTTCCTTAAGGTAAAAAACATAGGGTGTCCAGGCGGTGGCCAGTTCAGCATCAATTTTGATGTCCATACCTGAGAGACGCTCATCAAGCGTAAACGGTGGATATTTCACGACCGAAGCTGCAAATTTGCTCATGTCTTCGTTACGTACTGAAACCTCGCCGTCCTTGTTCTTAGCGACCGTCTGCAACGTAGCGCCCGTCATAACCGTATTTTTAATCTGCGTCGAATCGCCCTTCCGCATTCCGTCAAACAGCAATTTAATCGTGGTCTTCACGGCGGCTTCGTCTGTTGAGGTTTGCGCAAATGCAGGCAAACAGATAAGCAGGAATAGTAAAGTTTTCATAAGCCAAAAAATGTCGGAGGGAATGTTTGCTAGCTGAACGGCGGAGTGGTGATGGATGCCGTGGTGTCAGGTATAGTACCTGACACCACGGCATCCATCACCACTCCGCCGATTGAAAATACGGCTCTAACGCTTAAATATACTGATTCAGAATCATTTCATACAATTCCTGTTTGCCGCTGATTTGTTTGGGTTCACCATTATTCAGCGCAAACTCGCGCAAATCGTCTAAAGTAAGTTCGCCCTTTTCGAAGCGGGACCCTTCGCCCGAATCGTAGCTGGCGTAGCGCTCGGCCCGTAGTTTTTTGTATTGCGACTTATTCAGAATGGCCTCTGCGGCTATGGCTGCTCGTGCGAACGTATCCATGCCGCCAATGTGCGCGATAAAGAGATCGTCGAGGTCGGTTGAATTACGGCGGGTTTTGGCGTCGAAATTAACCCCCCCCGATTTCAGACCACCCGCTTCCAGGATAACCAGCATAGCTTCCGTCAGTTCATACACATCGACCGGAAACTGATCCGTATCCCAGCCGTTCTGGTAATCCCCACGATTGGCATCAATACTGCCAAGCATGTTGTTATCGGCCGCCACCTGTAGCTCGTGCGCGAACGTATGATTGGCCAGCGTCGCGTGGTTCGTTTCAAGGTTTAACTCAAAATCATCCTGTAGACCGAACCGATTCAGGAAACCAATAACTGTAGCTGCATCAAAATCATATTGATGCTTGGTGGGCTCCATGGGCTTCGGCTCAATGTAAAACGCCCCTTTAAATCCCTGCTTACGGGCATAATCGCGGCTGATTTGCAGAAACTTACCCAGGTGTTCCTGTTCACGCTTCATGTTGGTGTTCAACAGCGACATATACCCTTCGCGGCCTCCCCAGAAGGTATAGCCCGAACCGCCCAGTTCGATGGTCGCGTCAATCGCATTTTTTACCTGCCAGCCGCCATGTGCCAGCACGTGAAAATCGGGGTTGGTCGAGGCACCGTTCATGTATCGCTCGTGCGAAAACAGGTTGGCCGTTCCCCACAGAAGCTGCACACCGCTAGCGGCCTGTTTCTGTTTGGCATAGTCGACAATTGCGCGGAAATTCTTCTCAAATTCGGCATTGGAGTTGCCTTCGGGCGCTACGTCCACATCGTGGAAGCAGTAAAATTCCATGCCTATTTTCGTGATGAATTCAAAAGCCGCGTCCATCTTGTCGTGAGCCGCTGCCAGCCGGTCAGGGTTCGCGTCCCACGGAAAATGTTTGACACCCGGTCCGAAGGGATCGGCGCCGGTTCCGCAGAACGTATGCCAATAGGCAGTCGCAAATCGGAACAGATCTTTCATCGGCTTACCCAAAATGGGCCGACTGGCATCATAGAACTTGAAGGCGAGCGGATTATCCGACTCACGTCCTTCGTATTGAACGGGTTTGTCGAGAAAAGGGAAATAGGTTTTTTCGCCGAGAGTTAACGTAGTAGCAGGCATAGTAAAGTAGTTGAGCGTATACTTGACAGAGAAAGCTAAAAGTAAATTGTCCTTACTGTCCGGGCACAACGCTAACTTGCTTTCTGGCGTGTCTTTGCCTTTCCCTGTTCGGTAAGCGCTCCGTTTTCCTGGCGCGTCATTTTTTTAACATACTCAACCCGCCGGAACCGTAGTGCGCTCCAGTCGCCATCAATAGCCACCATCCTGACCGGCTCGAAACCAAGCTTGCCTAAAGCAGCCCAGCCCGTGTCGCGGTTGAAATCGCATGTATATTTTTTCGATGAGCCTTTGGGGTAAGCCATCCACAGGAGGGCATCTGCGTTAAGCTTTTCGGCTAAAAGCTGACTGACTGTATCGACTTCTTTCTGTGTTTTCACAAACGCAATGGCGAACGTACCATCCTGCATCTGTGCCGGATCGTTGACGATAGTGGCCAGCAGTTTCATGTCCTCGACAATAGCTATAAACTCATCAGGAGTGTTAAGGACGGCTATTTCGGATTGAGCTTTGTAATTAAGTTTAGCGAAGGTCGGATTCATGAGAAAACGAATCAGGGGTAGGGAATAAACTCACTGTACTGGCAATGGTACGTAAAAACTGTCAGGCTTTTTAAACGGAACTGGCACCGAGTAGCTATATTCTCCCTCATTTTTTTGCGTCAGTATCTGATCCCTGGGCAACACTTTAACTTCCGATGCCCAGAATTTTGTATCGATATGGAATTCGTTCCTGAAATCCTTATCCGTTGATAAAGTCAGATAATTTCGGAACGTCAGCGGTGACTGATCGGCGGAGTAGTTGTACACATTAACAACAACTGGTTTTTTACGATTGGATAAATTAGATGCCTCCTGTTCTGTCTTAAAGCTCCCTGGTAGAATTAATGCTCCTTGAGGGACCAATACAAATTGTTGCTTATCCAGCCTGGTTTGTGGCGGAATAAAGCCGATCTTATCATCTTTTAAGATGGTTCCAGCACTGTAGATATATCGATTGAGTCGGCTGTCTGTCAGGCTCGTTAATTGAACTTCGGCTACGTCATACCAATAATCGAGCTTGTCCTTTCCAACGATCAATGATGAACGTTTCCAGTCGACATACAGCGGCTGATTGAGCTTGTTTATTAACGTAATGTGTATAACTCCCCGCTCACTTGCGAAATTATATTGAAGTGTCAGTGTGTCATTATCAAGTAATAGCCCGTCGTCTGTCTGATGCACATTAGAACCACGTACTGTAACAAGCTGGACATTGGGAGAGCAACCCAGCAGCACTACTGAACACAATAGAAAAAAAGCCAGTATTTTCATATAATTATACAATTTGGCTAAATATAATAAATAGCTTTTAATGGTACGTTAAAAAACATCCTGCTCATCCACGATTGTACTACGAATACCTGAGACTCATATTAACGACGCGTGAAGTAAAAAATCGAATGAATTGACGTAGCGTCAGAGACGCGGACCTCGCCCATCAGCGATAGTATCGCTGATGAGTAGTGTTCTCTACCTTCGTCTGATAGGCAATTCTCGGACACGAGATTTATCGTCTTCGATGATAATCAGAGCGCCATTTTCCAGTGGCTGACTTATTATTGACCAGTTATCTGTCAAGAAGCTGAAGAATAGATCTGTGCTAATTTTATCAATACGAAACAGCACAACCGATGGTTTGGCAGTGCCAAGAAACGAAAGTAACGTACAAAAATCGGTATCGTGGGTTAAAATAACCTCCCCAGTGTTGGTTGCTTCCTATATAATCGTTAGATCCGTAGACGTTGGAGCCATGCAGGTTGGTACCCATCGATATGTATGACCAAGTGATTGCAGGCGCTCTCCCAATGTAGGAGGCATACTTACATCCAGCAAAAATTTCATCTGTCAGGCGACCTTCTGAAGCGGGAAAAAGCTCTCGTGCAGCATCTCAGATGAAAAAGATAAGGCTTCGAAAATGTCTTCTCGTTCCAGAAAAGGAAACTCAGCCAGTAGTTCATCATAAGACACTCCGCTACTTAAATATGCCAACAATGAAGTGACAGGAAAGCGGAGGCTTCGTATACACGGCTTGCCAGCGCAAACGTCAGGATCGATGATAATGCGCTGATATCTAGGATGAACGTACTTCATGGGGTGAATTTATGAATAAACGAATTAATGTTTAGACGCGGTTCCCAATACCATTAGTCATCTCATACCCATCCGCGATTGTATCGTGGACAAGTAACGACTAACCCATTATTTTTCCTGCAAAGCAGCCAGCCATCGACCGTAAGCATCCCGATAAGCTTCCTGCGCGCGCATGTCGGGTTCGATGGTTTTGGTAACGTGGAGACCGATAAAAGCTTCCTGCGGGGTTTTATAGTGGCCTAATCCTAAGCCAGCTCCACGGGCGGCTCCTTGCGCACCATCGGTATTGTACAGCTCAATGGTGGCTCCCGTCAGATTGGCTAACGTATCGCGAAAGAGCGGACTCAGAAACATATTGGCTTCGCCCGCCCGGATGGTTTGCAGGCCAACGCCCACACGTTCCATAATCTGAATACCATAATAAAGCGCAAAAACAATTCCTTCCTGAGCAGCCCGAATCATATGCGGCAAACCGTGGCGGGTCAGTTGCAACCCATGAAACGACGCCCCTAAATCTGCGTTTTCGAGCATCCGTTCGGCACCGTTGCCAAAAGGCAGGCACAGCAAACCGTCGGCACCGATGGGCGCTTCGTGCGCCAGTACGTTCATATCGGCATAACTGATGGACCGTTGCAGGACCTGATTGCGGAGCCAGCTATTTAATATACCCGTTCCATTTACGCACAGAAGAACGCCATAGCGAGGGGCCTCAGGCGTGTGGCTAACATGCAGGAACGTATTGACCCGCGATTTTGGATCGTATTTTGCCTGATCACTGACGCCATACACAACCCCCGACGTACCGGCCGTTGCGGCAATCTGTCCGGGTTCCAGTACATTCAATGATAAGGCATTATTAGGCTGATCGCCAGCGCGGTACGTGACGGGCGTACCCGCAGCAAGACCTAGCTCAGCGGCTGCGGCTGCGGTTGTTTCGCCTTGCGGGGCAAATGTTGGTCTGATCGCTGGAATCAAAGCCGGGTTAAAGCCGAAATAATCCAGTAAGAATTGGGCGGGTTCATTAGCCTGAAAATCCCAGAAGGCACCCTCCGAAAGACCAGATGCCGTTGTGACAATCTCGCCGGTCATGCGTGCGGCCAGGTAATCGCCGGGGAGCATGAAATGGGCTACCTGCGCATATATGTCCGGTTCGTTGGCCTTCACCCAGGCGAGTTTTGCGGCTGTAAAATTGCCCGGTGAGTTAAGAAGGTGATGTAAGGTACGGTCGTGGCCCAGCACGTCAAAGGCTGCATTGCCGTACGGAACCGCCCGGCTGTCGCACCAGATAATGGAGGGACGTAGTACGTTGAAATCCTTATCGACAACTACCAGACCATGCATTTGATACGAAATACCGATGGCTTTGACAGCCTCAGGCGGAACAGCTGCCTGCTGCATAACGGCCTTGCTGGCCAGGCAGGCATTTTGCCACCAGATTTCAGGCTGCTGTTCCGCAAAACCCGGCTGCGGGGCCTCTATGACCATTTCGGGTTGGGGGAAAAAAGCTGAAGCAACAACGTTGCCGCTGTCAGCATCTACTAAACAGGCTTTTACAGACGAACTGCCGAGGTCAAATCCAAGAAGATACATGCGGTTATTAAGCGTTAGGAAATCCAGTGCGAAAGTACGACAGGAAGGCAATAAGTAGGTACCGTGAGTGGGCTGTGAAATGGCTTGTGTGAGTGTGCTAATGAGTTATGCGCTCAAGCGTAGCGGAAAATCAATAAAGTTTTATAACTAGCACTAACTCCTCTACGTCTAACCGCTACCTTCAATTTATGACTTATAAACCTCTACTCGTTTGTCTTACAGCCTTTACCCTGGCAGTTTGGCCTTACCTGGACGTACATGCTCAGACGGATTCAGATCCAATTTTTGACAAGAAACGCGTCTTTCGTTCGCTGTCAGACCGTTGGGAGCTTGATACATCTACGCGGAAAGGTACGTTTCTGGTTACGGCTTATAAGCCTGTGTACGTAACCGCCGGGCGCTGGTCGAGTGATCCGAACGAACATCCGGTGAGCGAAAATCCGGCCTACACCTATCCCTTTTTCATTACGCTGGGCCGGTATGAAGCACGTTTTCAGTTGAGTATGAAAGTGAAGGTGCTTCAGGGGATTTTTGGGAAATGGGGTGACTTATGGGTGGCTTACACGCAGAAATCGCACTGGCAGGTGTACAATACTACGTTCTCGCGACCCTTCCGGGAAACCAATTATGAGCCGGAGATTATTCTCAACTTTCCGGCCAACTTTTCGATTCTCGGACTCAAGACCCGGATGTTTGGCATTGCACTCAACCACCAGTCCAACGGACGAGCATTACCACTCTCCAGAAGCTGGAACCGGGTTATTCTGCACGCTGGTTTTGAGCGGGGTAAGTGGGTAGTGATGCTTCGGCCCTGGATGCGGCTCCCCGATGCCGACGATGAAAATCCCGCCGTAACAGATTACATTGGCCGGGCAGACGCTACGGTTATTTACCGAACCGGCCGACATCTGTTTTCGGCGGTTGGGAGTCACTCGCTTCGTTGGGGCGATAAGAACAAGGGACAGGTTCAGTTCGACTGGACGTTTCCTGTAACCGGCAATCTCCGTGGCGACCTGCAAATTTTACACGGTTACGGCGAAACCTTGATCGACTACAATCACAGCCAGACCACAATTGGTATTGCCGTATCGCTGGTTGACTGGCTGTAAAAATTGCAGTTACTCACTTCATCCCGGCTATCTTGCACTTATTTTGCGTCTATGAAACGATTTCAGCTTCTATTGGCCTGCTTATTAGCGTTATCATTTTCCGGGTTCGCTCAAACGATTTCAGCTACGTCAAACTGGACAGCCCAGTACTGGCCTGCCCGGTGGATTCTGCATCCAACGGCCCCAACCCGACAGTACGGCATTTATCACTTCCGTAAAGCCATTGAATTGCCGCAGAAGCCAGCGCGCTTTGTTGTACACGTATCAGCAGATAACCGCTATCGGCTGTTCGTCAACGGAAAAGCCGTGGCGCTGGGACCAGCACGTAGTGATCTGCAAAACTGGAATTACGAAACCCTCGATCTGGCTCCTTTTCTTCAAGCCGGACGTAACGTACTGGCTGCTCAGGTGTGGTATATGGGGGAAGGCGCGCCCTTTGCGCAGATGAGTTACCAGCTCGGCTTTTTGTTGCAGGGCGATAGCGAAGCCGAAAAAATTGCCAATACGGACGCCAGCTGGAAGATCTTACAGAATCTGGCGTACACGCCCATTAAAAATGATATTCCAAAGCTTCGGACTTACATCGTTGCAGGTGATGGCGACCGGGTCGATGCAGCGCAGTATCCGTGGGGATGGGAGCAGCCGAATTTTGACGACAAAGCTTGGGTAAATGCCCGGCCGCTGAGTTTCCCGACCAAGCCACGAGGATTAGGCACCGATGGGAACTGGGGCCTGGTGCCACGTACCATTCCGATGATGGAGGAGAGTACGGTTCGGCTGGCGACAGTTCGACGTAGTGAAAACGGTAAAATGGAACCTGCTTTCCTGCTGGGCAAAGCGCCGGTAACGGTTCCTGCCAATACAAAAGCGGTGTTTATGCTCGATCAGGGGCATTTGACAAACGCTTACCCCGAACTAACCGTGAGCCGGGGAAAAGGAGCCGTCGTTACGTTGTCGTATGCCGAAGCTCTGATTGATGCGAAAGGGCAAAAAGGGAACCGTAATGAGGTAGAGGGACGGACCATGCGCGGATTCGACGATCAGTTTGTAGCCGATGGCAGCGAAAAACGGACCTTCCGGCCGCTCTGGTTTCGTACGTATCGCTACCTGCAATTGACCGTCGAGACGAAAGGCGAACCGATCGTATTGGACGATTTGGTTGGACAGTTTACGGGCTATCCGTTCGAGCAGAAAGCGCAGTTTGTAACGAGTGATACAACCCTGAAATCGTTATGGAATGTTGGCTGGCGTACGGCCCGGCTCTGTGCGGGCGAAACATATTACGACTGCCCCTATTATGAGCAGTTGCAGTATACAGGCGATACGCGCATCCAGTCCCTGATTTCGCTCTACGTAACGGGTGATGATCGATTGATGCGTAAAGCCATTATGGATTATGACCATAGCCGATTCAACGATGGATTGACGCAAAGCCGTTATCCGTCTGCTGATTTCCAAGTGATTCCAACGTTTTCGCTATTTTGGGTATGCATGGTTCACGATTACTGGATGCACCGACAGGACGACGCGTTTGTGAAGTCGATGCTGCCCGGCATATTGAGCGTGTTGAACTGGCACGAGCAACGTATCGCCAAAACGGGTCTGAACGGACCATTGGAATGGTGGAATTTTGTGGATTGGTCGGCCTGGAAAAATGCGAAGGATGAAATTGCGGGGGGCGTTCCGGCGGGTGCCCGGAAAGGGGGCTCAAGTATCCTGTCGTTGCAGCAGGCGTATACCTACATGCGGGCGGGTGATTTGCTGGCCCACTACGGTAAAAATGAGCAGGCCGAATACTACCGCGAACTGGCCCGGCGATTGAACAAAGCCGTTTTTGCCCAATGCTGGGATGCAGGCCGCGGGTTGTTTGCTGATACGCCCGATAAAAATTCGTTTAGTCAACACGCCAATATTCTGGCCGTGCTGACCAACGCCGTTCCTGCTGACCAGCAAGCCGCCTTATTGCAGAAAACCGTGGCCGATACGTCGCTGACGCAGGCTACCTTCTACTTCAAGTTCTACCTGTTTGAAGCGCTTAAGAAAACGGGCCTTGGGGATCTGTTTATTGCTCAGCTCAAACCCTGGCGCGATATGCTGGCGATGGGGCTGACCACCTTTGCCGAAAACCCCGAACCGACCCGCTCAGACTGCCATGCCTGGAGTGCTTCGCCTTTGTACGAATTTCTATCAATCACCTGCGGCATTCGGCCGGGTGAGCCGGGTTTTCGGGCGGTACGTATCGAACCCTTCCTGGGTGACCTGCAGACGGTAGAGGGAAAAATGCCCCATCCGCTGGGCGACATTGCCGTACAGTTTCAGAAAACACCGACTGGCGGTTTAACCGGTAACGTAACGCTTCCGGCTAATCTGACAGGCACGTTACGCTGGAAAGGGAAATCTCTCGCCTTGAAAGCTGGAAAGCAGACGGTGAGCTTCTAACAGGTTAGTAGTCAACATATTGTCTGTGGTAGAGCCGTGGTGGCAGATTTGAGAATCTGCCACCACGGCTCTACCACAGACGTATCGTTATTTCAGGAAATCCAGCACTGCTTTTGTGTAGGCATCCAGCGATTGCACATGAGGAATATGTCCGACGCCCGGCAGCTCGATCAACCGACTCCCCGGAATTTGCTGCTGGGTGCGTTTTCCTAATTGCGGATACTGCCCAAACTGGTTGACAATTGGTTTCGGCACACGAGCTTTCCCAACAATGGTACGATCCGCCTGACCGATGATAAGCAGGGTGGGTACACGAATCTTTCCAAGTTCGTAACAGATAGGCTGCTCATAAATCATCTGGTAGGTTAAGGCATTGACCCAGGCAATTTGTTTGAATCGGGGATCTTTCAGAGCAGCCGCCTGCGCCTGTACCCACTGTTCATATTCGGGCTTCCATTCAGGATAGTAGCTCTGCTGGTATTTTTTGTAGGATTCGTATGTAGCCGCTGATTCTGTTTTGTATAGGCTGTCGAGAGAAGTATACGGAACGAACGTGCGATAATCTTCCAGACCAATCGGGTTTTCCAGAATCAGCTGATGGACGGTGGCCGGATAGAGCAACGTAAAACGTGTTGCCAGCATACCGCCCATGGAGTGAGCAATGACGGTTACCTTTTTGATTTTCAGTGCGTCGAGCAGTTGTTTGTTGTTAATAGCCAGAGCATGAAAACTATAATGCAGATCGGGGTAATCGGACTTGCCCCAGCCAACCTGATCGGGCACGATAACACGATACCCCGCCTTACTCAGGAACGTAATGACATCCCGCCAGTAAGCCCCGTTAAAGTTTTTTCCATGAAACAAAATTGCACTTTTTCCGTTCGAACTGCCCGTTGGCGCTACGTCCATATAAGCCATGCGCGCGGTTTTTTGCTCCTGACGTAGCGTAATGTACTTGACTGGATGCGGGTAGGGAAAATTCTGGGCAAAAGCCGAAATCGAACAAAGCCAGATAGTAAGGAGCAGCGTGCAATAGATTTTCATGGTGGAGCAATGGGTACGATAGCGAATTGCCGATGATGCGTCGCTTATCCTAAAACCTCGCTATTCTTATAACTGTTTCGCACCTACAATCTGGCCGTTGTCTTTTCGCTGAACATACACGAGAACCACCGTCTGATCTGTAGAAAGACCAGTTGGCAGGAGTAAGTCGACTGTACCGGAAATGCCCTGTTCATCAATGGATTTGAATTGCCGTACGATGTGGGTATTTATCAGTGTTTTACCCCCGTTTTCACCATTTTTTACGACCGTTCGGGCTTCTTTTTGTACAAGGGCTACATTCACTCGATAATCGCCTGAGGCCGATAACGCATATTTAACCGTCACTTGTTGGGCATTTCGAATAAGGCTCCCATCAACGCCAATGAATCCCGAAGCAGGCTGTTTCTGAATCGCCTGTATGGTTTGCTCGATGCGTCCCCGTTGCCCGCCAATAACATTCTGCCGGCCGTTGATAACCAGTTGAGGAGTGTAGGTTTGGGTGTTCAGGCTCCGGTCGTATTGGCGCTGGCGGGCGGTAAATTCTTTATCACTGAACGGGTCCTGCCAGCCCATCCGGTTCCAGTAATCGACGTGAAACGATAAGCCGTACACGGCCTGCCCCGATTTAGTTGCCTGATCCGTTATGTCCTGCAAGGCTTTATCGGCTGGCGGGCAACTGGAGCAACCCTGAGAAGTGAATAATTCGAGTACGACAACCGGTTGGGATGCCGGTTTTACGGGACTCTTCGGCGGTAAGGAGGCCGACATACCAACGGCTGTCAGAAGAAGGAGGACGTAGTTCATCCCAATTTTGTTTATAAACCGACGTAGTAATCGTACCCTCGTTCGGCCCAGAAATCACGCGGGCGGTCGTCAGTAAAAAAGATCCGGCCAATACGTTTCAGATTTTTTACGCCGTATTTCACCGGAATGATCAACCGGAGCGGAGCACCGTGCGGGGCCGTAATGGGTTGGCCGTTCAGTTCGTAGGCCAGCAGCGTTTGCGGATGCATCGCGCTTTCCATGTCAATACCCACGTAATAGCCTTTGTCGGGTGTTTCCATACCCACGTACTTAAACAGGTCGTCGGTATTATCTGGATTGGGACTGCTGCCGCTTTTGGTACCAAGCTTGTACTTTTCCACAAAATCCGACAGCCGTGCTCCGCCCCAGTGCTGCACCTGACTCCAGCCTTCAATGCACTTGAACTCATACACGATTTCATGCTTCGGCAAGGCTTTTACATCCTCGACCGTTAACTGTAGCGGTTGGCTTCCTGGCCGGTCGATGTGTAAGTTCCAGTCGTCAGGAATGGGTGATTTAAGGCCATCGAACCCGTTGACACGCGCCTGTCTGGCCGCTGCGTCAACGGGAAACGTTGGGACCAGATGCGTATCGCTGAAATACGTCCGGGCGATTTGCGCATTCGCGTCCAGTACCTTACGAAGCGGTCTCTTAATGCCTTGAGCACCAACGCTGTGCGTAATCCATTCATACACACCAACCGGAACGGCGGCAGCCAGGGTAAACCAGCCAAAGGATTTAATCATGCGTCGACGAACAGCCGATTCCGGAATTTCGTCTTTAGGGAGCTGAGGTTCGGTTGGCGGATTCATGATAATGATGGGCGGATGGATGAATTATCAGGATGAACGTTCGTATCAGTCGGTTCAGATGGCGACGCGGGTTTGTCCATCAGGGGGCGGTCAGGTGAGTTGGGCTCAATGATTTCAAAGCCAGTAACCATCGACTGGAAATTTTGCCAGCCAGCCCGGATAACCTGAAATACATGAATAAAAAAGAAAAAAACGTAGCCAAGCGTCAGAACGAAGTGCTCCAGCCGGGCAGCTTTATACCCACCCAGCACAGTTGTTAGCCACGATAGCTGTGTGGGTTTGTAGATGGCAAACCCGGTCAGTACAGAGCCGATTCCCATGAGCATGATTAAGAAATAGGCGATTTTCTGCGCACCATTGTATTTGATAAACGGCGGCTGGGTTTTACGCAGACCGAAATCGTAGAGCGTAACCTCAATGGCTTCGCGGAATGAATGCCGGTTGGGAACCAAGTGGCGCCATTCGCCCGAAATAAAGGTGTAGGCTACGTAGAGGAGGCCATTCAGAATAAACAGCCACATAAATACCCAATGCCAGGCCATCCCCTCCGCCAGCCGACGGGGTACGTTCAGGGCTTTGTAAAAGCCATCGGGAAAAAACGAAACAAGCGTATAATCGCCGATCTGGATTTTATAAGGGTCGTAAGCCCAATAAATCAGCAGACCACTCCAGATCATGACGAACAGGACCGGAAAGTTGATCCAGTGAAACCACCGAATCGCTAACGGATGCTTGTGGACGATACGTTTCATGGAATAAGCAATAGTAAGGGAACAGACGTAACATATAACGAATAAGCAGGGCATCTGGATTGCCAGATCCTGTCACAAAAAGCAAAACAGGATAGATAGTCACAATCCATTACCGATTGCAAAGCTGGTGAATTTTAGCACCACTAATCATGGTCGGATTGCCTGTTTCGTTATCAATTTTTCCCGACGGGCAACCTCTGATATGGGTTACGTTCTTTAAAATCAGACGGTGATACACCTAGCTGGTTTTTGAAAAAACGACTAAAGTGAGGAATTTCCTCGAACCCCAGCGCAAATGCTATCTCTTTGATCGATTTATCGGTGTAAAGCAGTAATCGTTTGGCTTCCAGTGTAATACGGTTATGAATAACCTGCAATGGGCCAGGCTGGTTGTAAAGCGCAAATAGATTGGAAAGCGTTTTTGGGGATTTGTTCAGTAGATCAGCATACGCCTTTACGTCGTGAAGACTTCGATAATTCATTTCAACCAGCAAATTGAATCGGCGGACAAGGTCCAGATCATTTTCGTTGAAGTCCTGATTTAGATACTGCATTTTCGCTAATCGAGTCGATTTAATAATAAGCCGTTTAAGCAGCATCCGTAACATCTCGCCCTGAATGTTGTCCGGTATGGAAAACTCATCGTAAAAAACCATCAATAAGGCCTCAAACTGGCCTTGTTCGGGTTTGTCTAACCGAATAAACATTGGAATTTTCGCTCCATAGAACAAAAAACCAACGCATGAAACCTCTTTGTCGTGATCGACGATGCAGTAAAATTCCCGGTTGAATTGCCAGGCTACTATGGTTTCGGAGTACTCAAACGCAAATGCCTGATTCATCATCAGGGGCAGAATCGACTGGCTGGGAAATAGATAGCTGATGCCATCGATGGCAACCATCTGGTCGGCGCCTGTATTCCAGGCAATTGTCAGAAATCGGTTTCGATGGTCCTGAAAGAAGTACTGCCTGAAATTATGTTCCTGACAGATCAGGTTAAGAATGCCTTCAGTTCGAGAATCGCGGTAGACGTACTGCATAGAACAAGTTAGACATTTGTTTTCGACTACTGGCACATACTCGACTAATAATTAGCAAGTTAATTTGCATTCGGTTTGGGTTGATCGCGTAGGGTCCGGATGCGTACAGCACTACAAGATGCTACCGATAGATAATATCCTTATGCCAAAGCTGACCATGCCTGCCGATTATTGCACAATCCTCCAGCGTAAAGCTTATCCACCCAGTTATGAACAAATTTCTTTTACTTATTGGCTTTTTCAGTTCCATCGTTGCCCATGCCCAGCTTTCGCAGACAATACGGGGGCGGGTTGTGGATAAAGAGTCGAGATACCCACTTTTCGGCGCAACGGTGCAGGTAATCGACGCATCGATCGGTAGCCTTACCGATACATTGGGTGCTTACCGCATTCCGAATGTGCCCGTTGGTCGGCGGACTGTCCGAATCACGCTGGTTGGTTATAAAGACGTACTGCTGAACAACATCATTGTGGATGCCGGGCGCGAAACCATACTGGACGTTGAACTGGAAGAAAATATTCAGCAATTGAACGTCGTAACAGTTAAAGCGCAGCGCACGGGCGAGGCACGTAACGACATGGCTGTGGTGTCGGCGAGGCAGTTTTCGGTTGATGAAGCGGACCGCTACGCCGGAAGCCGGGGCGAACCCGCCCGTATGGCATCCAACTTCGCGGGCGTGCAGGGAGCCGACGATTCACGCAACGACATTGTCATACGGGGCAATTCGCCACAGGGCGTCCTTTGGCGACTGGAGGGTGTAAGCATTCCGAACCCTAATCACTTTGCTATTGCCGGCACGTCGGGTGGGCCAGTGAGTATCATCAACAATCGCTATCTGGCGAACTCTGATTTTTTTACCGGTGCTTTTCCCGCGGAGTTTGGTAATACCGTAGCGGGGGTATTTGACCTGAGACTACGTAACGGCAACAATGAACGGCACGAAAAAACGGTTCAGTTCGGTTTTCTGGGAACAGAAGCCATGCTCGAAGGGCCACTTTCGCGCAAGTCGGGGGCTTCGTATATGGTTTCGTATCGGTACGCCAACCTAGGTTTGTTCAACAAGATTGGGCTGGATATTGGTACACAGGCCGTTCCGTCCTATCAGGATGGTTTTTTTCGACTGAATTTTCCGCTCAAAAAATCGGGTAGTTCCATCGCTATCTGGGCGTTGGGCGGCACCAGTACGGTTGATATTCTGATTAGTCAGCAGAAAGCCGACGACCGTAATATTTTCGGGCAGAACGACCGCGATCAGTATTATACCTCGCGCATGGGCGTAGCGGGCCTTACTTATACCCGACCGATCAACAAACAAACCTTCTGGAAAACCACACTGGCCGTATCGGGAAATGTTCAGGATGCAAATCACGATTATTTGTTTTTGCAAAAAGATGGGGCCGGTAATCCCATTGTGCAGAACAGCCGGTTTGTCGTTGATTCACTACGTCCTATTCTGGATTATCGGTTTCAGGAGATTCGGTATACGCTCTCTTCGTTTGTGAATCATAAAACGGGGCCACGCAGTACGTTGAAATTTGGCCTGAATACCGATGTTGTTCATTTCACTGCCTTCGATAGTGTTCGAACGTTTGAACCGCCGACTTCCACCCGGTTTACGCCCTGGCAAACCCGTTGGAACGCCAACGAAGTCTTTGCGCTGCTTCAGCCTTATGCAAGCTACCGAACCCGCCTGACCGATAACCTGACACTAACTGCCGGCCTGAATGCGCTTATTCTAACCCTGAACACAAAAAGTACGTCGCCCCTTGAACCGAGGGTTGGTCTGAGTTATGAGTTGCCGAACCGTCAGAAATTAAGCGTAGCGGTTGGCCTCCACAGTCAGATGCAGCCGACGTACACCTATTTTTATCAAACCCCGAATCTGTCGTCATCCGCATACCCCCCGCCGATGGTAGAGGAAAACCGGAATGTAGGCCTGACCAAAAGCTGGCATTACGTGGCTGGTTACAACCGTCTTTTGGGTCGCAACATGCGGCTATTGCTCGAAACGTATTATCAGCGGTTGTTCAACGTACCGGTAGAGCGGATGCAATCGTCGTTTTCGATGCTCAATACCGGTGCGGCATTTACCAGAATCTTTCCCGGTCCATTAGTGAATGCGGGCGTTGGGCGGAATTATGGCATAGAGCTCACGCTCGAGAAATTCTTCAGCGATAATTATTATTTTCTGATTACCAGCTCCCTGTTCGACGCAAAGTATCAGGGCTCCGACGGTGTCTGGCGCAATACGGATTTTAATGGGAAGTATGCGTTCAATGCCCTTTTTGCCAAAGAAATACCGTTTCGGCGCTCAAGCTTAAGTCTGGGAGCAAAGTTTACAGCAACGGGTGGGCGCTGGTATGGACCAGTTGATGAAGAGGCTTCCCGCCGGAATCAGGAAATTGTTTTTGCGAGCGCAACCCGCAATACGCTCCAGTTTGCGCCTTATCGCCGGTTTGACATCAAGATCGACTACAAAATCAACCGGAAACGGCTGACACACACCATTGCCGTCGATCTGGTCAATGTATTAGGCATAAAAAACTTACTGTCGCTCAGCTACGCGCCCCAGCCCGATGGTACGTTTATCAAGCAGGAATACCAGCTCGGCTTTCTTCCCGTATTTTATTACCGGGTTAATTTCTAACGGGAATGTGCTTTCTGGCGATAATGATAAAATCATAACTTGCCAAAAAACGACTGTATGCACCTGCAAACCCTCGATACCGATTATTTTAAACTAGACGGTGGCGCTATGTTCGGCGTTGTGCCGAAACCGCTTTGGCAAAAACTCAATCCTGCTGATGAACTGAATCGCTGTACCTGGGCCATGCGCTGTTTGCTCTATGAAGAGGCTGGGCAACTGTTGCTGGTCGATACCGGAATCGGCGATAAGCAGGATGCAAAATTCTTTGGCCATTACGATTTGCACCGTGGCGACGGACCGGGCGAATCAAGCCTGCTTGGCTCAATTCGTGGGGCTGGCTACGACGCTGCCGACATAACAGACGTACTGCTCACCCATATGCATTTCGACCACGTTGGCGGAGCTGTGAAACGTGAAGCAGACCGGCTGATACCCGTTTTCCCGAATGCTACGTACTGGGTGCATCCCGACCACTGGAACTGGGCGGTGCATCCGAATCCACGCGAAAAAGCATCGTTTCTGCGCGAAAATATTCTACCCTTGCAGGAAAGTGGTCAGATGAAATTCCTGTCAGAAACTATTTTTCCTTATGCCGACACCTACCTGCAATATGTAGATGGGCACACCGAAAAAATGACGTTGCCGCTTTTTCGGATCAATGGCCGCACTGTGGCTTTTATGGCCGATCTGATCCCATCATCGGGTCATGTGCCCTTGCCCTACGTAATGAGCTATGATATACGGCCATTGCTGACGATGGACGAGAAGAAAAACGTTTTACAGCAGGCGGCTGACGAAAACTGGATTTTGGTATTTGAGCATGACCCCGTAACGGAAGCGGCCACCGTTGAATTAACCGAAAAAGGGATTCGAATTAAGGAGAAGGGAAAGTTGGCGGAGTTTTTGTAAACTGGTCTGTCGGGGCGAATGTGCCGGAATACAAAACCAAAAAATTGTACAGACCGTTATCAGCCTAACAAGGAGACGTTTATGAAAATTGGTTTGGTATTGTCAGGGGGAGGAGCACGCGGTATAGCGCATCTGGGTGTTATCAAAGCCCTTCATGAGATGGGCATCAGCATTAGCCAACTGGCGGGCACCAGTGCAGGAGCCATTACGGGGGCCTTGTTTGCCCAGGGCTATTCGCCCGATGAGAGTCTGAAAATCATTGAGTCATCGTCATTCGTACGGCATCTGCGACCGGCCTGGAACCGCATGGGTTTGTTACGGCTTGATATGGTTGTTGATCTCTATAGAAAATACATTCCACACGATTCATTTGAAGGCTTACAAATCCCTTTGCACGTAGTAGCCGTCGACCTCAATGCCGGTGAGCTAACCGTTTTTGACAAAGGCGAACTGATCCGGCCGGTTCTGGCGTCCTGCTGCTTGCCCGGTATTTTCGAACCCATGCTTATTAATAAACGGCAGTTTGTGGATGGGGGCGTATTGAACAACCTACCCGTTGATATCATCGAAAATAAAGTAGATTTTGTGATTGGCTCACATTGCAATGTGCTCGGACCACGTCAGCCAATTCGGTCGATGCGGGGGGTGATTGAGCGAAGTTTAGTGCTGGCCGTTCAGAGTAAAACCAGAGACCGGTTTTCTAAATGCAACGTACTGATCGAAGCGCCCCAACTGTCTCAGTATAGCACAACCGATATCAGTAAAGCGCGGGAGCTATTCCGGGTCGGCTATCAATATACCCGTTCGATGGAGGCTGATATCGACAAAGCACTTAACCATCCCATGCAGGAAATTTCCTGAGCGCATTTCCTGATAAAAAATACTTAACGTCTGGCAAAACACCAGACGTTTTTTTGTTGGATGCCCTGCTGAATTATTTTGTCTAAAATAATTCAGCAGGGCATTAATTTTCGATTAAAAAATATCGCGGCTTTACAGGACTGGATGATATGTATCCGTATAGTTACTTATAAGGCGAAAATTACTCTGTATATAAAGATTTATCCAGTAAAAATACTTAGTAAGAACCATAAGTAAGTGAATATTAAGGCCAGGAGCGCTTAATTGGAATAATTATATCACTGTATAAAAATGTAATTTATTCATCTCAAAATATTATTCTGTAGATGTATACTTTACAGATAGATTTTTTTGGATAGAACTCCCGATTCAAAAAATTTGCAATGGATTTACGACTTATATAGATTTGTAGAAAGGAACGCGTTTTCTTAACCTAACACTAATCAACTATGAGAGTAATTCTATGTGTGAGTATGCTCCTTGTATGCTCACTCTGGTCCACTGCGTGGGCACAGGAGCGAAGGGTTGTCGGCAAGGTAACGTCGGCAGAAGATGGGTCGCCGTTACCAGGAGTTTCAGTTGTACTTAAAGGGACTACGAGGGGGGCATCAACGGATGCCGGTGGTATTTATGACATATCCTTACCGGCCACCAAAGGAGCTGTACTTGTATTTAGCTTTGTTGGGGTTGCAACCCAGGAAGTTCCCATTGGTAATCAATCGGAATTAAATGTTAGCCTGGTATCTGATACCCGCCAGCTTACGGAAGTCGTTGTTACGGGTTCCGGGGTAGCTACCAGTAAGGCTAATCTGGGGATTGCGGTTGAAAGCGTATCGGCAAAAAATTTACCGCAGACACCTACCGCTTCGATTGACCAGGCGCTGATTGGAAAAATTCCGGGCGCTCAGATTTCATCCGTCAGTGGTAACCCGGGCGACCCGGTCAATATTCTGCTCCGTGGTATCAACAGTGTGCAGGGGGGAACTAAGCCATTAATCATGGTGGATGGGTTGCAGGTAGCGGCCACCGATATCAACTCACTGGATCTGAGCAACGTCGATCGCGTAGAGGTTGTCCAAGGAGCTGCTTCGGCATCTATCTATGGTGCGCAGGGCGCCAACGGGGTAATTCAGGTATTTACCAAAAAAGGAAAAAAAGGACGTATCGCGATTAATGTCTCATCCAGCTACTCGTCCAATGAATTTCTGAATACGGGTAACGTACACAAAGCTGATCTGCACCCTTACCTGACCGACGGCAGCAATAATATCATTGACGTAACGTCTGGCAAGCCATTGGATTACACCGATGTTGGTGCCATTACCGGTATTTCGTATCAGTACGGTGGGGCTACACGCTATGCCATTCAGGATATCCGGAACGTAGCGGACAAGCCTTACAATGCCAATCTGAAATACTACGACCATTTCAAGCAGGTCTTCCAGACAGGTAGTACGACTAATAACACCATCAACGTTTCGGGGGCATCGGAGAAGAGCGATTTCAACATCTCGGCGGCTAATAACCATACCGTTACGCCGATTCTGAAGAACGGTTATATCGACCGGAGCAATCTGTCAGCAAACTTCGGAACGGAGTTGTTTAAAGGATTTACGCTGCGTTCGACTACACAACTGGTGTACACCAAAAATACGCTGCACCCAGGCTTAGGCGCTCCGGGCGGTTATTATTACGGATTAGGAAACACACTGGGCAGCATTGGCTCGGTATATGGATTTTTGAATACCTCGCCTTTCTTTGACCTGACACGTAAACTACCGGATGGTAACTATGCCTCTTATCAAACGGCTGACTTCTTGAGTGTTAACGCTGGAAACCCTTATTATCAGCAGCAATACACAGATGGGATTGATAACAAGATTGACATCGTTCAGAACTTTAATGCCAATTATAAGATCAATAAGTTTGTTGAGCTGGATGCCAAATATGGAATCAACTACCGGAATGAAAACGCCCGGTGGACCTATTTCAACCAGTCGCAAAATACAAACTCGACCTACTTTAGCACCTGGACAAGCAACTTCGGTTCAGACAACACGGGCGAAATTGATAACTGGCAGTACAACACGACCTTCCAGAACTTCCTGGGAACGGCGTACATACGGACCAATTTTGAGGATGATTTCCATATCAAATTCCCTGTTCAGACCAGTACGCAAATTTCGTTCGACTATCGGAAGAAGAAATATACGGAATACGATACCTATGGCTTAGGTCTTGGGTTAGCGCCACCGTTTAACATCTCGTCTACGTCGTCGCAGGCAGTAGCCCTGGATTACGTTGAGCCATTCGTTACGTATGGTTACCTGATCAACCAGAAAATTGATTTCGGTGAATACGGTGGTGTTACGGCTGGTTTCCGGAGTGACTGGTCTTCAGCATTCGGTGGTGGTTCGACACCATTTACTTTCCCCCACTTCGATGGTCACATTGCGCCTTTATCGTTCTTCAAGAATAACCCGATAAACAATACGCTCACATACTTCAAGTTAAGAGCTGCTTATGGCGAAGCGGGTATTCAGCCAGGTGCTTTCGATCGCTACCCTATTCTGAATCAGCGTAACCTGGGTTCAGGCCTGGTGTATACCGTGCCCATAACCACCCAGAATCCGAATCTGCAGGTAGAGGTTTCAAAAGAATTTGAAGCTGGGGTAGACTTCACGATTGGCGGAAATTCAAATCGCACGTGGCTCAACGCCGTTAACGGGTCGTTTACGTACTGGAAGCGTAAAAGCGCAAACGTAATTTATACCGTTAGCGTACCACCGTCCCTTGGTTCAACGGGGCAGCTGACCAACGCCATCGACATGTCGTCGAACGGGGTTCAGTTCTCGTTAAACATCCCGATTTACACGTCGAAAAACCTGAAATGGGATTTTACGACCAACTTTGGCCATCAGCTCTCTAAAATTGACGCTATCTCGGGTGGTGCCGATATCATCCTGACATCCAACGCGGGTAGCACGGCCCTTGTCTTAACCCCTGGTCAGCCGATTGGCCAAATCTATGGCTACAAAGCTCTGACAAGCCTCGACTATACACGTCAGAATGGACAACGCTATATTCAGGCGGGCAATGAATCGAAATATACCATCGTAGATGGGCGTGTAGTTGATAAATCGACGTATCAGATTCAGTTCACGGATGAAACCTATCCGCTGATGAACCCGAACCCGAAATTCAACGCTTCGTTTATCAACGGGATTACGTTCCGGGATTTCCTTACGCTGAACTTCCAGTTTGACTGGGTATATGGCAGCAAATTGTATAACCAGACCAAAGAGTGGATGTATCGCGATGGTATCAGCGGTGATTTCTCCAAGCCTGTAACCATCGACGGCAAAACCGGAGCTTACACAGCCTACTGGTCAAGCGCTTATTACGGACTATGGGGTAGCTTACGGGGTGCTGGTAACAACGCTACCAAAGATTTCTACGTAGAAGACGCTTCGTTCGTTCGGCTGCGGAACATCTCACTTGCCTTTGATCTGGCTAAGGTTGTAAAACTGCCTTACCTCAACAAAGTCCAGTTAGTGCTGACCGGTCGGAACATTCTGACCTTCACAAAATACACGGGCTATGATCCTGAAGTCAGTTCAGGTTCGTCTAACTCTTCTTTCGACAGAGGGGTAGACCACAGTACGCTGCCTAACACCAAGTCGTACCAGGTTGGACTGAACATCGGTTTCTAATTTTAATCATCCTGACACAATGAACTTTCAAAAAACATATAAATTTTTTTCCACAGCTTGCCTCGCGGCAATGTTTCTGGGAATGGGTGCCTGCAAAGACCAGCTGGACGTGGGCAACCCAAACGCACCAACCGTTGCAGCTAACGTAAGTACAGAATCAGGTCTTATTTCGTTTGCGCAGGGTGGCGTTTATATCAATGGCTTTTATAATGGTGATAACTGGCTGGGAAACAGCTACTTTTCGTTGCCCTGGGGCTATGCTGAACTGATGGCTGATAACCTGGGCGCGGATGCCTCAAACAACCAGGTGACCACTATCGGCGTACCGGATTACATCATTCTGGACGATGGTACAAAAGTGACCAACTCGGCTCCTCAGGTAAGTATAATCCGCTCATACAATAGCCGTGCTGCAACAGGCGCCGGAAACAACCCGCTGTATTATCAGTGGTTGAACATGTATGCATTGAATAATGCCTGCAATCAGGTTCTGGATCTTTCCAGTACGATCAAATTTTCAGGCGATGCTACCACCCGGTTGAATACTATCAAAGCCTGGTGCTACTGGTGGAAAGGATACGCATACGCATCAATCGGGTCGATGTATTATTCGGGTCTTATTGAAGACAAAGCGGGCGTAACCAATGGCGATTACGTACTGCATGATAAAATCATCGAGCAGTCGAACACGTACTTTACCATGGCTGCTACAACCTTAGGAAGCATCACCAGCACAACGGATTACGAGGAAGTTTTAGGCCAGTTAATTCCGGAGTTTACGCAGGTGGGTAATGGTGGTATACCTACGGTTGATATGTGGAAACGTAGCATCAATACCATGCTGGCCCGCAATATTCTGCTAAATAAACTGGCTCCGTTTGTGAATGGTAACCCGGCTGCTACGATTTCCAAATCGTCGACCACAGCTATGACAACGGCCGACTGGAATAACGTACTGACGCTGGCCACCAACGGAATCCAGAAAGGTGACGCTGTTTTTACCGGACGTAGTACAGACGCCAACTTCTTTTTCTCGCCTTCGGGTGGTACCGTCGCAGCGTTAACAACGGGCGTGAATACCTCGACGACGTTTAAGATCAGCGAGCGGTTTATTCAGAGCTTTAACGCTAATGACAAACGGCTGTCCAACAATTTCAATACCAACACCACTTACAAAAACAACTATACGTTTACAACACGCTATAGTATAACAGACGGTGGCAAAGGTGCCGCTGGTGTATATGTGTATGGTACGAAAACAGCGGGCGCTCTTGAGGTATTTATTGCAGGCAGTTACGAAGAGAACGCGTTGATGCTGGCCGAAGCCAATATCCGTCTGGGCAATACCGAAAAAGGACTGGGTTATATTGACGATGTTAGAAATTACCAGGGTGCTGCTGTAGCGGCTGTAGCGGGTACAGGTCTTACGCAGTCAAAAGCTCTGGCCGAACTCACTAAAGAAAGAAGGGTATCCTTGTTCGGGCGGGGCCTTGCTTTCTACGACAACAGAAGATGGGGTTGGACATACGACATATCGGTTGGTGGTGGAAGTTATGGCAACACGATAGTAACGACGACTGGTGTGGTCAATAAGAACGCAACCATCAATTACAACTTCATGGACTATTGGGACGTACCGGCTGATGAATCGGTATTAAATCCGTCTACATCGGGTGTTGCTACCAAAAACCCGAACTACTAGAAGTTACACTCTTTTTAAAAGAGGCTCTCCGAAGTATATGGGGAGCCTCTTTTTTTGTGGCTACAGTGTAAAAAGGTAAAATTTTTACTTTACTATCAGCAACATATGCATCAAGTAAGAATCTATTGACGTATAGGTAAGAAAGCTGTACGTTTATGTTTAGACTTTAGGGCAAAAATAATCTACTTACAAAGCCCATAGCTTAGCTGTCCTTTTATACGATGACAGCGAATTTTACGTTTGAAAAATACGTAGCTTGCTAGGCTGTTTTGTAGCTTACGGCACGTAAAAGCGGTCAACAGCCTTAACGAAAATCGTCTGGAATAAAACCTATACATGAGAAAATTTTACAGTCTTATTGTCTGGTCTGCTCTGCTGGCTATGCTACCGGGTTGTCTGTTGGCGCAGGGCTTACGTATATCGGGCAGGGTTACATCTGCGCAGGATGGACAGCCCATTCCTGGAGTAAACATTGTTGTTAAAGGAACAACCAACGGAGTCAGTACGGATGCCAATGGGAATTACAGCATTGCCATTCCCAATCAGAATGCCGTTTTATTACTCACTTCCATTGGGCTTACCTCGCAGGAAGTTACGGTTGGTAATCGCACGGTTGTCAACGTACAGATGCAGGAATCTGTCAATGAATTAAGTCAGGTTGTGGTAACGGGTTATACAACTACCCAGCGGAAAGATATCTCTGGTTCAATTGCTTCCATTTCCCCCGAGCGATTCAAGGAAATTCCGGTCACCAGCCTCGACCAAGCCTTGCAGGGGCAGGCCGCCGGTGTACAGGTAACACAGTCGTCGGGTACGCCGGGGGGCGGCTTAACCGTACGTATCCGGGGGGCAACCTCTATCTCAGCCAGCAACCGACCTTTGTTTATTGTCGATGGCGTACCTGTAGCTGATGGGGCTTTATCTGACCGCGAATTTGGCGGTCAGACAGATAATGCACTGGCTCTTTTCAACCCAAATGACATTGAGTCGATGCAGGTGCTGAAAGATGCTTCCGCAAAGGCAATCTATGGCTCACGGGCGGCCAATGGCGTTGTCCTGATCACCACAAAACGCGGCAAATCGAATCAAAAGACGGCTTTTACGCTGGATGTGCAGCGTGGTATGACGGATGTGGTACGTCGCCCTGATTTGCTAAATGCTACAGAGCTTTTAACGCTTCAGCGAGAAGCCGTTACTAATGCCGGCCAGGACCCGGATAAACTGGGACTGGTCAAAGGTGTAACGGATGGCGTAAATACAGACTGGGTTGATGCCACATTACGTAAAGGAATTTATCAGCAATATCAATTATCAACCCAGGGAGGCAACGATCGGACGCAGTTTTACCTTAGTGGCAGCTACCGCGACGAAGAAGGGGTTCAGTTGAATAACCGGTTTACACGTTATACAGGTCAGCTTAAATTCGATCATAAAGCCACGCAAAAATTGTCATTTGGTACAAACCTAACCTTATCCCGGGCTTTGAATAAACGCGTCAAAGGTGATAATTTTCTGGATGGCGTATATTCTGGAGCGGTAAAGAGCTTACCTTACTATTCTCCTTATAATGAACAGGGACGGTTATACGGACCTGCCGATGGGGCTAATTATGCGGGCTTCCCCAATTTTAATCCGGTAGGTCAGGCGCTTCTGCCACGCTTCAATGTGTACACCATCAAAATGCTGGGGGGTATTTATGGAGAATATGAAATCATACCGAATCTACGCTTCCGGACAAAATTCAGCATCGATTATAATAACATAACGGAAGATGATTATGAGCCGTCTACCACCGCAATCGGGGGGTATTTATCTTCTGTTGGTGGGTTTGGTTATGGCACCTACAGTAACACAAATTCGTCGACCTTTATCAATACGAATACGCTTAACTACAGTTTTATTCTGGCGGAGAAGCACCGTTTTACGGCCATGGCAGGCTTCGAGATGCTTCAGCATACGTATCGGCTTGGAAGTGTTCAGGGGCGATTGTTCCCGAGCGACGATTTCACGTACATAAGATCGGCCGGTATTGTTGATCAAGGCGATGGGGTAGTAACCAATAACGGCTTGATATCGACGTTTGGCGAAGTCAACTACGCCTACAACGATAAATACTTGGCTACATTGACCACTCGTTATGATGGATCTTCCCGTTTTGGTCAGGATCGGCGATTTGGTATTTTTCCGTCAGGTTCAGTAGCCTGGCGCATTTCCAATGAGGACTTTATGCAGAATTTTCATGCACTGACGGATTTGAAGTTAAGAGCCAGTTACGGATTTACGGGAAATGAACGTATTGGTGATTATCAATTCTTGGGTACGTGGGCGTCGGCTACGTATAGTGGCGCCACGGGTGTTGGTCCGGCTGCCCTGGCAAACCCCTTACTGCAGTGGGAGCGTACTCGTGAAGCCAATATTGGTTTGGATGCTTCGTTTTTCAGCGGCCGATTGAACGTAACGATCGATGCTTACGACAATATGACTGATAAGCTGTTGTTTGCTCAGCCAATACCGCAGACGACTGGTTTCAGCACGGTTCAGGGTAATATTGGGAAAGTAGCTAACCGAGGAGTCGAACTGACCATATCAACCGTCAATCTCAATAAGGCCGTTCAGTGGAAGACAGACCTGAACATCTCACATAATGAGAATAAAGTTGTAGAGCTGGTAAGCTCAGAGCCTATATTCCGGGGCTACCAGGGCAACGGGGTGGGCGGAACAAACGTTATTTTACCTGGAAATCCCCTCGGTACGTTCTGGGGGTTGAAATTCCTGGGCGTTGACCCCGCAACCGGCAATGCCATCTACAACGATAAAAATGGCGATGGACGGATTTCGCCGGATGATGGACAGGTCATTGGCAATGCTCAGCCAAAATTGTTTGGTGGCTTAACGAACCGGGTTTCTTGGAAAGGCTTTGACTTAAGCGTCTTTTTCCAGGCTTCCTATGGCAATAGCATCCTGAATTTTTCGAACGTAACACTGCTCAATTCGGGGGCCGATTTGCAAAACAATCAGACCCGGCAAGCGCTTAAACGCTGGCAGAAAGAAGGCGACATCACTACTGTTCCGAAGTATGAGTACCTGAACACATACAACAACTACCTCAGCAGCCGGTTTCTGGAAGATGGTTCATACCTGCGCCTGAAAAATATATCGTTCGGGTATAATTTCCCCAAGGCATGGATTAGTAAATACAAGGTCAGTAACGCCCGTTTGTATGCATCGGCAATGAACCTCTGGACACTAACGCGCTACTCAGGCCCCGATCCGGAAGTAAGTACACTCGATGGCTCAACATCAGCACAGGGCATTGATTTCTTTACGTTACCTCAAATAAAAACCGTGCTGGTGGGCTTATCCCTCAGTTTTTAATATTTACTATGTTGATACGTAGCGCAACTTCCGGAATGATCCGCCTGATACGATATAGTGCGTTAGTAGTGCTTATTAGTTTGGTTTCCTGTCAGGATGTACTTGAACCCAAACCGGTGGCTTTGCTAGTTGATGATCTGGTACTAAATGAGCCGAATGATGTTCAGCCGGTTCGAATTGGCTTATACAACGCCCTGCGGTCCACGGCTTCTCTCAACGTGATTGCTGGCGATTTTACAGCAGATCATATTCAGTTTAATGGTACGTTCAATGATTATCGTGAACTGGGTACCAAACAGATTACGGCTGCCAATGGTGCTGTCGATGCGTTGTGGCAAAACTTATACTCAACGATTTATGTCGCTAATTTCATTCTGGAACAACTGCCAAAGGTTCGCGGTGTACCCGAAGCTACCCGGAAGCAGGTTACAGCTGAAGCTCGTTTTCTTAGAGGATGGGCAAACTTTATTGGAGCCAATACGTATGGTGATATTCCTAAGGTAACAACCATTGATCGATCCGTAAATAGCAATATTCCTAAAACAGACAAAGCCACCCTTCTGACATCTGTACTGGAAGATTATACGGCAGCGCTGGCCGATTTGCCCGCTGTAGCCTCTGGATCAACGGATGTGACGACCAATGCAACCTATCTGAATAAAATCAGCTGCCAGGCTGCAATGGCGCGGTATTACCTCTATCAGAAAAATTGGGCAAAGGCAGAAGAATTGGCTACGGTAGTGATCAATTCGGGAGTTTACACGCTGGAAACCAATTTTGTTGATATCGTTCTAAAGGATTTTACGCGCGAATCGATCCTGGAGGTCGGCTATAACCTGACCGATGATCCAGGAACCGGAAATTTTGCGCTCAATAATCTTCTGGTTGGCCGTCGGGAAGTTATTCCCTCAAACCAGCTGGTATTGGTACTGAATTCGACAGAAGCCGGTACGCGCAGTACAACCATTGGGTTTAATTTGAATGAGCAGAGTGGCAATGATAACGGCTGGTCAGTACTGAAATATGGTACGGCTTCTGAAGACAATAATAATATTGTGCTGATGCGACTGGCTGAAATGTACCTGATTCGGGCAGAAGCCAGAGCACAGCAGGGCAAACTAACCGGGGCAAGCGGAACTGTGGCCGATTTAAACGTGCTACGTACGCGAGCAAAAGCGCCCGCCGTTACGGCTACGTCTCAAGCCGATTTATTACTGGCAGTTGAGCGTGAGCGGCAGTATGAATTGGCTTTTGAAGGACATCGGTGGTATGATATTGTCCGGACCGGTCGGGCACAGGCAGTAATGTCGGCATTTACATCAAACTGGAATGCCCGCTATGAGCGCTGGCCAATTCCCCAAACAGAGATTCAGCAGAATCCGGCGCTGGCAGGACAACAGAATCCCGGTTATTAATTGAATAGAAATTAACTCAGGAAGCAATTGCCAATTTTTGTCGCCCAGGTCCAGGCTCTTCTCCGGCAGGGAGTGACAAAAGCAGACATTATGAAAGATCAACTTAGTGATAAACGAACGGCAAAGGTGAAACACTGGATTATCAGGCTATTAACCCTAAGCGTAGTGATAGGTGGAGCAGGTGCTTGCCAGAAAGAAGATATGGACCGTGTCTTCGAAGGACCTTATTTTGTGCGTTTCACCGACTCAACCTTAACCTACAAAGAGAGTTATAGTAAGCCAGTTTCCATTAAAGTACACAACGTTGGTCCGCAACTGAGCCAGCCAATTACGGTGAACTATACAGTCAATGGTTCGGCTCGGGAGGGTAAAGATTATACAATCGTCGGAACAAAAGGAACAGTAATTATCCCTGCCAATAAAAGTTTTGGGGAGATTTCGGTTCAACTGATCAACAACGCGAACAATATTCTGAATACGCAGTCGCTTACGTTTACCTTAACGGGTGTACAGCCAAGTGATCTGCAAATTGGTTTTGGAAAAGATAACATCTTGGGTAAGAGCCTGATGCTGACCATTCAGGATGATTGTCTATTAGGGGGGGCCTACTCAGGAAGCAGTCGGGTTGGGTCGCAAACGTATACCATTTCAGACGCGGCCATTACGAGTACCGATTGCAAAAACTATATATTGAGTAACTGGAATATTGGTATTTTTAATTTCGACGCCATAAAAACACCCTTGACGTTTGTCGATAACGGTGATAACTCATTGACAGTGCCAACCCAGAGTAATGCTTACCTCGGCACGAATGAAAGTGTTAAAGGAACGGGAGCCTGGAATCCACGTGACAAGAAAATCACACTGAATCTTCAACTGCTCCTCAAACTAGCTAACCCAGACCGGGATACGACCATTACGTTCACACAAACGTATACGCCCCAGTAAAATATTTTAACGATATTAATGATCTGACACGATGCGACAACTTATACGTTTACTGCTGCTACCAGGCTTAGTCGGATGGCTGATCAGCGGTTGTTCCGAAAAAATAGAGCCGAAGCCTTACACGTACTCTCAACTGTTGACTGGTACGGAAAAGAAAACATGGCGAATGGTTTCGGTGGTGATTCTTGACGATGGCAATTCGTCGGGTGTGATTCCTGTCTCGCAGTTAAATTCCCCCACCTGTATTACCGATGATCTGCTTACGTTTTATGCAGATGCAGAGCATAAATTTGAGGCCAGTGAAGGGGCCACTAAATGCAATGCCAGTGATCCGGATGTTTACGTAACCGACACTTGGAACGTTGTCAATGCGAATGCTACGGCCGAGTTTTATATACCGCTGCTGAATGGAAAATACCCTTGGATCATTAAGAATCTTACGGAAACCGTACTGACAGTTGAGTATTATTTTGGCGATATTGATGCCAGTTACCGATTCACCTTCAATGCTGTTACGACCAAATAATCTGCCATTGATTAGATAGACTCAGTCCTTATGCTTCGACTATTACTCAGCTTCTTTATAGCTCTTTTTTTCAGCATACACTCTACGCTCAAATCCCTATCCGGAAAGCAGCAGAACAGTGCGCTACTATGGAAATGGATAGCATGCTTCGGGCTAAATACCCACAATTAGGGTCGCTAAATGATTTTGAGCGCGATTTACAGCTAAAAATATTTGATCTGAAAAAGAAAGTACAGGCGGGGCGGTTGGCCGCCACCGTCATCACGATTCCGGTTGTCGTACACGTCGTTCATAATGGCGAAGCTGTGGGAACAGGGCGAAACATTAGTCTAGCTCAGGTGCAGGCCCAGTTGACCACGCTGAATGAAGATTATCGCCGGAAACTTGGTACACGTGGCTTTAACGAAAACCCACTTGGCGCTGATATCGAAATCGAATTTTGTCCCGCTATCCTCAATCCGCAGGGCAATCCAATGGCCGAACCGGGCATTGATCGATACAATGGCAATCGGACCAACTGGGATCGTGATGCCATTGAGGGTGTGCTAAAACCGAGCACCTACTGGAATCCGGATAAGTATTACAACGTATGGGTTGTTGATCTGAATGATCAGATAGCGGGTGGTGGTCAGTTGCTGGGTTATGCTCAATTTCCAACTCAGTCGAATCTGCCCGGTATTCCGTCCGATGGCCCTGCCAGCACTGATGGGGTAGTTGTTGATTATCGCTCGTTTGGAAATGCTGAAAAAGGAAACTTTCCAACCATGCGGCCGACGTATAATCTAGGCCGGACCTTAACCCATGAAACTGGGCACTGGCTTGGTCTTCGCCACATCTGGGGCGATACCAACTGTGGCGATGATTTCTGTGCGGATACGCCGACTCAGGCGTCAGCCAGCAGCGGCTGTCCGGTAGGGCGGGTTAGCTGTGGAACAACAAACATGGTGCAGAATTACATGGACTATTCCAATGATGCCTGCATGAACATCTTTACGCTCAATCAGAAAGATCGTATCCGGGCAGTGATGAACAACAGCCCGCGCAGGGCCAGTCTGTTGTCGTCGAACGTGTGTGGTACGCAGGTGGCCACACGTCCGCAGGCAAACTTCCGGGCCGATAACCAGCAGGTTCTACTGGGTGGCCAGATTAAGTTTACCGATCTATCCAGCGGTTTTCCGACCCGGTGGCAGTGGACATTCGAAGGTGGAACGCCCTCGACATCAACGGAGCAGAACCCAACGGTTACCTATAATCAGGCTGGCGTCTTCAGCGTTACGCTGGTAGCCTCTAACGCCATCGGGTCGTCTGATCCGTTGGTACGTACCAAATACATTGAAGTACTGAACGCCGGTCTTTGCAACGAGATGACCAATTTCAACGGAACGCCTACGGTATTACGGGAATCGAATGGGACAGGTTACGTAGCTGGGCAGAACAGCCATCGGTCGCAGGCTGTTTCGGAGTTTTTCCAGAATCGGTTAGGGTACACAAATCTGGCGGGCGCTACGTTGAAATTCGGCGTAGCTAAAGCTGCCCGAGGAGCCGCTACAGAATCGGTCGTGACGGTTACGGTCTGGAACGGTCGTGGTTTCCAGAACGGACCCGGTGCCATACTGACGCAGAAAGATGTTCCGTTACGCGATATTCTGAACGATGTGGCCAATAACCGGACCACCTCGGTTACGTTCGATCAGAACATTCCGGTCAACAGCCTACCGTTCCACATTGGTATTACGTTGCCCTATGTGGCGGGTGACACCGTTGCGCTGGTAACGACTAAAAATGGGGAATCGCTTTCGGCCACGGCCTGGCGGCAAAATCGGCAGGGCGACTGGCTTCGGTATGCCGATAGTCTGGGACTAAACGTAGCGCATTACGTAGCGGCTCGCGTTGGGCAGAAATCATCGGTACAGGTGGCGGCTTCAGCTATTTTTGTCGATCCGGGGCAGACCGTTACGTTAAACGCGAAAGGAGCCAGTATTTTCACTTGGAAAGGTACCGGTCTGAATGCCACATTAGGACCGCAGGTAGTAGCGCAGCCAACACAAACGACCTCCTATACCGTTTCGGGCTCCGGTCAGGATTTATGTACGACCGATGCCGTCATACAGGTATACGTGCGGACAGGGACCGTAACGGCGACAATACCCATCGCTGAACAGGCATTGCAGGTAACGCCAAACCCCAGCGACGGACAAATGACGGTGTATTTCAGCGGCCCACAGCGAGGCACGTTGACACTGGGCATACGTAGCATAAGCGGTGTTGAATTGATGCAACAGAAATACCAGAAAACGAGCGATACGTTCCAGCAACCGTTCGACATGAAATCCTCGCCCGGTGGCGTCTACTTTGTCGAAGTGCGAATTGGTGAACAGGTATTCCGAAAACGGATTGTGAAGCAATAAATGAAAACGGGGTAGGTGCTTCAAAACGCCTACCCCGTTTTCATTTATTGCTTCCGTTATAACTGCTTATCTCCATCAATACCTCCGCTCGTGACGGCAAATAATTCTTCCTCTTCTTTAGTCAGATTGTAGCCAATGGAAATACGCAAGCTGTTATATTCACTCCAAGAATCTCCCCGATGATTGGCCGCTTTAGTGAGTAGAACGATTGCATCTCCGTTAATATGGCATGCATAGATAGGAGGACTTATCTTATCGAAATTGCCTTCAAGCTTATTTATTGTTAGAGGATTTAATCTTTTTTTAAACTGAACTTCCAAAGCTGCCTTAACCGAGTCGAGTTGATACCCCTTGCCTTTTAGTAGGATAACAACACCATAAGGTTCGTTGCCAGGGTCTTGATTCCCTTTCCCTCCCAAAGAAGTAAACCGCCATTCTGCCCTAACAGATTGACTGGAGTCAATAAATTGGGTATCCCCAATTTATAACCCTTAGGGTATTGTTTCTGTAAATCGGCTGTTGTTACGGGAAATTGGATTGTATAACCAGCTAGTTGTGTGTGAACGGATTCCGGTTTACAACCCCACAGCAATAAATACAGCGCTACGATTACTGAGATTATTTCTTTTTTCATTAATCAGTACGTATTAAATGAGTGGCGCCCCAACTTTCTTCATATAGCGTGCGTAACCAGCTCTCACGTCAAAATACACGGCATCATCAAACTGTATTGTCTGTTGTCTGTTGATCAAGTATTTTTATGAAATAATAAACATCATCTTGATAAACAATAGGTTATAAGCTTAAAATTTTCCGTATTGATGCCCTCGTATTACCCAAGAATCTTGTTCCTTTTTTAGAGTATAAAGATCTGTAGCATTGCCAGCATGAAAAATTAGTATCACACTCGCTGAGTCTCTAGTAAAAAACTTAATTGATGGTATGCTGACATACAATTCGTTGGGATGTTGTACGTGAATTTGCAATATATCTTTTGAAGGTGACGGGACGATTTTGACGGGCTTGCCTGCAAACACGTAGGGCTCATCTGTTTGGGTGGCTATACCCTCTATAAGCTTAAATTGCACGTTGCCAAAAGCCTTTTTTACATCAGCTCCGAGCTGTTTATCGGATATAATACGTTGAACTAAACGAGTCGTATCCTCCCTGGTCAGCTTATTAGCAGTGTACGTATTCCCGGCAGAGCAACTAGCTAACAACACATGTATGATTAATAATAAATTGTTGAAACAAAGCCATTTTACCACTTTCATCTTATGAAACAGATAAACGTTTTTAATTGACAATTATCCATCGATTCTGCATTCGCCGAAGGCAAACGATCCATGAAGAGTGGCCATCTCCCAACAATTCATAAAAAAATACGGCTTGATTAGTCTGACCATTTGTAATGACTGGTGAAACGACAATATAGCCCAGTTCATCATCCGCAAGATTTCCGCGCAAACCATTACTCAACTGAACATCCACATGCTGATTTGATAAGGGATTAATATCTTCTGGGTAAATGGGTCGTAACGCAGTTCTGGAAGCATAATCAATGAGCGAATTAAAGGATGAATCTGAATCGAGTTGGATACTTGGATGTATCCCATGAATTCGTTGACCTGGCTTATTTTGCAGCACATAACCAGTGTAGTGAGTAGCGATTTTTTTCATTGAAAAATCGCGTGGCCAACACATAGGTATGCAGGAATCCGATAATAATTTAGTCGTCGTCAGAATGATAGCTAAACTGCTATCCATAGGCAACAGGCGAATGGTTGATCTTTTTTTGTTTGATTACAACTGCAAGCGAGGATTAAACATGAAAAAACAATAAGTACAACTTTCATAGTTGTAGAGATCGAATGTAAATTGCTCAGGTCTAGTATATTATTCTACCTCTAAAAGTTGTTTCTCACTTTGGAATATTCCTGTATACTGGCTACTTCATCCGCGATAAAATAAATTCCTTTTAACTGCATAGTGGTATAAAACTTTCGTCTTGACCATTCTTCGGGCGGCAAAATATATTGACGCAATTCTTAGAATAGGTCTCGGACGGATTTACCAGAAAATAATCGACGCCTTCCAGCAGCCGCTCGGCATAAAATCCTCGCCTGATGGCGTCTATTTCGTCGAAGTAAGAATAAGTAAGTGGATGTTTAAAAACGAGAAATCAACAATAAAAAACAACCAAAGATTTTTATAATCCTTTGGTTGTTTTTTATTGTTGATTTAATGGCTACTTATTTCCTTAGTCTGTATCAAAAAAATAATTTATGTAAATTTAAAATTCTCTTTATTGAAAGAGAATACACTAATCAGGAAGTGCCCAAAATATATTGATTCACTATTTGCCATTTTTGTGACCCCTTTTTTACTGAGACTACCCAAGATTTACTATTCACTCCTATAAGAGAA
Source organism: Spirosoma sp. KNUC1025 (assembly GCF_045160025.1). Classification (GTDB taxonomy): domain Bacteria; phylum Bacteroidota; class Bacteroidia; order Cytophagales; family Spirosomataceae; genus Spirosoma. The sequence continues at coordinate 1,942,120 of NZ_CP087139.1, forward strand.
TAAAAAAATACACCTTTGTCGTTTGATTTATTGACAATTACTGGGGAAATTTGTAAATATCCTAGTGCGTTGTCTGAAAGGTTGCCTATCAAACCCTTTACCAAGCCTATTTTAATATCAGGTCTGGATAAGAACTTCACATCCTGAATAGAAATTTTCTCCCTTTTTACATGATTTAGCTGTTCCAGAAGTGGGTAAAAAACAGAATCAAATTCCATATAAGTAGAGTTATATCCACCATGTTTTTTATTAGAAAACTTTGGTTTTATCTGGTCTGAATAAGTACTGTCCAAGATATAAGCAATAAATTGATTTGCACGTTTATTAGGTGAAAAATCGCGTGGCCAACAAGTAGGTAAGCACGAATTGTTTAGAAGATTTGTGCTTTCCATAATGATTATCAAACTAGTATCTATTGGTGATTTATGAGTGTTAGGTTGGGTACTCTGATTTGTGCAGCGCCAAAAAAGCACTGAATAAAAGATGAGGTAGAGTATGTATTTCATTTTGAGTTTTTCAAAACTATTTCGTCTATTACATTTCCAGGTAGCGCTGCATAACCAAAAGCGGCTATATCAAATTGATGTGGCCCCATGCTAGTTGGTCCATCAATAACATCAAGAGTTTGTATTTTAAAAGCCCCATAGTGGGCCGTTTCATGAATTATAAGATTGGCTAAAAGAATGAACCAAGCTTTTTCGAGTTCTGGCCAAGCATTTTCAATCTCATAGGCTTGGATAGTTTTGTAGTCGATATTAATCGCATTTGGATTTTCGTTGTATTTAAAGTAACCATAGGTATAACCTTCTTTCATCCAATAAGCTGGGTTGCTAATTTGTTTGATAATGATCCGAGGGCCCTTCCCAAAAGCCAGCAATTCTCGGATTTTTTCCTCACTGAGTCCACTAAATGTTTTAAGTGCGTTTAATACTTTTGGGTTATTTATTACATAATCGACAATGTTGTTCTTAACAAGATTAGTAAACTTAGGATACAGTAGTTGATCTATAGGACTCATAATAAACTTGTTACTACCACTGGGTTTACTACCATTTTGATTGATGTAATTCCAAACGTTATTTCTCAATTCAGAATATCATTAAGAACAGCCACTTCATCTGCTGTAAAATAAATTCCTTTCAATTGCATAGCGGTATAAAACTTTCGTCTCGACAATTCTTCGGGCGGTATAATATATTGACGCAATTATTGTAACTAGTCTCGGGCTAATTAATAAAAATATCAGAAACAATAGACGTCTTCTAGTAACCACTTGATATGAAATCCTCGTCCAGTGAAGTTAGTAATATGCGAACAGGTATTCCGAAAACGGATTTTGAAGCAGTAATAGAGCAGATATAAAGACAAAAACAAAGAGCGAACCCTTGATGAGTTCGCTCTTTGTATAAAAGATTTAATCCATTTCCCTGGCACATTGGGAAGGAAGCCGTGTACTAGCCTCTATTGATAACCCGGATTTTGTACCAGGCTTTTGTTTGTATCGATTTCGCGTTGTGGAATCGGTAGTACCAGATTATTGGCATTATAAGCCGTTGTGCCTACGGTACCGGCAGTACGTTTGATATCGGCGAGCTGCTGCCCTTCAAAAGCTAATTCCAACCGGCGTTCCAGCAGAATAGCAGCTAGATCAACCGAAGTTAGCGGAGTTGCTTTCGCCCGATTGCGAATCAGATTGACATCCGCCAGTGGCGTTGCGCCAACGCTGGTATTGAGCCGCAGGTTCGTTTCGGCGCGAATTAGGTACATTTCAGCCAGCCGTACGACCGGAACGTCGCCATACTGGTCATTGAATTTGCTGGTAAACGTGTTCTGGCCGGCCGTACTGAAGAATGTTCCCCGCACATCAGCCGCCCCGTAAAGCTGACGGAATTTTGTCTGGACGCGCACATCGCCCCGTCCCTGATTGGGAACCGAAGCGTAAAAGGTGTTCAGGTCATTAACACCATCCTGATCCGTTACAATGATCTTGAAAATGATTTCTGATTCATTGGTGGCATCATTAAATACGTCGGCAAAATTAGGTTCCAGGCTATATAACCCGGACGTAATGACCCGATTTGCGGCATCGCGGGCGGCTGTGAAATTCTGCTGCTGCAAATAAACACGGGCAAGAATCGCTGCGACGGCACCCTTGGTGGCGAAACCGCTTCCACCTGACTGTTCTTCGGGCAGCAGGCTCTCTGCTTTCGTCAGATCATCCAGCACTTGTGTGTATACTTCGGCTACCGTATTTCGGACGCGATTATCGGCGTCCGAAATGACCGTAGTGGGTGTCAAAACCAGCGGAACACCGGGGTTAGAGGCAGGAGTACCGTCGTTCCAGCTTTTGCCAAACGCTTTTACCAGTTCAAAATATAAGGCTCCTCTGATGAAGCGGGCCTGCCCTTCCACGTTGCCCCGGTTATCGGCACTAACTTTATCCAAGGCGGTCAGCACGTTGTTGACGCGGTTGATGGCGTTGTAGCCGTCCAGCCAGAAATCGCGGGTTACGGTATTCGACGTAGTAACAGTTTTGCGCCAGATTTCGTCGATGGTTGCAAAGGTGCCGCCAAAAACTACGTCGCGGTTATCGCCCAGTAAATCGCCAATGTATTGAATACCACCGCCATAAAGGTTTACATCGCTCAGGCCATCGTAAGCACCGATCAGGGTGATTTGTACGTCCTGTTCCGTATTCAGCGCCTGGCTTTGTTCAATACTCTGGGTCGGTTCAACATTCAGGCGATCAGCGCAGGCTGTTACCAGTACACTAACAGCGCCAGCAAATAACCAGTGTTTTATGTATGTTTTCATGAAATGCATAAGAAAAGTGATTGTGTACGTCTCGTCTTTTAGAAACCGATGTTGATACCGCCCGTGATGGTACGTGCCTGCGGAGCCGTGTAAAAATCGTAGCCCTGAGCAATGTTCGAAACGATGTAATCGGCGTTCACCTCTGGGTCCCAACCGGCATAATTCGTGAACGTGAGCAGGTTCTGGCCAGTAACGAAGACGCGTACTGTATTCAGCTTAATCCGGTTAATCAGCGTTTTAGGCAGATTGTAGGATAACGTAACCGTACGTAGCCGGACGAAGGTGCCATCGAGAACGAAGCGGCTGGACGACTGAGCCCCGTTGTTGAAGAACAGACGCGCTTCCGGTACGTTGGTGTTTGGGTTCTCCGGTGTCCAGGCCGCTAACTGATTGACGGTCTGGTTATCTTCAAATCGGCCGTTGGCCGATGAGTACCGGCCTACACCGTAGAAGTTGAGCTTGTTGCCAAACACGCCATTGAACAATACGTTCAGGCTGAATCCTTTGTAGCTAAACGTGTTGGTGATGCCGGCGGTCCATTTAGGAAGCGGGCTGCCCACAACAACCCGCTGCGCCTGACTATACGTATTGGTCGTGGATCGGTCGATACTGCCATCCGTGTTGGTGGTGTTCTTGTACCAAAGCGCATCGCCGTTTGCCGGATCGACACCCGCATACTCCTGCGTGAAGAAAACGCCAAGCGGTTGTCCTTCCACGGCGCGGCTCATGGCATTGATACCCCCTTCGATGATCTGCCCCTGCAAATTCGTGATCTTGTTGCGGTTGATGGCTGCGTTGAAATTCGTTGTCCAGCGGAAAGCACCGGTTAGGTTTTCCGTGTTCAGAACGAACTCGAATCCCTGGTTTTCCAGTTTACCAACGTTTTTGAATTGGGTAGCAAAGCCGGTTGTTCCCGGTACGTTTACGTTCAGCAGCAGACCCGACGTTTGTTTGTTGTAATAGTCGATTTCCCCATTGATGCGGTTATTGAGGAAACCAAAATCAATGCCGACGTCAAACTGGTCCGTCGTTTCCCATTTCAGATCGGGGTTGGCTAGCTGCGAAGGACGCTGACCTGGCTGAGCACCATAGGGCGAGTCGCCGGTAAACAGGCCCAGCTGCGGGAAGTTCTGAAGCGATACGTTCCCGGCAGTTTGAATATCGGCATTCCCGGTACGTCCGTAGCTCGACCGAATTTTCAGGAAGCTAAGCGTATTGTTGCTTTTCAAAAACTCTTCTTCTGTTAGCACCCATCCTGCCGAAACGGCCGGGAAGAAACCGTAGCGGCTATTCCGTCCGAAACGCGACGAACCATCAATCCGGGCGCTCAAGCCAAGCAGGTAGCGGTCTGCAAACTTATAATTGGCGCGGGCAAAATAAGACAGAAACCGGAAGTTCGACTCCGTAGAGCTACCGTCCGTTTTCCGGGCAGCACTGGCAATCTGTCGATACGCGTCAGACGGGAAATCGCGCCCTTCGGTGAAGTTGGTTTTCTGTTGCGACTGCTGATAAGACATCCCCACCGTTACGTCGAGATTGCTACGGCCAAACAGCGTATTGTACGTAAAGAAGTTGTTGGTATTGTAATTCTCTACCCGAACGTAACGGTTCTGACCAATGCCCTGTGGCGCACTGAAATTCCGTTGCGTTTTGCTGTTGTAATAAAGTTCTTCCTGCTGATTCAGTACGTCAAGGCCGAATTCAGTACGGAAGGATAGCCCTTTCATAAGCGTCAACTGACCGTACACACTGCTGATGTTCCGATAGACGGTTGTGTTGAAATAGGAGTTGCCGATGTTAATCAGTGGATTGTAATAGACCGGGATGCTGATATCACCGGGAGGTGTACCCACTGGAAGACCAGTGGTAGGGTCAGTAGCTGGCGTCATTGGCGGCAGAGCTACCATTTGCATCGGGTTATCGAACTGGTTATCTGCCGATAGACGCTGATTATAGGTGCGCGTCAGGCCCGTATTGAAACCTACGCGGAGCCGACTGGATACCTGATGGTCGAGGTTGATACGACCGGCGTACCGTTGCAGCGCGTTTCCAATCAGAATCCCTTTCTGATCCAGCAATTGCCCCGACAGATAAAACGTGGTTTTCTCATTACCGCCGTTGATGTTCAGGTCATATTGTTGATAAGGAGCATCCTGATAGGCCAGATCCCCCCAGTTCGTACTGACCTGATTCGGGGTACCATACGTACCGAGCCCCTGTGTTTCATAGAAGCCCTTCATGTACGATGTGTAGGAATCCGGATCGTTTGGATCAAGCCCATCAATCCGGTCGGAGTTGGCGGCTGCCCGATTGTAGAAGCTAACGTATTGTTCGGTATTCAGAAACTCCAGTTTGCGGGTTGGCTTACTCGACCCGTATTGAGCGCCAAAATTGATATTTGTCCGTCCTGCTTTTCCTCGTTTGGTCGTAATCAGCACTACACCGTTTGCCGCGCGGGCTCCATAAATAGCCCCCGCAGAAGCATCTTTCAGAATATCCACCGATTCAATATCCTGCGGATTAATATCGGCCAGCGGATTAGTCGATGCACTGTTGAAGCTGAGGTTTTCGGTAGTGACCGGAATTCCGTCGATTACGTAAAGCGGCTGATTTGACGCCGATACAGACGACTGACCCCGCACCCGTACCTGAATACCCTGGCCAAGTTTTCCAGAACCAGCATTGATCTGTACACCAGCCGCTTTACCTTGAAGGGCCTGATCAAAAGTAGTTACGGGCTGATCCTGAATATCGGCTGCCCGAACCTTTGCGATGTTGCCCGTCAGATCGCGCTTGATCTGCTGACCGTATCCCGTTACAACGACTTCATTCAGGTTGCGTACATCCGTCTTCAGTTGGACATTAATAACGGAACGACCATTCACAGGCTGTTCTACGGAGTTAAACCCAATAAAGCTAAAGACTAGTGTAGCATTGTTTCCTACCGAAAGGCGGTAATTGCCATTGGCGTCTGTCAGGGTCCCCTGAGTTGATCCTTTCACGCTGACTGAAACCCCTGGTAGGCCAGTTCCCTCATCTGACGATGTTACCAGGCCCGAAACAGCCTGATTTTGTGCATAGGCCCCCCATACCGTAGCAAGCAATAGGAAGGTAATCTGTAGGAGTTTTCTCATACTGTTAAGCTGATGAAAGTTAAATTGGATGGCAAAAATACAATCGAACGGCACTAATTAAAATTGAGTTAAAGAAATACCTATTGCTAACAACTAGTTAAATACAAAATAGTATTCAGACGATTAAGATTTTACTGAAATAAAATGCTGTTAAAGCCCTATTAGGCATGGTATGCTACGTATTTGTATCCTGATTGGCATTGCAGGAAAATTTATATTAAGCAGTACGGGTAATTACTTCATTAGGTTGCTAGGATAAATAGTCCATTGGCTAAGGAATCCATAAAGGGTCGTTCCGATCAGCGAAAAGCGGGTTATATTGTAAAAAAGGGCCCGCTTTCGTAAACGTATATGACTAGGTATTAAACCTGAAACAGGAGATGCTGTCTAATCGTTAGGGGTATGTAGTAAACACAAAAATCAATGAAAATCAGACTGTTCACTCTATTGCTTCTCCTGACCGTATCGGGATTACGCGCGCAGGTGCAGTATACAACTGAGAATCCACGAGTAGATGACGTGAACGACACCGATGTAATAATTCAGCGGGTTGAGCTAACGGCGCAATACACCATTATTTACATGCGGTTCGAAGCGCCGAAACAGTCGTCCGGTCGGTCGTGGCCGTTTTCTATTCCAATGCCTAATGGTGGACAGCGACAACTCGAATCCACGAATAATATTGGATTTCAGCCCAACTCCCGGTTATACGTAAACCAGGGCGAGAAGTCGTATAAACTTATTCGAGCCGAAAATATTCCGGGCGAAACCCGCCGACGGGTGCGCCCCGGCGAACGCGTCGACTTTGTTGCCTATTTTGAGCGGATTGAGCCCGGCTATACAACCTTCGATCTATTTGAATGCAAAGACAGCCGAGGGTATATCTGTTTCAATTTCTGGGGGGTGCATATCATTAACCCACGTAAAAAAGATACGTATTCGCAACGCACTCCCAAAGCCACGCCACCTGCTCAGCCGAAACTACAACCAAAACCTGTGCCTCCGACTACACCCAATGAGGCTCCCAAGCCGGTTGAGCCAACAAAACCACAGGAAACGGCTGTAGCGATCAAAGGCATAACCAGGGATGCTAAAACCAAACAGCCGATTGAGGCTACCATAACGTATCGATTATTATCGGGGGCTGAAGTGTCGAGCGACGAGCCTGCCGATTCGGTCCGGAGCGCTGGCCCGACGGGTAAATACCAGATTACCATCGACCGCCGGGGTGTTTATGCGGTAACGGTTTCGGCCAAAGGGTATTTCGGGCAGAGCGATACACTGGCTACCAACCGGATCGACGTAACGCGCGATTTTGATTTAGTGCCGATTGAAGCAGGGGCTAAAATCACACTCAGGAATATTTATTTCAACGTAACGAAGTATGACCTCAAACCCGAATCGTTTCCTGAGCTTGACCGGCTGGTAGGGGTTATGAAAACCAATCCAACCATGCAGATTCGGCTGGAAGGGCATACGGATATAGTCGGTGAGTTTGATAAAAACGTTGAACTGTCGCGCAATCGGGTCAACGAAGTGAAACGCTACCTGGTTGATAAAGGCATCGGTGCCGGTCGGATCGAAACCGTTGGCTATGGCCCATCCAGACCTATCAACACGAACAAAAGTTTGAAAGAGCGGCCCGAAAACCGGCGGGTGGAACTGGTGATTGTGAAAGTTTAAAACTTTGATAGTGGGTTTTCGGTATTCAGTCTACGGCAATACGGTGGTGAGCCGTAAACTGAATACCGAAGCCTATGAAACCCAATTTCGATCTCAACGTTGTTCTGTCTCATATCGAAGAAGCCATTCGTCCGTATCCGAAAGCGGCTATGTTTGACCTGTTTGAGCGGGGCTATAATACGCTGTTCGAACAACTGATTTCGTGTATCGTCTCTATCCGAACGCTCGACGAAACCACAATTCCGGTCTCGCTACGCTTATTCGAACAGGCCCGTACCCCCGAGCAACTGCTGACGCTGGATATTCCAACGCTGACGAAACTGCTATACGGCACTACGTATCCCGATCAGAAAGCGTATACCATGCGGGGAATTGCCGAACGGATTGTGAATGAGTTTGGCGGGAACCTACCCGCTGATTTTGTTACGCTTACCTCGCTGAAAGGCGTCGGCCCGAAATGCGCAAACCTTGCTCTTGGGGTGGCAACAGGCCAGGCCGCCATCAGCGTCGATATCCATGTACATCGGGTGGTGAACCGCTGGGGATACGTCCACACGAAACAGCCCGAACAGACGCTGAAGGTTCTGGAAGCGCAGGTGCCGCATGAGCAGTGGGTGAATATCAACCGGTTATTAATGCCATTCGGTAAGCACATCTGTACCGGTACGCTTCCGCACTGTTCAACCTGTCCCGTGCTGGAATGGTGCGAGCAGGTAGGCGTAGAGCGTCATCGGTAAAAAATTAATCTTCAGTCAGGGCCTGTTTCAAACTGGCCAACGTAGCCCGGCAGGCTTTGTCGAGTTGCTGATACAATTCGGTTTGCTGTTGAACGGTCTGCTCTATTACGTCCTTACTGGTTGCGTTGCCACCTGCTGCCCGATGCAGTTCTTCGGCTGTGGGGCTGGTGGCTTGAATAGGTACGTTGAGGCCGTTGTTTTCAGCAATTAGATCGGTCAGCGTAGCCCGGTAACGGCCATATTTCGGCTCAATAGTGAGCGTATACCGCACAAGCTGGTTATTGATCGGGTAAGACGCTTTGATAAACAGGATATTGTGTTCCGGATCGTATTGCTGCTGCGCTGTCTGGATCGAACCGTAGTGTTCTTCGCCCCATTCCCGCGCCTGTTCCATAATCTGTTTGGCGGGGCGTTTGGCGTCGGGTAGCCGCACAATTTCCTGATACTGAACCTGCCCTAATTCATTGACGGGTAGCTTTACCTGCGCTAAAGCTGAGAAGGAGCAGAAAAATAAAAGCAGAAATTTATAGATGAGCTGCATGGGATAGCGTATGATAGAGGGCTTGTATTCAGTTAGTTCGGTAGGCTGTATTCGTCGGGGCTGTCGGCCTTATTGGCCAGAATGGTCAGGTGAAATTCCCGCTGGGATGTTTCCTTAAGGACAAATACGTATTCTGACTGGGCAATGTAATAATAACTTTTTACGCGCTCGAAATGAAGGAAGTAAGGCTGATTTTGAAACAGGAATCCCAAACTATCGGCATTGATTTGAATCACAGCCCAGTGGTAGGGTCTAATGGTGATGGTCTTCGAGTTAGGCGCTGCTGGTTGTAAACGTAATAGTTTAGCTCCAGTGGCATTATAGATACTAATCTTCGTTGTCTGTGCATCGACCTCAGAAAAAACCAGTAAACCAAGAACCGTCAGTGCGAAAAGCGTTTTCATTACGTCTGATTATTATTGTCTAACGAGCCGAATGGCACAGCCACCACCTTTGGCCAAATGTATAGGCAATCTGGTTTGACTGGTTACCTGTTTTTTCTCTATCGTGTACGCTTCCGGATTGGTCTGCCAGTCGGCGTTGGCTGCATCCCGATACAGAGTTGCTTCGTAGGTTTTGCCGGGGTCCAGGAAATCCAGCGCAATTGTCTGATCGCGGCTGTTCTCATCGGTTATTGCTCCCAGAAACCAGTCGGTTTTACCCTTGGCTTTACGCGCAATCGTTACGTAGTCGCCCGGCTCGGCGGCCAGTATTTTCGTATCGTCCCAATCAACCGCTACGTCACGAATAAATTGAAGCGCATCGAGGTGCTTTTCGTAATTTTCGGGTAGGTCGGCCGCCATTTGCAGAGGACTGTAAATGGTAATATACAGAGCAAGCTGTTTGGCCAACGTCGTGCGAACCCGCGTGGTACGTGTGCTGTCGAACTGGTTCAGTTTGAACCGAAACAAACCGGGTGTGAAATCCATGGGGCCTCCAAGCATCCGGGTAAAGGGCAAAATCGTCGTATGTTCCGGGGTAATTCCTAAAGTCGGCGCATTATTGAATTCACTTCCACGAGCGGCTTCGCTGGCCATCCAGTTCGGATACGTGCGATGCAGTCCCGTCGGGCGCGACGATTCGTGCGAGTCCAGCATAATCCTGTACTGAGCCGCTTTTTCGGCCACCCGCTGATAATGACCAACCATCCACTGGCTGTCATGGTGCTCACCTCTGGGGATAATCCGGCCTACATATCCCGTTTTGACCGTATTGATTCCTTCCTTCACCATATACTGAAAGGCGGCATCCATTCGGCGTTCGTAATTTGTAACGGAGCCAGACGTTTCGTGGTGCATGATAATCCGGACGCCTTTTCGCTGAGCGTAGGCCGTTAGAGAATCCAGGTTGTAATCAGGGTATGGCGTTACAAAATCAAATACGTTTTCTTTCCAGTTGCCAAACCAGTCTTCCCAACCGACGTTCCATCCTTCCACCAACACGCCATCAAAACCGTATTTTGCCGCAAAGTCAATGTAAGTTTTTACGTTCTGGGTATTTGCGCCGTGTTTACCGTTCGCTTTTTCCCAGTTTGCTTTTCCGATATGCATTTCCCACCACATGCCCACAAATTTTTGGGGCTTTATCCACGATGGATCGGTAATGACGGATGGCTCATTGAGATTCAAAATCAGTTTAGATGACAACAAATCCGTCGCTTTGTCGCTGACGATGATCGTCCGCCAGGGCGTCTGAGCGGGCGTTTGCAGATACGCTTTGTTGCCCACCGCATCGGGTACCAACTGCGCCGTCAGACGTAGCGCTTTTTTGTCCAGTCGCAGATGCATAACCGGATAATTGATGAGTGCGGCTTCGAAAATACTGACGTACAGGCCATCGGCTGTTTTGGCGAGCAGCGGGCTCTGGATGACATCGGCGCCCACCAGCGATTTCAGGGCTATGTCTTTTTCTTTGTTTGCCGCCGAAAGCGCATCGACCTCACTAAGTCTGGTAAAATTGTAGAGGTACTCATTGGTGTCGTAGTCGCCCGGTATCCAGAATGTTTTGTGGTCGGCAGCAAACGTAAACTGCGTTTTCTCATCATCGACCACAAAATGCGTAAGCGCTTTCTGCTGCGGAAACTCATACCGGAAACCAACCCCGTCGTTAAAAACACGAAACCGGACCCGTACCGAAATGCCCGAACTGCCTTTTGCGGCTAGCGTTACGGCCAGTTCTTTGTGATGGTCACGTATCTGGCTGACCTCGCCCCAAACGGGCTTCCATGTCTGATCGACGGTTGATGAATCGGTTGAGGTAATCGAAAACGTGGTGAGCGTAATCTGTGGTTTGCTGAAAACGAACCCGAGGCCGGAGGGTTCAATTACGTTCTTGCCCTTATACGAAATTCGGTACGTTACGTTTCCAGTACTGTTATTACCGATGGTTAACAGAACGGCTTTATCGGGCGACGACATAGAAATCGTCTGCTGCGCGTGGAGAATCGATGCGTGGCAGACGAAAAGTACGGCAGCAAGAAAATGGCGAACGGTTAGCATGAAAGGGGTAGGGTATAGGATAAACAATTATTCGATTAGCCACCCCGTTTCCAGACTATATAATCCGTTACGGGAGCTTCTTTTAGCATGGGCCGAATAAGTTGTACAACCTGCCCCCGGTGGTAAGCGGCATGGTGGCTCATATGGGTCAGCATATCCTGCATGGTGTCCTGATACGCGATGCCTTTGGAGTTTTTGTAATGAATTGGCCGATACAAGATGGGGTCAGTAACCGTTTCTATAAAGCTGACGAGCTGACGGTGTTGTCGTTCGGCGGTTTCGGTCATCCAGCTAACCGGAATATCTTCCCAGATGGAAACAAATACCGATTCATTCGCCATTCGACCGTACCATACGTGCTGAGCCGCCAGTACGTGCCCCATTACGGCAATTGCCCTCGAAGGAGGACTTGTGACCGTCTCAAGCGAGTTGATCACCCGAAGGTTGGCCCAGAGTTCGTAATCAAGTAAATGAATCAGGTAGTCTTTCATTGTATCCCCCGTTTAGTAGCCTGATAAAGAGCTTCAACAATGTTTGTCCGGGTGTTAAGCGAACTGATTTTATTATTATTTCGGGTTGGATAGACACGGTTGGATAAAAAGACGTACGTCAGGTTATAAGCCGGATCGGGCTCTACCCAGACAAATGTACCCGTAAAGCCAGAATGCCCAAAACTTGCCTTGGTAGCCGATTTAGGACCGTTGCCTGAATACGTAAAAGACGGTTTATCGAAAGCCAGTCCACGCCGGTTGCCCAACTCTGGAAACTGATAACGGGTAAATTCAGCAATCGTTTTTGCGGAGATAAACTGCTGCCCGCCGTAGCTTCCTTTTTGCCGGTACATTTCGTATACCTTCATCAAATCATTGGCCGTACCAAATAAGCCAGCATGGCCCGACAACCCATCGAGCATGGCAGCCCCTTCGTCATGAACACGTCCCCAAATTAGTGTTTTTCGGAATAATGAATCGTACTCCGTTGGCACAATACGATTTAAGGAATAGAACCGCCGGGGCTTGAAGGTCAACGTGTAAGCGCCCAGCGGATGGTAGAACGTCGTTTTGAGATAGTCCTCGAAGTTTTCCTTTGTCAGGCGTTTGACAATCTGTGGGTAAAGAATAAACGACAGATCGGAATACACATATTCTTTCTTTGGGTTTAGGGGCGAGTCGCGGATCTGTTCGAAGATTGTTTTCGGGTAATTTTTGAACTCGAACAGGCTGTCGGTTACTTCAATCGGGTACCGACCCGACTTTTCGGACTTGAACGTTTTAGGTTTCCACGTACCGTCCGGATTTTTCGTGTCCATCCAGAACGGTATCCAGGCTCTCAGCCGGGCCTGATGCGTGAGCACATCCCGCCAGAGCAGATCGGCTTTGTTTGATTTCTTAAAACCAGGCAGGTAATCCGCCATTTTACCGTTCAGGTTAAACTTCCCTTCATCCACCAGGCGCATGAGTGCGGGTGTCGATGCGCTGACTTTCGTAACGGACGCCATATCGTAAAGATCGTCCAGTTGGACAGGTGTTGGCTCAACACCCAGCGATGCATCGTAGGTATGACTGCCGTAAGCTTTTCGGAAAATCACCTTACCATCTTTGGCCATCTGTACCACACAACCCGGAAACGCCCGCTGGGTAAGCCCTACGTTCACCAGTGAGTCGACCTGCTGGGTCAGGTAGCGGCTGTCGATGCCTACTTCTTCAGGGATGGTGTATTTCATCCGCCCATTCGACTGAGTGGGTACGCCATCGCCCAGCCTGAACCGCTGATTGACCGTAACGGGCAACTTTCCGGACGAGCCAATAGCCCCAAAAATGAGTTGAGCAGCCAGTTCTTCAGTGTAGTTGGTCAGCTGGTAGGGCATAACAATGGCGCGGGCATTTTCGATACTGCGACTGGGCTGAGCCGTATCCATCGGAAACGTCAGCTTATCCAGCACATATGCATTGCCAAACACCGTAACGACTGCCTTGCCCGTTGCTACCAGTTCGCTTACCAGCGCAGCAGTTCGTGCCTGCATTCCGTACTTGGCTGCGGGCCGGATATTATTCAAATGAACGTCGATTAAAAGCAGGTTGTAGTTCTTAAGCGAATCGCGGACAACTGCTAGTGTTGAATCGGGGGTTCGGGTGGTTATGTTAAAGTGGTCGATCTGTGTATAGTTGCTGGCCATCTGCTGAAAAGCGGTCATCTTGTCACTTTCAATTGCTACGGTAGCAATCCGTAGCGTATCCAGGTGCTGCAGGGGCAGAATATTTTGGTCATTTTTCAGAACCGTCAGACTGGCTTCTGTAAGTTTCCGGTTCAGTAGTTCATCCTGCGGAGTGTTTAAGTCACTAACCAGATTATCGAGCACAATGGGTTTGTACTGATCCAGGCCAGCCCATGCTTTAGCACGTAACACTTTCAGGCAGCGCTCATCTAGCGACGCTTGACTAATACGACCCAAAGAGACCGCCAGTTTGATCTGAGCCAGCGCGGCCGGTACGTCTTCCGTAAATTCCAGTACGTCCATCCCAGCCTCAATACCAAGTTCATCGGCCTGGCCCGACGGAAAATATTTGGTTACGCCTTTCATATTCATTGCATCCGAAAAGACCAGCCCTTTAAATCCAAGCTCGTTTTTGAGCAGGTTCGTCACGATGGCAGGTGATAGGGTAGAAGGGCGGTTACGGGTCGTATCCAGCGCCGGTATGCTCAGGTGAGCAACCATAACACCGGAAGCTCCGGCATTGATGAGCTGCCGGAATGGGTACAGCTCCAACGAATCAAGCTGAGCGCGGCTTTTCCCAATTAGCGGTAGATCATAGTGCGAATCGGTCCCTGTATCGCCATGCCCCGGAAAATGCTTAAGACTGGTTAACAGGCCGTTGTTCTGCATACCACGCATATAAGCCAGGGCTTTCCGGGCCACGGCATATTTATCTTCACCGAATGACCTGAAATTGATCACCGGATTGTTTGGATTATTATTTACGTCGACGGTCGGGGCAAAATTGACATGCATGCCCAGCCGACGAGCCTGGCGGGCCAGGTTAGCGCCCATTTGGTACAGTAACGTATCGTTGCCCTGCATGGCGCCCAGCGTCATCTGATACGGATACCGAACCGTACTGTCTAAACGCATCGCAATACCCCATTCGGCATCCATAGCAATCAGCAGCGGTACGGGCGAAACAGCCTGCAAGCGATTCGTAAGTTGCGCCTGCCTGACGGGGCCGCCCTGAAACATCACAACGCCCCCAAGTTTGTACGTACGTATGAGTGTTAATAACGAATCTTCGTAGGATGGTCTACGGTTGGAATAACCCGCTACCATAATCAATTGGGCGATGCGGTCGTCGGCCGACATGTTTGTGAAAACCGAATCGACCCAGCAATTCTGACGAGCGTTGAGTTGAAGAAATGTAGGGGTGGTTTGCGCAAAAGTTGTTGTGAAGAGCAGAACACTAACTACACCAAAAAAAATGGACCGGCACAAAGGCATAATGAGTAGATTGGGTCGTGAGAGGTCAAAAATACAAAAAGTATTGCCTGCGTATTCGATAAAGGTTTTCACCGGAACGAGTTAGCTACCGTATTAAGCGGATTAGTCAGGCGTTGAGGGAATTGACATGTTTCATTTCCCTATATTTCTAGCGAATGGTTTGGTACAAAACACGTATGTCTGCCACCGGATTGACCGTATCAGAATCAATTCGGCGGCAGACATACGTAACGGCCGATTCGCTCCATTGCTTAAGGCTAATGGCCTGAAAAGCTGGCTGAGTGCTGTACCTGCTGCCCTGTTTTCTTCTGCATTCGGCTAAAAACCGTAATCAGCACCAGGAGCAGACCGATAGGAACAAGGGAGAAATAGAAGGCAGTTTGGCCATCATACGCTTCAAATACGTGCCCGGTAATAATGGAGCCAGTCGTGCCGCCCAATGCCGAGAATATAACAATCAGCCCCGCCATGGGGCCATGTTGACGTAACGGTAAACTACTTAGAATGGCTGAATTGATGGCCGGGTAGATTGGGGCAATAAATAAACCAATCAACGGGAATATAAAAGCCGCAATGGGTGCATCGCCCCAACCCGTTACGGCACTGCCGTCAATACCACTGGCCAGAGGCAACGCCAGCAACACCAGTCCACCCGATACGACCAGACAACCCATCAGAAGCCAGTACCACGATACGCGCCCCAGCAATACACCCGCCAGAAATCGCCCGGCGGCTGTTGACGCAGCCAGAATACTTGCCATCTGTATACTAAGGGAAGTGGGTAATTTCAGGATCTTGCTGTTAAACGTAGGTAGCCAGCTCATAATCCCCTGTTCCATCAGTACGTAGACAAAAGCAGTAATCACAAACACGAGCACAACCGGTGTGATGGCTAACCGAAGCATATCGCCCAGGTCATCAACGAGACTTTTGGTAGCTTCGTGTCGAACACTCGACTCATCGATGGGCGTACTCAGTAAGAGTAGAAGCGCAGCCAGCGCAATCCCTGCTAATACGTAATAAACAGTTAACCAGGTCGTGGATTTTGGGTTTGCGTCATCCACAAAAGCACTGAACAGGAAATAGCCCAGCAATACCCCAACCATAAAAAACGACTCCAGAAAATTCATAAAACTGGCATGTTCATTGGAATCGTTCGTGACCAGGCCAATAGTCGCAAATACGGATACTTTAATAAGGGCAAAACTGGCACCCGTTGCCGCAAAGAGTAGTTTAGTCGTCCAGAAAGCCGGTACTTGGGTCATCAGCAGACAGGCCAGCGCTACCAGTGCGAGTGCAAATAACATGGCTCGCTTGTAGCCGATCCGTGTGATATATGACGCCACCAGAAACGACACAAAGGCTATGCTTAAATCTTTAAACGCTTCGAGTATACTTGCCGAGGAAGCCGAAACGCCGTAGTTATTCTGAACCTGCAAAATCACCGTTCCGACGCTATTTAGCAAAATGGCAAAAACGAAATAGTTTAGAATGAGTGACAGTTTAATTCGCCAGTGAGTCATTGGATAGGGTTTTTAGATTTAGGATAATAAACATACGGTTTTCCGTACTCTTTTTGACGGATGAGCGGGCAGAAAAGCCGCTCGTTGTAAACAGGCCTTCAAAATGCGTTGCGAAAGTCCTGTGATGTTTCGCATTTTTGCTGCGTTAATCCGCCCAATCATAGGACAAAGCGGTAGTTTTTTGGTTACACTACCTGAACCTTTTTATTTTATACTTTGGCAAATCCATCGTTCCCGCAATCGCCCGACCAACTCTTTGGCAGCTTGTTTCATGATGTGCAGCTAAGCCACGTATTTGCAGATTCCAAAACGTTTGTGGACTGCGTTCCCAAATTAACTCCACACGATCTGGTCGCGCTGTATGAAACAGAAAAACAAAAGCCTGGCTTCGATCTGGAAACGTTTGTGCGTGAGTACTTTGTGGTACCCGATAAGGTAGCCAGCGATTACGTAAGTGACCGGACGATCAGTACGGGCGAACACATCAATCGACTGTGGGATCGGCTTACGCGTCAGGCCGATCCGAAAATAGAAGGAAGCTCGCGAGTTCCCTTACCACATCCCTACATAGTGCCCGGCGGACGGTTTCGCGAAATATTCTACTGGGATAGTTATTTCACCATGCTTGGTCTGAAAGAAGCGGGTCGCGTAGACTTGATACGGGGGATGCTCGACAATTTCGCTTATCTGATCGATACGTTTGGCTTTATTCCGAACGGTAACCGGACGTATTTTCTGAGCCGGTCGCAACCGCCGTATTTTGCCCTGATGGTTGGCTTGCTGGAGGAGATTGATGGACCCGATACGTTGATAAAATATCAGCCGCAACTGGAGCGCGAATACGATTTCTGGATGGATGGCCGCTATTCGTTGACTGCCCAAAAAACAATCGAAAAACGGGTTGTCCAGGTCGACGGAAATAGAATTTTAAACCGATACTGGGACGATACGCCAACTCCCCGCCCCGAAGCGTATCGGCAGGAAATTGAACTGACCGAAAAAGCTGAACCTCTTGGGGTTGTACCGGAAGCACTCTATACGCACATTCGGGCGGCCTGCGAGTCGGGCTGGGATTTCACCAGTCGCTGGTTTGCTGATCAGCAGACAATGACCTCGATCCGGGCCGCTGACATAGCCTCGGTTGATTTGAACTGCCTGCTTTACCGGCTGGAAGCCACGCTGCATGATGCTGCCCTCAGAAACAACGAGTGGAAGATGGCTTACGAGGAATACGACCCGCTGGTCAGAGACCGGGAGCAGGCCATCCAGCAGGTTTTCTGGAATGAGGAGACCGGCTTCTTTCACGACTATGACCTCGTTGCCCAAAAGCAGACGCATGCGCTGACGTTGGCAGGTGTATTTCCCCTGTTCGTTAAACTGGCTACGCCCCAGCAGGCCGAACGTGTTCACGAACGACTCAAAACCGATTTTCTGCAGGCAGGGGGGTGGGTCACTACGCTGAACCTGACCGGCCAGCAATGGGACTGGCCGAATGGATGGGCACCCCTGCAATGGATCGTTTATCGGAGTCTGATGAATTACGGCTTCAGCGAAACGGCAAAGGAAGGCCGCAACCGATGGCTGGCGCTCAACGACAAAGTGTTTCAGGCTACGGGCAAAATGATGGAGAAATATAACGTAGTCGATGCTGCCCTGACGACCGGCGGGGGAGAGTATCCCAATCAGGATGGCTTTGGCTGGACAAATGGCGTGTATCTGGCGATGGATAAAGAGCGAAAGGGCGAAAGAATGAATGAGTGAAAGACTGGCGCATAAACACGCTTTCACTCATTCATTCTTTCGCTCTTTCATTTACCCCCGCGCCCTTTCATCCGCATTTGTTTGTGGCGATCAGGTACTTACTGT
The DNA here is from genome assembly GCF_045160025.1 of Spirosoma sp. KNUC1025. Lineage (GTDB taxonomy): Bacteria > Bacteroidota > Bacteroidia > Cytophagales > Spirosomataceae > Spirosoma. The sequence continues at coordinate 1,960,406 of NZ_CP087139.1, forward strand.
AGCTTTAAGCATTCATACTATTCATTTAAGCCATGACACCTCTTCGCCGACACGCCGTTCTTCGTCGTGTTAAAGATATTACCCTTAGTACTACCCTCAGTCTGGCGCTGCTCAACGGGTCGGTTATGCTCCAGAGTTGCGGCAGTAATAATACTGATGACGAACAGACCGAACAAACGGAAACAAGTTTTGGACGGGGCGTTCGGACGTACATTACGGAAACGGCGCCCGGAAATTTCAAAATTACGGATGAAGAACAGGTCGGACCAGAACGGGCGGGCGCTATTGTCAATTATTATGATGGGCACCGCGATACGTTAAGCGTTGCAGCGGCCAAGCAACTGGTCGATTCCGATGAATCGACTCGTACGTACCTGAATAATCCGGGGGGCTATCACCATCATAATGGCCTGGCTAACGTATTGCTTTGGGGTGGGTTAGGGTATATGCTCGGCCGTTCGACAGCTCCGCAGTACCGCGCCGATGAACAACGGTATGGCTCAGGTGTATATGCCAATTCTGCTTTATACAATCGCTCCAGCCAGATTCGGGAAAATGTTCGGACTTCACGCGTAACCCGCACGACTCGGCCATCGCAAGGACGTAGTGGATTTTTTGGAGGCCGTAGCCGTAGTTCTTCTTCGTAAATTGGATAAAATGAAGATACTGAGGCAACTAATTACCTGCCTTCTGCCGTTACCTGAGTGGGGTTTCGTTGAGATAATATGAATCGGGAAAAAAACTGGGAGCGGCTACGGCAGGAAACATTTGACCTTTGTATAATTGGCGCTGGTGCCAGTGGCGCCGGTGCTGCCCTGGATGCCGCTTTGCGGGGCTACCGCGTTGCTCTGGTTGACCGGGGCGATATTGCAGGTGAAACTTCTTCGCGCTCAACCAAGCTGATTCATGGGGGTGTTCGGTATCTGGAGCAGGCCATCAAAAAACTTGATCTGGCGCAGCTTCGCCAAGTCCGTCATGGGCTGGCCGAACGTCGAACTGTTATACGTAACGCACCCCATCTGGCGCATCCACTGCCATTACTGACTCCAGTTTTTAGCTGGTTCGAGGGGTTGTACATGACCGTCGGATTGACGCTTTACGATTTTATCGCTGGCCATGACGCCTTTCCGAAAGGAAGCTGGCTTAACCGGGCACAGGCGCTCAGCAAAAGCCCCATGTTGACGCGTAGTATGCATTCAGCCGTACTTTATTATGATGGCCAGTTCAATGATGCCCGTTATGCCCTTGCTTTAGCGCACTCCGCCGACGAAGCCGGGGCTGCCGTTGTCAACTACGCGGCCGTAACTGGCTTTACTCGCGAGAATGACCGGCTAAAATCTGCCCTGATTCACGATCAGCTAACGGGCGAAACAATAGAAGTTCGGGCAACCGTATTTTTGAATTGTACGGGTCCTTATTCCGATGCGATCCGGTTGCTGGCCAACCCGGACCTTGAGCCTCGTATTCGGCCCAGCAAAGGAGTTCATATTGTATTGCCGCGTGAAACGCTCAATAGTGAGTACGCCATTCTAATCCCCAAAACGGCCGACGGACGGGTTGTATTCGCCATTCCGTTTGGCGATAAAGTTTTTGTGGGTACAACGGATAATGATTATTCGGATCTGACTCATGAACCACTTCTGGAGCCTGACGAGGTCGATTATCTGCTCGACACCGTACGTCCTTATCTGGCAAAAACGCCCGATCGGGCTGACGTACAGGCTGGTTTTGGGGGCATCCGTCCTTTAATCGTCAGTAGCCGCGCTGATACGAAAACATTGCTTCGGGATCATGAAGTTGAGCACGATGCCCAATCAGGGCTGCTAAGCCTGTTGGGAGGTAAATGGACAACCTATCGAATTATGGCGCAGGATGCTGTTGATCAGGTTGGTGCATTACTGAATAAGTTCACAAAAAGCAGTACAGAAACGCACTATCTGATTGGAGGAGAAAATTACCGATTCGAGGATTGGCAGCGTATGCAAAAGCAATATGATCTTCCGGCGGAGGTATGCCAGCATTTGATGCGAACCTATGGCAACCGTGCTAGCTACGTAGCAGAATTAACCCGGCAGAACCCTGATCTGGCTGCTAGATTAACGGATAACCAGCCTTTTTTAAACGCTGAAGTCGTTTATCAGGTTCGGGAGGAGGTGGCTGTTACGCTCCGCGACGTACTTGCCCGCCGGTGGCGACTCGAACTCTCCGACTGGCAGTTGGCTGCTCAGCTAGCCCCGCAGGTGGCCAGCCTGATGAGTGCTGAACTAGGATGGAGTGATGCGCAGCGTACCGAACAGATACGAACGTATCAGGATCTCATCAGCACCTTTATGAGCCGGGCAGGGCTTGAGCCTGAGCAGACCTGGGCATTGACCTAAAAAAACTTCCCGAAAGTCAAAACTTTCGGGAAGTTGGCAGAGCAGACAATACGTAAGACTAAGCCGTCAACGACCAACCGTCGCGGTATTCGCGCTTAACGAACTGATTAGCTTCGTCAAAATTCGTGATCTTCATGTTTTTGCCATCCCAGGTCAGCTGTTTGCGGCCGGGGTATGTAAATCCTCTTCCATCGGCTTTAGGCTGACGTAACGTATAGCTGCGAATTGCCAGATTGCCCATCAGAACCGATTCGGTTAGTGGTCCGGCAAAGTCGAACGATGATGTCAGGGCTTTATGTTCTTTGCTATTGAAACCCGCTTTGCAGGCTTCTGTCCAGTAAACCTGGTGACCATTTTCAGGGTAAACTGTCACGCCCGAACCTGCTTTCGGTTTTGGAGCCGCTTCCATTTTCTGCCCATCTTTCGTGTACAGCTTTGGGTCATCGCCATACATACCGCAGGCAATTAAGCCTTTGTCGCCGATCAGGAATACGCCGTTTTCACCGTTTTCAGGGAAGGGCTCACTAGCAGGTAGCATTTCCGGACGGAACGGACGAAGACCTCCATCCAGCCAGATCATTTTAACGGCCGATTTGTTCTTGGCGGATGCCGGGAATTTCAATTCAACATGCGACGACGGTGGGCAGCCTTCCGGAATGTACTCGGGGGTCCAGTCTTTCAGGAACACCTGACCGATACTGGTTTCCACTTCGGTTGGGTAGCCGATACCCAGCACGCGGAACGGTACGTCCATGATGTGACAGCCAATATCGCCCAAAGCGCCCGCACCAAAGTTCCACCAGCCACGCCATTTGAACGGATGGTAAGCAGGAGTGTAGCCAACTTTCTGGGCAGGTCCCAGCCACAGATCCCAGTTTAAATCAACGGGCGTTTGCTCGGCAGGCTGAGGTACCGGAATACCTTGCGGCCATACCGGGCGGTTGGTCCACAGATAAACGGTGTGTACCGTACCAATCAGTCCCTTATCGAACCACTCAACCATCTGTTTCTGCTGCGGATTCGAGGAGCCCTGGTTGCCCATCTGCGTAACGACTTTATACTTACGAGCGGCTTCGGTAAGCATTCGGGCTTCGTAGATGTTGTGCGTCAGCGGCTTCTGAACGTATACGTGCTTGCCGCGCTGCATAGCGGCCATGGCTACAACAGCGTGCGTGTGGTCGGCTGTGGAAACAGTAACCGCATCGATGTTTTTTCCTTCTTTATCGAGCATCTCACGGAAATCCTTGTACTTTTTGGCATCCGGGAATTTCGTAAATATTTCTTTTACGCGGGGTAAGCCCCAGTCTACGTCGCAGAGTGCCGCTACGTTATTGGCGCCATTATTGTAAGAATTACTTACGTCGCCAAAGCCTTTCCCGCCAATACCAACACCAGCGATGTTGAGTTTGTCACTAGGAGCAATGAAGCCTTTTCCGCCCAGTACGTGACGAGGTACGATCAGAAAACTGGTCGCGGCCAAAGCACCGGTCTGGAGAAATTTACGTCGTGAAGTTGTGTCTTTATTGACCGAATTCACGCTAGGTGTTTCCGCACCAGGCATTGAGTTATCTGGTTGAAGCATAAAACAAGTATTAAACTGATCTGTCTTAAAAAAGCGTAGCGATTACGTTATTTACCCTGAGGAGAATTGTTTTTTATCATCTACTAGGAAATATATACGATGAAAGCAGCGGATAAGACTATTCGGATACTACTAATCAAAGAGTGTGCTATCCATTTTTAATGAACATTCCACTGTTTAAAGGCTCATTGTCAGCCTGATGAATCTACATCACTTCATCGCACCTGATTAATTTTGCCGTTTCAATGAAGTAGATAAAATGGGCATCTTGCATTTATCGCTTGACGAATAAATGACCATTGACTAACTCGTCGATAGTACACCGAAGCTCGATATCATGCGATTCCAATCATTGCAGGTTGTTTTCATCTTTTCACTGATTTTCCTTGGTTTATCGAATGGTCTGGCCCAAAAGGCTACCGAGATCCGACGGTTTCAATTGAAACAGGTTCAGCAGGGCGTAGCGGTGGACCAGAATTATTTCTATGTCATTAATAACCATTCATTGACGAAACATACCAAATCTGATGGGAAACAGGTTGCCAACTGGACTGATACAACGGGTTTGCTAAAACACATGAACAGCGGAGTTGTGATCGGTCAGAAACTTTATTGCACCCATTCCAACTACCCGGACGTACCGATGGTCAGTTCGATTGAGATTTTTGATACCCGGACACTTCAGCATATTGGCAGTCACAGCTTTGGATTGTTTCCCGGTTCGGTTACCTGGGCTGATTTTTACCAGGGGTACTGGTGGGTTGCTTTTGCCAATTACTCAAACAAAGCATCGGCGGAAGGGCGAGATAACCGATGGACAACGCTGGTAAAGTATAACTCAAGCTGGCAGCAACTTGAAGCATGGGCTTTCCCTGCTAATGTTCTGCAGGCGTTTGCTCCTTACAGTACATCGGGCGGGACCTGGGGGGCAGATGGATTGATTTACTGCACGGGTCACGATAAAACGGAGTTGTACGTATTGAGGTTGCCGGAGCGCGGTCATACACTACAGTACGTAAAAACCATCCCAACTATCAGTGAAGGACAGGCATTTGCCATTGACCGAAGCATCAAAAATAGACAGGTTCTGTATGGTATCACACGGAACGATAACTATGTAATTGTTTCAGTTATTGAGTGAGGAAAGGAAATGCCTGACGTGAATGTTTGCTTAGTTGTTCACTATTTTACAGCCTGGCTTCTTGCGCAAATAATTCACTCATCATTCGCCCGAACTCAGCTTGCCAGGGCGCTGTAATTTTGACTCGTTCAGACGTAACGGGGTGGGTAAACTCAATTTGCTGAGCGTGAAGCAGCATGGTGTTCATCTCGAAATGCTCCTTGAACAGTTTATTCTGCTTGTTGCAGCCATGCGGTCGGTCGCCGATGATGGGGTGAAGAACATGAGCCATGTGCTTGCGTAGCTGATGCATCCGACCGGTCGTTGGCTTAAGTTCGACCAGCGAATAGCGGGACGTAGTGTGTTTGCCAAAAGGCAATGGCAGTTCAGTACGTTGCAGCGTTTTTACATGCGTAACCGCATCCTGAAACGCATCTGAGTCATCCCGCCGAAGGGGGTAATCGATGGTTAGCTCGTCGAGGGTGTAACCGCGTACGATGGCTAGATACGTTTTTTCGACATCACCGGCAGCAAATAAGGTCTGCATGGCGGAATTCAGTACGTCGGTTAAGGCAAACAGAAGCACCCCGCCCGTTTTTCGGTCCAGACGATGCACTGGATAAACACGCTGGCCTAACTGATCACGTAATAACTGAACCGCAAACTCGCTGGCATCACTGGCAATCGGTGACCGATGCACCAGCAGACCATGCGGTTTATTAATGGCCACCAGATCCGCCGACCGATACAAAATTGGCAGTAATGAAGACGTTGGAGCAGTGAGCGGATTCATGGAACTAACCGTAGACTATGCATTAAAAAACGCGGTCCCGTTGCCGAAACCGCGTCTGTCTGAACCGGGATTCTTGTGATTTTATTGATTACCCTGATTGGCTTTCAAAGAAAGCTTTACCATAAAATCACAGTCAGTCAATAAAATCACAAAAATCCCGGTTCTGATTAATACCGATACATTTCCGATTTGAACGGACCCTCTATCGATACGCCAATGTAATCAGCCTGAGCCTGCTCCAGGGGTTCGAGTCTGGCGCCTACGTGAGCCAGGTGCAACGCTGCTACTTTCTCATCAAGTTTCTTGGGCAGCACATATACTTTGTTCTCGTATTTATCCGAGTTAGCCCATAGCTCCAACTGAGCCAGTGTCTGGTTCGAGAATGAGCACGACATAACGAAGCTTGGGTGACCCATAGCGCAGCCTAGATTCACCAAACGACCTTCGGCCAGAATGATGATTTCTTTACCGTCAATTTCGTACATATCTACCTGCGGCTTGATCTGGCTCTTTGAGTGACCGTAATTCTCGTTCAACCAAGCCATATCAATTTCATTGTCGAAGTGACCAATATTGCAGACAACCGCCTTATCTTTCATAGCCTTGAAGTGACGGCCTTTGATAATGTTGACATTGCCCGTTGCCGTAACGAAAATCTGAGCGCGGGGAACGGCTTCGTCCATTGGAATAACTTCGTAGCCATCCATAGCCGCCTGAAGCGCACAGATAGGATCGATTTCAGTTACCAAAACCCGGCAGCCAGCGCCACGTAGCGATTCGGCCGACCCTTTACCTACGTCGCCATAACCAGCCACAACGGCCACTTTACCAGCCAGCATCAAATCCGTTGCCCGGCGGATTGCATCCACCAGCGATTCACGGCAACCGTATTTATTATCGAATTTCGACTTCGTTACGGAGTCATTTACGTTGATTGACGGCAGATGCAACGTACCGTTTTTCATCCGTTCATACAGGCGGTGAACGCCCGTTGTGGTTTCTTCCGATAGCCCTTTAATGCCTTGAATGAGTTCGGGGTAAACGTCGAAAACCATGTTGGTCAGGTCGCCACCATCGTCCAGAATCATGTTCAACGGTTTGCGATCTTCGCCAAAAAACAGCGTTTGTTCGATACACCAGTTAAACTCTTCTTCGTTCATCCCTTTCCAGGCATACACCGGAATACCCGCAGCAGCAATAGCGGCAGCAGCATGATCCTGTGTTGAGAAGATATTACACGAAGACCAGGTTACGTCGGCACCCAGTTCAACCAGCGTTTCGATTAACACAGCCGTCTGGATGGTCATGTGCAGGCAACCAGCGACGCGGGCGCCTTTCAGTGGTTTCGATGGACCATATTCAGCGCGAAGAGCCATCAAACCAGGCATTTCGGCTTCAGCAAGTCTGATTTCCTTGCGGCCCCATTCGGCCAGCGCGATATCTTTTACTTTGTAGGGGACGTAAGTGGATGTTTGCATAATGTGTTGCGAAATTGAAAGAACGTATCATCAACCGAGACGTTCTGCTAGAGTCGATTTCTTAGGAAAGTGCAAAAATAAAGACAGTTTACCAGAATCCCTATTTGAGACATAAGACTTTTGGTAACGTTTACTCAATAGTGTTTAAATTTTTACCTGAATTTCTTGACTTACTAAATCATCTTTACTAATTATGTAAGAACTTACGTAAGTTCTTACATACTATGGATTTTATGGCTGATATGGCCGAACTGGCACTGGCCAGTCGGCTCAGGCGGTTGAGCGATTATTACTGGCAGAACGTAACGGCCACATATCGAAAATCGGGACTGGATTTCGACGTGCGCTGGGCAACCGTTTTTGTGCTGATTGCCCGACAGGGACCAGTGGCGGTTATGGAAATTGCCGAACGGCTGGGCATTACGCATCCCGCTGTAATTCAGGTTACCAACGAACTCGAAAAACATAAGCTGATCGTATCCACAAAGTCGGAGCGGGATGGCCGTAAACGCTTTCTGACGCTTAGCGAAGACGGACGGGCCATGCTTCCCAAGCTCCAGCCCCTATGGGACGCATTCATCACGGTAAACCATGAGATGCTGGCGAGTCAACAACATAACCTTTTAACATCCCTTCAGGAAATGGAAAATCAACTAGCCGAACGCGGGTTTTTCGACCGGGTTCAGGATCAATTAAATCGAGATAAAACAACTAACGCTACTTCTATGGACGACATCTCCATCGTTACGTATTCACCAGCGTATCAGCCTGATTTTAAACGGCTAAACGTAGAATGGATTGAAAAGTACTTTCGCGTTGAGCCGCACGATCTGGAACAGCTGGAACATCCGGAAATCCATATCTTGCCGAATGATGGCCAAATTTTTTTCGCAAAAATGGGCGATCAGATTGTGGGCTGTGTGGCTATGGTCAATATGGGTGATACGGGTTTTGAATTGGCTAAAATGGCCGTATCGCCCGAAACGCGGGGTAAAGGAGTTGGTAAAAAGCTGTGCCTGGCAGCTATCGAGTATGCCCGGCAGATAGGCGTGAAGACCATCTGGCTCGAATCCAACCGGGTGCTGACACCGGCTCTGACAATGTACGCCAGCGTCGGCTTCCGCGAAGTACCGAGTGTACCAACACCCTACGCCAGAGCCGATATTCGGATGGAAATGACCTTGTGAAACCGGTCAATACGTTGCTTCTAATTAGCTCCGTTACGTAGCCTCGCTACTTTGCCGTCCATTGTGGTAATCAGTACGTCTCGATTGCTCAATGGAAAAACCCGGTTCACCATGGCATTGGACAGCTTATGCGCCCAGGCAAGCTGGCGCGTCTGGCGGTCGATGGCGTAAAGAACCCCTTCATCGGTTGGAACAAAGAGGGTGCCTGCTTTTTCAACAATCGGTGAGGGGCTTATTTCGGCACCGTACTGGCAGTTAACAAACCATTCGGGCTGTGGTACGTCGGAGCGGGTTGACATCGCCCATACCGTATCGCTCATGCATTTGACGTAGAACAACGAGCCATCTTCTGATAAACCGCTGGCTTCGAATCCTTTATGCTGGTTCGACTTCCAGATTTCCCGGCCCGATTTTGCATCAAGTGTCGTAACCGTACGGTCGGGTGTTTGCAGAAAAATACGGCCATTGGTAAGTACGGGCGTGCAGGCTGCGGGCGAGAAATTGCGAACTTTGTTGTTGGTCCATGTCCAGACGGGTTTGCCGTTTTTCCGGTTTAGCGCGTAAAATGTCGACCCCCATGAGCCGACGTAAACGTTCGATTTATCCACCACCGGGACCGATTCGATAAAGCCGGTTACGTTGTTGAACGTCCATTTTTCAGCTCCAGTCTTTAGCGACAACGCCCGGAATTTGCCTTCCGAACTGCCAATGTACACGGTGTTGCCGTCGATGAGTGGACAGGCTACGATTGGCTTGCCCGTGTCCTGTTTCCAGATGAGCTGTCCATTGTCTGTTCGTAAGCAGTAAATAGTACCGTCGGTTGAGGCAACAACAACCCGCTTTTTGTGCATGGCGGGCGTTGAGTAAACTTTTCCCTGTGTAGCGAATCGCCATTTCACGGAGCCATCGGCCAGCGAGAGGGCAACGAGCTGCCCGGCTGTATTGGGGTAGATGCAAATGTCCTTATTGGCAATAATGCCTGCGCCAATGTCGCTGCTGTCCTGTTTTTCCCAAATTGCGCTGACGTTTTTGTAGACGTCGTTGAGTTGGTAGGAAGGCCGGACGTAGTGTTTGCTGTCCTGAGCAAAATGATGGTTTGTTAATGCAACCTGGCGCCAGGGAGCAGCGGTCTGCCCTGCCTGCTGATCGATTGCTGGTGTGCGTGTGACAAACGACATCGTATCATTCTGTATCGTTACTAGATTGTAGCCGCCAACAGCCTCTTTGGCCCGCAGGTTTGAGCGTCCCATTGTGCCGGGAATACCTTCAAAATCCAGTTTCTGGTTGGCATGACCGTGACCGCATAGGGCAGCCTGTACGTTTGTCTTTTTTAATTCATCAATAAGTAGATACCAGTTAGCCAGCGAATTGTCGAGCGGATAATGGTTCATGAAAATAACGGGCTTGTCGGAGTTTTGCAGTTTGCTTACTTCCGTACGCAGCCAGAGTACGTCTTCGCGGGAAACAAGCCCCGGCGACATGCGCATATTGGGGCCGCTGCCACAGCCAATAAACCGGTATTTCCCAAAATCGAACGCAAAATGTTCAGCGCCAAACACCTTTTTAAAACTATTGCAGCCGTTTTCCGACCACTTTGTGTCATGATTGCCCGGAAAGATGTACCACTTTTTTGCAAGCCGTCGAGAATACGTTTAGCCTCGGCAAATTCACGATCGGCGCCATAGTCGGTAACATCGCCCGTAAACACGACAAAGTCGATATTCGAAAGCGTATTGATATCATTTACAGTACGTTGCAAATCTTCGGCTGCCGTTTCCGGGGCGCCTATGTGCGTGTCGGTGACAAACGCAAATCGAATGGTTTGTGCCTGAACGCTGGCCAGACCCAGTAGCAAAAAGAGAACCAGTTTTTTCATCGATGTTGAGGTGAGAGGCTACTAACTGAACATGAAAAAAGCCTGCCGAATGATACCCGACAGGCTTTTGATTATTTACTCGCCGTCTGCTTCGGCCACACGTACTCGAAATTCTTGTTGATGGGGGCTTCAAAGTAATTGACGTTCAGGTAATCCAGTCGCTTTTTGTGAGCCTCCAGCCGTTGTTTGAAATCGTCAAAGTTTTTAGCTTCGCCGGGTGTCCAGGCCGTTTCGGCAATAGCGATAAGGCGCGGATAGGCCATGTATTCAACGTAGTGCGTTGTTGGCAGATACTCCGACCAGACATTGGCCTGTACGCCCAGTACGTGTTTCGCCTGATCGGCGGTCAGACTATCGGTTACGGATGGGTTAAAGCTGTAAACTTTTTCGAGCGGCAAAAAACCGCCAATCTCTACAGGCTGCGTTTTCGGATCAGCCTGGTAGTAATCGAGGTAGCAGTACGTTGTCGGGCTCATAACCACGTCGTGGTTTTGACGAGCTGCTGCGATGCCGCCGTTGATGCCCCGCCAGCTCATGACCGTCGCATTGGGCGACAATCCGCCTTCCAGAATTTCATCCCAGCCAATGATTCGGCGGCCTTTCGACGTAACGAATTTGTCGATACGCTGGATAAAATAACTTTGGAGTTCGTGCTCGTCTTTCAGGCCTTTTTCTTTCATCAACGCCTGGCAGAATTTACTTTGCTTCCATTCGATCTTCGGGCATTCATCACCCCCAATGTGAATGTATTGGCTTGGAAACAAGGCCATAACTTCGGTCAATACGTTCTCCAGAAAGGTAAAGGTCTCTTCGCGGGGGAAAAGCACCTGTTCGTGTACACCCCAGGTACTGCTTACGGGCAACATGCGGTCGAGGTTACCACCCAGTTCCGGGTGAACGGATAAAACAGCTACCGAATGGCCCGGCATCTCAATCTCAGGAATGACGGTGATGAACCGATCCTGTGCATATTTTACGATGTCGCGTACTTCGTCCTGGGTATAAAATCCGCCGTAGGGCTTGTTGTCATATTTATGATCGCGGTAGTGGCCAACCATGGTGGATGGTCGGATTGAGGCCTTCTGAGTAAGTTCCGGATATTTTTTGATTTCGATTCGCCAGCCTTGATCTTCGGTCAGATGCCAGTGGAACGTATTCATTTTGTGAACCGCCAGCAGGTCAATGTATTTTTTGATAAATGGAACCGGATAAAAATAACGACCCACATCGAGCATCGAGCCGCGGTACCCGTAGCGAGGCTGATCTTCAACCGTACAGGCTGGTACCGACCACGTAACGCCATCCACTTTGGCCGAGCTGAAAACAGCGGCTGGCATGAGCTGCATCAGCGACTGAACCCCGTAGAAAAATCCCTGCGGCTGTTCGGCCGTAATAACAATCTGTTTGGGCGTAACGGTCAGCATATACCCCTCTGCTCCTAGTTTCGGACCTTTAGCACTCACGAACGAAATATCTTTTCCGGCATTTCCTGTTTTGACGACCGGAGTTGTACCCGTCGATTTTGCCAGTTGATCAGCCAGCATCTGGGCAATGCGCCGTACGTCTGGATTGGTCGATTGAACACCGATTGTAGGTTTTGCGGGTAACGTATAGCTACCGCTGCGTTCTTCCAGATGAACCGGTTTGGGTACAAGAGCGTATCGGGCCGTTTGTGCATACAAACTGGTTACGCTGAGCAGCGTGACAGCCAGATAGTTAAAGAGTTTTTTCATTAGAGAAGAGGTTATTGCTTTTGGTAATACAAAGGTATGGGCTACGACAGTTGGGGCGGTACTGAAAGTAAACTCACTTTAGGTTAATTCTGAGTCTGTCGGCCAGGTGAAGGTTCATAAACTGTGCAAAATGCCGCCATACAAGCCCGAAACCCCCAAACTCCTGACTGTTTGATTTTTTGCGTAAACGTTTGCGCAAATACGTTATAAAGAGGTTTTTACAATAGCTTAAGCTTTCGGGAAGCTGTGGTTTGGCAATGCTACTTCAAATACGGACGTAATACGCTGGCCCATCGCTGATAACCCGCCGGAAGCATGTGAAGACTATCGGATTTGAATAATTCGGGAACAGGCTGGCCGCCGGGCGTTAGCATAACAGGACGAATATCCACGAACTCGGTGTTACGTTGCTTACGCAGGTAATCGTTTATAAGCTGGTTCGCTTTGTCCATTTCCGGGAAAACCTTCCGGCGCGACGGGCTGGGTTTCAGCGAGATAAAGGTAAACGGTACGTTGGGTAATTTCTGGCGAACATGCTCGAATAAAGCAACGAAGCTCTCGTAGGTCTGCTGGCCGGTCTGCCCGGCCGCTACGTCGTTTTCGCCAGCGTAAAGCACAATCTGTTTGGGTTGGTACGGAATGATGATGCGGTCGGCGTAGCGCAGTACGTCGGGAAGTTTGGAGCCCCCAAACCCTCGATTAAGGATCGTTTTGTTGGGAAAGTACTCCGATAAATTCTCCCAAAGCCGAATGGAAGAACTCCCCGTAAAAACAATCGCGTTCCGGGGTGGGGGCGACGTACTGTCGGCTTTTTCGAAGGCGCGGATTTCGTTTTCGAAGGCGGGCTGGTCAGCCGTGGGCTGGGTCTGACCAAACGACCATACACTGATACACAGCAGGCTGAAGCTCCAGATGAATTTCATAAAATACCGCAAAAAGATACTGTCTATTAAGATTTCAGATAAAAGGCACGACGGTCTCTAAACTCATGCCCCGCGATCCTTTTACCAGAATATACGTATCGGTCATGGGATGATCCATCAGCCAGTTGTGCAGCGAAAACTTATCCGGGAAATAGTAGGCTTTGGGTAAAAACTCCAGGGCGTAATGCATGTCTTTCCCGGCCAGAATCACCAGATCGAACTTGCTTTCGGCAATCAGTTTGCCCAGAGCCGCATGCTCCGCTTCACTTTCGTTGCCCAGTTCATACATATCGCCCAGAATAACGGCTTTCCGGCTGGCGGGGGTAGCCGCAAACTGACGTATCGCGGCTGCCATTGAACTCGGATTGGCATTATAGGCATCCAGCAATACGGTATTTGTTCCTTTGGTAATCACCTGCGAACGGTTGTTGGTCGGATTATAGTCGGCTACGGCGCGATTGGATTCTTCGGGTGAAATGCCGAAATAATCGCCAATAGCCAGCGCTGCGGTCATATTGTCGAAATTGTAGCGTCCTGGCAGATGTGTCGTTACTTCCCGGCCTTCCGGATCGCGATAAACAACCACCGGCGACTCCTGAAGCAACTCGACCGGCTGACTCGACGCGTCGACAGCCGGGTAAAAAATAGTTTCGGCAAAAACGGTTTCAGAACGTAGCGATTTCAAGCGTTCCCGGTACATGGCCATCAGCGTTTTATCCCGCGAGTTGATAAATACGGTACGTCCGTGCTGCGCCAGATAATCATACAATTCGCCTTTGCCTTTTCTGACGCCTTCAATGCCGCCAAACCCTTCCAGATGGGCTTTGCCTACGTTGGTGATCAACCCGTGAGTCGGCTGAGCAATCGAACACAACAACTCGATTTCTTTCTGGTGATTCGCTCCCATCTCGATAACCGCGATTTCGTGCTGTTCATTGAGAGCGAGCAGAGTTAGCGGTACACCGATGTGGTTATTCAGGTTGCCGACAGTAGCATAAGTCCGGTATTTTTTCGACAGTACGGCGGCAATCAGTTCTTTGGTAGTGGTTTTTCCGTTCGAACCCGTCAGGCCGATAACCGGAAAGGTGAGCGTTTGCCGATGGTGTCGGGCCAGATCCTGCAAAGCGGTCAGGCTGTCGGCAACGAGCAGGCAACGGGCGTCTGAGTCGGCAATGGCCGGATCGTCGACAAGGGCGTAACGTGCCCCTGCTTCCAGCGCCTGCCGGGCAAACTGATTCCCGTCGAAGCTGGCTCCTTTGAGCGCCACAAACAAACAATCGGAGGTAATTCGGCGCGTATCGGTCGAAACGCCCGTACATTCCAGGAATTTATGATAGAGTTGATCAGTTGACAGCATGTCCATAGACATAAATGAAGGCTCAGTTCGTTTGAATTCTGTACTACCAACTTCAAGATGGTGTTACAGAAAGTAAAGGCTCAAAATTAGATGAAAAAGCTGTTTACGCTTTGTTTCCTGTTTTTTCCACTGCTCAACTTCGCCCAATCGGGTGGAAAGATTGGCTTTCGTTATGATCAGACTCCCGCAGTCAGCGTCAATGGTCGGGCCTTATTAAATCCGTGGGCTGGTGGATTGAACGCCACGCAGTACTCCACGATACGTTTAAATGCCGATTCGCGCGACGATCTGCTGGTCTATGACCGGGCAACCAGCAAAATCAGTACGTTTATCGCCGTCGACAATCCAGCCGGAACGGGTATAAACTGGCAATACGCACCTGAATACGAAACGGCTTTTCCCGCCGTTAGTGGCTGGATATTACTGGTTGATTATGATCTGGATGGCCAGAAAGATATTTTCACACCCGGCGCCGGGAACGTACTGGTTTACCACAACGAGTCGCAGAATGGGCAACCCGCGTTTAAACTGGTGGCAAACCCACTTATGACCGAAGGGTTCAGCGGACTGATTCAACTGTACATCGGCACCGTCGATGTGCCTGCCATTACGGACTACGACGACGATGGCGACATAGACATTATAACGTTCGACGTAACGGGAAACCTGATTGCTTATCAACAGAATATGAGCGTCGAACGTACCGGCAAAAAAGGTGGGCTGGATTTCAAACGGTACCAAAATTTGTGCTGGGGTCACTTTCAGAAAGAATATTGCAACGACTTTACGTTTGGCGTTCAGTGCGATGGATCGGGTCGTGTGGGCGTTGAGCCAGATAAAGCGACATTGGGTAAGGCCAGACCGTTGCACACAGGTAATACGCTGACGGTGGTCGATACGGATGGCGATGGCAATAAAGATCTTTTGTTTGGGTTTGTAACCTGCGAAAATATTGCCCGCCTGCGTAATGCAGGACCTAACAGCGAGAAAGCCAATTTCACCAGCTACGACAGCTTATTTCCGGCAGCCAATCCGATTCTGTTTCCGGCTTTCCCGGCTACGTTTTTCGAAGATGTGGATGGTGACGGGCAAAAAGATCTGCTGGCATCGCCCAACGTGAGTTACAATGAGAATCAGTTGTTTGATTTTCGGGCTTCGGGCTGGTATTATAAAAATAAGGGCACAACGCAAAAGCCGGATTTTCAATTAGTTCAGAAAGATTTTCTGCAAAGCGACATGCTCGACCTGGGCGAGCAGGCAGCACCCGCGTTAGCCGATCTGGATGGCGATGGTGATCTGGATTTGCTGGTGGGCTACGGTGGCGTCGGAACGGGTACAGAGTATCGGGGGGCATCTGGCAGTTTGAGAACAAAGGCACTACAAAGGCTCCTTCCTTTTCGCTCGTTACGACCGATTACCTGGGAATCAATCAATCGCTGAAGCTGACCAACGTAATGCCTTCGTTTGTGGATGTGGATGGTAATGGGAGTCTGGACCTGATCATTACGGGAGCCAGCGTCAGTGGCATGGAAATTCGCGCCTTGCTGAATGGGGCTGCCAAAGGAGCCGCTGCTCAGTATTCGCTTACGGGCGCAACCTTATGGCCCATACCGGACAGGCTGACGCTCGGCGACCTGATGACGGTAGCTGATGTAGATCGTGATGGTAAACTGGACGTGTTAATCGGAAAGGAGTACGGCACTATTGAGTACTTCCGGAATACGGGTTCATCCACTACGCCCGTTTTTCAATTACAGAACCAGACATTCGGTGGGTTTACCATTGATGACCCTACCTACGCCCGCGCCCGATCGATAGTGGTAACCGACCTGAACGGCGATCAGCAAAACGAGCTTATCCTGGCGGCCGACAACGGTACCGTTCGGGTGTATCAATTTCCGAACCCGGTCGATAAGGCGCTGACCTTACTGGATTCGCTGCCATCTATCGGATTTCCTGGTACGGGTTTGATTGCCGCTGCCGCTGATCTGGATGGGGATGAGTTACCTGATTTAATGCTGGGCAGTATAGCGGGTGGTATGCGGTATCTGAAAAATACGTCTCAGCGTGTGGTAACGGGCATACCGGAAGAACCAACCGGGCCGTGGGCGTTCCCAAATCCAACCGACCGTTATCTTACAATTCGGCCACCCTACGACGGCCAAATAGATGTCGTGTCGTTATCGGGGCAGGTGGTGATGAGCAGTCAGGCGGTTCTGGCGAATGTCGAAACGGTCGTTGATCTTCAACGTATCACCAACGGAATGTATCTGATTCGGCTCTCTGGCAGTAATCGCTCGCCACAGGTGCAGAAAGTTCTTCTCCTGAAATAGTCGCAAACTCTTTCGGTAAATGATGGTTAGTGAGTATGTCTGGTGACGAAAATAAATCGTAAATTACTTCTACATTTCAGTCATTACCACCAGTCACTAAACCGCATGGAAAATACAAACAACCCCGACCAACAGCGCGTAGATCAGAATACGGGCGGCCCCCTCGAAGGTATGTCACCCCGTCATAATCGCATGCCCCTGAACGATGAGGAACAGGATGCCGTGGTTTATGCGGGTTTAGGAGTCAATAACAACCCCGATATTATGAATCCGGGCGACGAAGAAGCGTCTGATACGTTGCTGTACACAGATACGGCTACGGCTCGTCATGCTACCGACGAAATTTCCAACGATGAGGAAATGGATGAATTTACAGATGAGCTGGACGATGACAGTGATTTGTCGGATGACGATATTGAAGAGCAGATCATCGAACTATCCGAAGAAGAGGAAGAAGGCAACGAACGATATTGAACGTAGTTGTTTCTATTTTATATCCCTGCTTCCCGAAGGCCACGAGCTTTCGGGAAGTTTTGTTTTACGCCTGTTCAAAGCTGTCCGTAGGCTGAAAACCATTTAGTTAACCGTCGGTATTTAGCTGGGTAAAAGTAAAGCCGGATTTGTCCTGCCTTTACGTATACATGAAAAATCTGAAGAAACGACTTAAACAGGGAGAGACCCTGAACGGGTGCTGGCTGAACCTGGGAAGTTCGCTTACCGCTGAGATTGTGGGGCAGTCGGGTTTCGATTGGGTGCTCATTGATCTCGAACACGGTGCTGGTTCCGAGAAAGATGCGCTCTATCAGCTTCAGGCGTTGGAGCATACATCGGCGGGGGTAATCGTTCGGGTCGAAAGTGCCGAAAGTCAGCGGATTCATCGGGTGCTGGATATGGGCGCGGAGGGAATCATGTGCCCGAAAATCACGAGTCCTGATGATGCCCGAAAAGTAGTCAGCGGGCTTCATTATCCTCCGCACGGAAGCCGGGGTGTGGCCAAGATGGTACGGGCATCGGGATTCGCTCAACACTTCAATCAGTATTATGAGGAGTCAAGGGAAACGATTCTGGGCGTGGTGCAGATCGAAACCGTCGGGGTGCTGAATCATCTGGATGAGGTGGCTAATATCGAAGGGGTCGACGTACTCTTCATCGGCCCTGCCGACTTGTCGATGGAGTTAGGCATTTTCGGGCAGTTCGATCATCCCCGTTTTAAAGAAGCCTTGCGGGAAACCGTCAATGCCGCGCAAAAAGCAGGTAAAGCAACGGGTATCCTATTTTTCAACCCCGACGATTATCAGACGTATCATGAACTAGGCATACAACTGATTGCCTGCGGAGCTGACGCTACGTTCGTCGCTGATGGTGCCCGCTCGATGGCCAGAAAGCTGGATGCTTTTCGATCCATTTATAAATAATCGTTCGGTGGTGCGGTGTTCGTGGTGTCGGTTTCTCAAAACCGACACCACGGACACCACGATACCTACCCATTCCTAAACTCCCTGTCAATGTCTGATCCTCTCGTAATCCTGGCTGTCGGCGTAATTATTGTGGTTGGTGGCATTATTGGATTGAAGCTGCATCCGTTTTTAGCCCTGTTGCCTCGGTGCTTTTGTCGTTGCGTTGATGACGCCTGCTTCGGCCATCGAGCAGTTTGCTCTTGCGAAGGGAACGGCTCCTGCGGCTGCTCAGGCACTGGCTAAAAAAGGAATTGGCGAACGGATCGCTACGGAATTCGGAAGCACCTGCGGGAAAATCGGGATTCTGATTGCCATGGCGGCTATCATTGGTAAGTGTATGCTCGAAAGTGGGGCAGCGGAACGTATTATCCGGTCCATGCTTCGGCTGACGGGTATTGAGAGAGCACCGATTGCGTTTCTGGTCGGCAGTTTTTTTCTGGGTATTCCGGTCTTTTTCGATACGGTCATTTTTCTGATGATGCCCTTAGCCAAAGCCATGACCCTTCGAATTGGCAAAAATTATCTGCTACTGGTGCTCTGCATCATGGCGGGTGCAGCTATGGCGAATTCGCTGGTTCCACCGGCTCCCGGTCCGCTGTTTTTAGTCGGTGAAATGCATATTCCTATCGGCCTGATGATGATTGCCGGTACGATTGTGGGACTTTTTACCATTACCAGTGGGTACTTTTTTGCCCTTTGGGCCAACCGTAAATGGCCTATTCCTCTACGCGACGCCCTGGATGCGAAACTGGACGATATCAGAGCCATTGCCGCCAAAGAAGACGCTCATTTGCCTGCTCTGGGGGTGTCGCTGCTGCCGGTTCTAATTCCACTGGTTTTTATCTGTGCCGATACGGCCCTTACAGCGATGGCAACACCCGGCATTCCGCTTACCGACTCGCCCGCTTTGGTTAAACTTATAAGTCTGATCCGATTTTTCGGCGATAAAAACATTGCCATCGTTTCGGGCGGTATTGCCGCTCTGCTGATTCTGGCCAGGCAAAAGAGCGCCGGTAAAGAAGGGTTAACACCCTTTGTGCAGGCGGCTCTGATGAGCGGGGAGGTATTATTCTCATCACCGCTGCGGGTGGCGCCTTTGGGGGTATGCTCCAGCAGACGGGCATAAGTGCCCGTATCGCCGATCTAACCAAAGATTACCAGATGGCCCTGATTCCGATGGCTTTTTTCATTGCGGCTGTTGTTCGAACGGCTCAGGGATCAGCTACAGTAGCGCTCATTACCGCTTCTGGCATTCTGTCGGGAATGGCAAGCAGCGCCCATCTGGAGTTCCATCCGGTTTATCTGGGATTGGCCATCGGCTGTGGCTCGAAGCTGGTTCCGTGGATGAACGACGCCGGTTTCTGGATCATCTGTAAGCTAAGTAACTTAACCGAACAGGAAGCGCTGAAAACCATTTCGCCCCTGCTGGTTGTGATGGGATTAGCAGGACTCGTCGTGATTATGATTGCTGCCCAACTGTTCCCACTTGTTTAAGTCATTAGTCATTTGAAATACTACCGACTATCAGCCAATGACCAATGACAGCGAAGCGTAATGACTAATGACGACACCATATTTCATCCAAAACTATGCCTTATAAAACTGGTCCGCGAATCAAGGAAATACACATTACGCCCATTGCCATCGTCGATCCGCCACTATTAAATGCGGCTGGTTTGCACGCACCCTATGCGTTACGTACCATCGTTGAACTGGTGACCGACGATTCTATTTCGGGCATCAGCGAAATTCCTGGAAATAAGGATATTGACATGGCGCTGGAAGAAGCCAGAGCGCTGCTGATCGGCAAGGATGTGTTCCAGCTTAGTGAAATCCGGCAGGTTTTAACCGATCACTTTGGTACTGAAACCGCAGCCCAGCGGGGCGAAACGCCCTGGGATCAACGGAAACTGGTACATATTTTCAGCGCCATCGAAGTCGCCTGTCTCGACGTTATCGGAAAAGTGACAGGTCGGCCAGTTGTCGATTTGCTAGGTGGCAAAATGCGTGATCGAGTGCCTTTTTCGGCTTACCTGTTTTATAAATACGAAGGAGCGGGTGGTACGCTTGGTTTTGGCACCGATCCGGCTGCACAGGGTTGGCCTGCTGCCCGACAGGCGGCTGCGCTGGACCCGGCCGGTATTGTGGCGCAGGCTAAAGCCATGTGTGCCGAGTTTGGTTTTCAGTCGATCAAACTGAAAGGGGGCGTATTTGAACCACAGCAAGAGGTCGATGCCATGTTTGCCCTGCGCGACGCTTTTGGTCCGGATGTACCCCTGCGTGTTGATCCGAATGCTCTCTGGAAAGTAGAAACGGCTATTTATTACGGCAAGCAGATGGAACCCATACTGGAATACCTGGAAGATCCGGTGCGGGGGCAGGCAAACATGGCAGCAGTGCGGAAAGCGCTCAAAACGCCACTGGCTACTAACATGTGCACCACTTCGTTTGCCGACATCCCGGCCAGTATCGCTATTAATTCAGAAGATATTATCCTGTCGGATCATCATTTCTGGGGTGGATTACGTTCGTCCATGACCCTTTCGGGGATTTGCGAAACGTTCGGGCGTGGGTTGTCGATGCACTCCAACAGTCATTTGGGAATCTCGTTGGCGGCAATGGTTCATCTGGGGGCTGCCTTACCTGAAGTACCCTACGCCCTGGATACGCATTATCCGTGGCAGTCAGATGAAGTCATTACGTCGGGTCGCTTTACGTTTGAAGAAGGAACCGTACGTGTTCCTCAGGAACCTGGTTTGGGCGTGGAACTAGACCGGGAAGCCCTGGAAAAACTGCACCAGAACTACCTCGACTGCGGCCTGACAAAACGTGATGACGAAACGGAAATGCAGAAAGTGCAACCGGGCTGGACGTTTCAATCGGTTCGCTGGTGATTAACGGAATCCGCTCAGACGTATCATTCGTTAAGTTGCTCAAGGATTGTTCGGGCAAACGATACGTCTGAATTGTGCTCGGCTAATTTTCGAAGATTCGTTTCTGAATAGGAAATTCCCTCGGTCATGACCTGTTCCAGCAACTCACGAATGGTGGTTGGTGAAGCGGAATCTGTAACAGCTCCTAACTGCTCATTTTTGACTAACTGTCCCATATATCCGTAGTCAGACGAAAGTAGTGGCTTGCCCGATATAGCCGCCCGGATAAGTACCGAAGCCATACCGACATGCCGCTGATACAGGGTCAGGGCGTAATCGGCCAGTTCGAAATATACCTGAATGGCCCTGCCTTTGATTTCTTTAAACACACTGACGATCTGAACATCTGGACTGACTGCTGAAATTTTCTGCTCAATATGGGCTTGATAGTCAGGGCGAATGGCTCCCGCTAGTAAAAAACAAATCTTCTGCTGAACGGCAGGGTCTAGCTGATTGAGTGCTTCCAGAAACGGTTCAATGCCCTTTCGCTCATCTAAATGACCAAATAGCAGAAAGACGGTTCGGCCCGGCTTGATTAACAGGGCGCTACGAAGTTCTTCGATTTCACCAGACGTAATAACGTAGGATTTTACGGGGTCAGGTAGTGGAATAACATTGACCCGTGGGTTCATTTCGCGCACGAGCGTAACGGCGGAGGGATCCAGACAGAAGAGATTTTTCAATGTGCTCTGCTTCAGCACACCGTGTAGGGTTGCTCGTTTACGCAATACGTTCAGCCGGGCTTTCAGGCCCGAGGAAGGAGGGTAATGAAAGTCGGGTCTGAAATAAATGCCCGAAATCGCGCAGGGCGCTTTTCGACCCAGCCATAACCCCAGCTGAAAGATATCGAAATACATCAGCAGTGCGTGCGTTGGCTGATAGCGCTGGCAGTAATCCAGCAGCAGATTCCACTCCCGAAATGAACGACCGATTACCGAGCCCTGATGCGTCGTTTCAATTTCCTGCTGTGAAATCGGTACGTACTGAACGCTGGTAACAATGGGGGCACTCTCCTGCAACTGACGAAAGATAGGCTCAAATGAAGCCTGCGCTACGACAATCAGTTCACCTTCTGGCTGATGCTGGAGCCAATAGTTGATCAGATGACTCAGATAATCAGCGTGATGACCATCGATGATGGTGTCAAATAACAGAATTTTTCTCACGATACCTGTGCGACAACACGCCGATAAACATTCAGCGTTTGGTTTACCATATTTTCGGGTGAGAAAGCCTGCTGCCGCAGAAAGCCTTTCTGACGTAACGACTGCCGCAGCGGTTCATCCAGAATTATCCGCTCGATTTGTTCGCTCATCGATGCTTCAGATTCCGGATCAAAATAAAGCGCGGCATCCTGAGCCACCTCCGGAAAGCAGGAACTGTTGCTTAATACAACCGGGCAGCCTGTAGCAAAGGCTTCCAGAATCGGAATGCCAAAGCCTTCATAGAGGGACGGATACACAAAAGCCAGTGCGTGTTGATATAAGCGGTACAATACCAGATCATTAATGAAATAATGAATCACCCGTCCGCTTAAACCCAGGCTGTCAATCAGTTGCTTTTCATCGGCGTTAAAGTCGCCACCCCCGCCACATATAAACTGGATATGCGTATGTTTTTTTAGAACCGGCGTAATGGCTTTCAAAAACGGAGCGAAATTTTTATAACTGCCCCGCGTGCCCACATAAAGCAAATACGAAGGTGGGGTATCGAGTTGGAACGTATCGGGCACTACCAAGTCGCGAAAATTCGTGGCGTGATAAACGACCGTAATTTTGGCGGGATCGAGCTGGAAAATCTGGATTAAGTCGTTTTTCGTATTTTCCGATACCGCAATGATATGGGTGGCCCGGTCAAACAATACTTTCTTTTGTTCCTTCGATGCGTTGTCCAGATGCCCGAATCGCTCCCCGAATTTGTCCTTGATCGCATCGTGGTACGTCATGACAAAAGGTTTGTTTCCGATGAAATTCAGGAAGTAAGGATGGAAGAACGTTGGATGAAAAATGTCGTAATTCTTTCTTAGTAACTGAATTGTGCTGCATAATCGGTTGACTTGCGAAAACAGCATATTCGTGCGCATCGGACCCAGGAAAAACCGAAATGGCTGCGTTGGAAATTCAGAGCCGGAGAGGAGGTAATGGTTATTGGAAAACCAGACAGAGAGAACGACATCAATCCCTTTTTTCTGTAAGGCAACCATCAAGTTGTAAAAATACCGGGCTACCCCTCCAAAACGCGACGCTGTAAAAGCCTGGTGATCGTACAAGATTTTCATATCCGGCACAAGTTTACGCATAAACTCCATGTCGTCGGTTATTCACTGGCAAAAGCAGGCGCTGGTTAAGACTCTCATTATTTAAAGTGCTGCACGGCCACTCTACCTTTTGCACCCACAGCGTAACACGTACCTTTCACGCAGGCGACAGCATGAAAGGCTTCTGTATCAAGCTTTTGCCAGCTCTGGCCCTGGTCGGCCGACAAACTGGTTCCTGAAGGGCCAACCACTAAAATGCGGTCGCCAGAGAGTAAGGCAATAGCTTCTTTCAAGCCGGGCGGCTCGATTGGAGCCGTGACCTGCCAGGTTTGACCACCGTCGCGGGTGATGGCCGTATTGGGGCTGGGTTGTGGCTGATCGGGTTTGTAATTGGCCGCGACAACCATACCGTTTTTCTCACTGAAAAAATGCATACCGCATAGACCGGCGAACTCACCGCCGGGTAGTGGTGTACTGCTAACTGACCAGGTTTGGCCGCGGTCGGAGGAGTGAAATACGCGTCCAAATTTGCCCATTCCAGATGCAATCCAGACGTTACGTTTTCCCTGTACCACCAGGCTGGACCCACTGGCTGCAAAAGCGCCCTCTTTGGGTTCCATAGGCGGAAGGACCGCTGGTGAAACCGGCTGCCAGGTTTGACCACCGTTGTCGGTTGTCAGCACAACCCATTTGCCATTTACCGGATCGCTCACCACTATTCCATGTTCTTTATCCCAAAAGTCCATGCTGTCGAAAAAAACACCGGCTTGCTGGGTCTGGTATTGCAGTGACCAGGTTTGGCCGCCGTCTGTCGTTTTATAGATGCGAGCCTGACCTTTTTCGGCGGGGCCTGCACTCATCAGGTAAGCCGTCTGGGCATCGATCGCCTGCACATCGCGAAAATCACAGGCTTCGGCATCTGGTACGTTGCCTGTCTGCCAGGTTTTGCCACCATCAATGGTTCGGATAAACGTCCCCTTAGTACCGCCAATCCAGGCGATAGCAGGCCCGGCCGCGCTTACCGATCGGAAACTGGCATCCGTACCTACGGCTTGTGGCTGCCATTGCGCAAAGGTCGTGAAGCGAGTGAAAAGACTGATAAAGAGACTGATAACGACGTATTTCATCAGTATATGAGGAGTATGTCCGAATGCCTCCCACTCAGCGAGAGTAGGCATCGACAAATAAACGCATAAATGACTTATTTACTTCGCTCTTCCCTCAGGCAACGGGTTTGATTGTTGCGTTGCCGATTTGAGTCGGCTTACTTCGTCGGCCAGGCTAGCCGATTTGAAATAATAATAAAGGCCGAGTATCAGGAATACTTTTGAGAGGATGAAAACGGCAATAAAGGCCGTACGCCAGTATTTATGGACGCGTATGTGGGTATCACTGATTTCGACCTGTAGATACGGTGATTCTGTCGATTGAGAATCCTCAGCTTTTTTAGATGAATCCGTACGTTTTACACCTTCCCATCGGGTTATTTCCGTTTCGCTGATACGTAGTTCGATCTTCTCCCGAATGCTCGGCGGGGGCGGAACACCGTTGCGCTGAAAATAATCTTCTATTGTTGTTTCCAGATCATTCAACTGAGCTAAAACCTCTGGATCGGTTGTCAGTATCTTTTCCAGTTCAGCTTTTTCTTCGTCAGTGGTTAAGCCTAACAGATATGCTTCCAGAACACCACTTGTTAAATATTGATAATTCTTCAAGGTGCTAGATAGTTAAGACGAACGAAGATGCTTGAAATAGGTATAAAACTCTTTTAATACATTCGTTTGGGATAGCTGTAACTGTTCCGCAATGGTTTCGATGCTGTACCCCTGGCAGAATGATAAATTGAAAATACGTTTGGTCCTACTCATGCCGTCGTTGACAGCCACAATCGGATTGGATACGGATGCCTGTTGGATAAGCATTGGTTTGGCCGCTAATGCCTTCGTGCGTGCTAATCGAATGATTTCTATAGCTGTAGGAACTCTCGTCCCGATGGTTAATTGTAAAGAGGCAAATAAATCGACCAACACCGTTTGAGCCAATTCTGGTTCCGGAAGGATGGGCAAAATCACCCCGTACGCCATCGAACTGTATTTGTCGTATAAAGCCAGCCGGTCCGCCTTGGTAAGCACTTCCGGGGAAGTATTTTTCGTATTCACCTGTTCTAATGACCCCATTCTCAAAATAAATACAGCTAATACAGTAGTTGATAATGCTCACAGATACTTTAATACACAAGCCTATAGTGCAAGTTATTAAAATATGTGAATAGCTGAGCTAATAGTGTAGGATTTTGTGAATTTGTAAAGTTAAAGTAGTTGAAAAAGAACAAAGGTCTGATTTTTCGTTTCTTAATATCAGTACGTATTAAACCCCTGCGACTTATCGACCATAGTATTGACGGATACTGTCTGTCAGGATTTGATAGATTTCAGCTAATTTCGGCTGATTAGCCAGTAAAGCCAGGTGATCGCTGATTGTGGTGAGATCATTTCGTCGGGCGGGGCCGGTCTGTACGTTAGCCGGGTTATTGACCGCCAGACCCTTGCGAAACGTTTCCGTAATCAGCGGACGTAACAAATCAAATTCGAGCCCATTCTGCGTCGTCAGATCATGAGCCAGCGCCAGCAGGTGATTGGTGAAATTACAGGCCAGTACAGCCGCTACGTGCAAAGTTCGCCGTTCTTCCGACGTAATCAGATAAACGATATTGCTCACGTCCTGCCCCAATTGCACCAACGCGTCTTCGGTAGCTTTGTCTGTCGATTCAATGCACAGCGGGATCTCTTCAAAAGCCATAAAGGGCTGCCCTTTGGTGAACGTCTGGAGGGCGTAAAACACACCGGTTTTTACAGGTACGTCGCTGTAGATATCCATCCACTGTTCAAGTGATTGAAGGCTTTTGCTGCCTGAGGTGTGGACCAGGGTTGCCTGTTCGGGCAAAACCAGACGCGAGCATACGTCTTCCAGCGCATCGTCGGGAACAGCCAGAACGAATAAGGTTGAAGGACTATCGGCAAAGTTTAATTCCGAATGTGTATGGGCATCGTACAGATTGCTGACCAGCTGCCGGGCGTGCTGAAGTTGCCGACTGTATACTTCGTTGATATGATGACCCGCATTTTCCAGGGCAGGAGCAAGGTGCCAGGCCAGATTTCCCGCGCCTATAAAAGAAATTTCCATGAGCAAGTATAGGATTATTTTACTTAAGTCAGTGCCTGATTAACCCTTGTACAGGTGATCAGTATGTTACAATAAGTAAAGGAGAACTTTGGGCTTTAATCAGAGCGGTAAGAAAAAGCCCTGACCATTATGGTCAGGGCAGAAAAGGCTAACGGTTGGGAGACCTGAAAACTGTATTAAAGATAAATAGAATTATTGGAAGATGAATAGGATTAATCGTATTTCTAGAGAGTCATAGGCAACCGTTCACTAAAATTCCGCTGCGATTTTGTACTATAAAATCACTCTAATACGTTAGAAAAATGCGTGATATGCATTATTAAAAGAATTTAATGTCTTTTTTAAAGTAGAAACGAAACGAATTATCCTTTATTAAGTCAAACCACCCAATAGGTTAAGCACTTCATAAGGGCTTTTCTACGGTTCATCCAGCAAAGGGCACCGTTAATACAATTATTCTTTGAGGCTATTGTGTAACTACATACCTTTAATTAATCAGTTGCAGGTTTACAAAAAAAACATATTAGTCCACAACCAGTTATTAATTACTAAACTTTAAAATAGGTCATGAGTGTTGTTATCAAACCGACTGTCAATAATATCATTAACCTTTGGTTTGGGGTAGATACGCCAATTCGACAGTACAAAATCAAACTGAACCCAGATTTGTGGGTAGCTTGCCAACAGATAAACCGTGATTTTCGCCCACCTTCCCGAAGAAAGCAAATTGAACTTTACCGGAAATCAGATAAGGTTGCTTTTGCGAAAGCCGTTCAGGAAGAATATGATCGGATCCGGTCAACAGAAAAAGCGCTGGAATATGCTTAGTAACCAAATGAGGGTTAGAAACTAGTCGTTCTAGCCCTCATTTGGTATTAGGTGTTGTTAAATCAGATTCGCTGAATCAGCTCGGCAACTTTGTGAACTTCGCGGCCCATAATATGGTCAATGATCGACTGAGCGTGTTCACGTCCATTTTCGATAAATACCTTCTCCGTATAAATACCCGCCAGTACCGTTCCGCAAACGTATAGGCCGGGTATGTTTGTTTCAAACGTTTCTTTATCGAAGACCGGCACCTGCGTTTCCGGGTTGAGTTCAATATCGCAGCGACGTAACAGATCTGCGTCGGGAATATAGCCCGTCAGGATAAACACGAAATCGGCCGGGATATTGGTTTCCTCGCCTGTTTTTACGTTAACAGCAATCACCTGCCGTTCGTCGATCTGCGTAACACACGAATCGAATACCGTTTTTATCCGGCCTTCCTTCACCCTGTTTTTTACGTCGGGAACGAGCCAGTACTTTACCGTACTCCGAAAATCTTCGCCCCGGTGTACAATCGTTACGTTGACATCGTGCCGATACAATTCCAGCGCTGCTTCGACGGCCGAATTCGATGCGCCAATGATCACGACGTTTGTAAATGAGTACTTGAAAGGTTCGTCGTAGTAATGGGATACGTGCGGAAGGTTTTCGCCCGGAATATCGAGCCAGCGAGGTCGGGTAAAATAGCCTGTAGCCATAATGACTTTACGTGCCCGATACTGTTCTCCGGCTGTGGTTGTCACGATGAATACGTCACCTTCTTTATGAACCTCCCAGACCTCCTGAAACAGTTTGAAATTCAGCTTATAATAAGCCGCTGCTTTTCGGTAATATTGAAGCGCTTCGTTACGTCCAGCTTTTACGTCTGAAATGGCGAACGGCAATCCACCAATCTCGATATTTTCGGCGGTTGAGAAAAACCGCATCCGACGTGGGTACTGCCGGATGGATTCGGTCAGGCTGCCCATTTCCAGAATCAGATGGCTTAAACCGGCTTTCGTCGCTTCGATACCAGCGGCAAGTCCGCAGGGGCCTCCGCCAACAATAAGTACGTCGTAGAGTTGCATGATGAATCATAACACGGATGGTTCCGCGACAGACGGTTCGCCGATGCGATACCGTGCCATTGCCGTAGAAGTCCGCGGATAAGTAGTCACAAAGTGCGGGTTCTACCCGCCTTACAATAAGCTAACAGTCAATAAGCAAACAAAGGTTTGGTATGGTTCACCTTTTTTACCAAATCAGGAATTCGCCGGACTAACGCCGGGTTATCTGTATATTTACCTGACGTACCGCCCGTCGATAGTCCGTGGAAAACCAGATATATCCCCTTTTTGCCTCCACCGAAACCGAAGAAGTCACCTTCTTTGCCGATCTGATATTGCCCATTCCTGTACCGCGTATGTTTACCTATCGCGTGCCGCGGGGCATGGCGGAGGTGCTAAAAATCGGTGCCCGGGTTATTGTGCCATTCGGTAAAAACAACGGACGGGTACTAACGGCGGTTGTGGCACGATTGCACAATTCGCCACCAACGGCCTA
Organism: Spirosoma sp. KNUC1025; assembly: GCF_045160025.1. GTDB lineage: Bacteria > Bacteroidota > Bacteroidia > Cytophagales > Spirosomataceae > Spirosoma. The sequence continues at coordinate 1,989,366 of NZ_CP087139.1, forward strand.
CCAGGCGCGGTACATCAGCGAAGTACTGGACGAATATCCGCTGGTTACAGGCTATCAGCTGGAGTTGTTCCGATGGATGGCCGAGTACTATATGTGCTGCATCGGCGATGTGATGAACGTAGCGCTGCCATCGGGACTAAAAATTTCGAGCCAGTCGAAAGTGCAGTTTAATCCCGATTTCGATTATCCCGAACTGCTCACGGAACTGGAAGAAATAATACTGGCCGAACTCAAAAAACACCCGGCCCTTTCGTACGAAGAATTGGGCAGACTAGCGGGGGAAGGTACCAACGTACCAGCGCTGATTAAGTCGCTGGTAGGGAAAAAGGCCATTATAGTTTTTGAGGAAGTTAAGGAAAAGTACATCCCAAAAATGGTGCGGAAAATTCGGCTGCACCGTACCTATGAGGAGCGGGAGCAACTGCTGGTTCTGCTTCAGCGACTCGAAAAGCTGCCCAAACAGCAGGAAGTGGTGATGCGTTACCTCCGTCACGTACCAATGCAGCGCAGCCCGGAACTGAACCAGAAAGGACTCGATAAAACGATTCTGAATCAGGACGACGAAATTTCTCAATCATCACTCTCGACCCTGATTAAAAATGAGGTATTTGAGACGTTTGAGATCATCCAGCCCCGCTTTTCGGATAATCTGGTTCCGCAGGTAGAAATCAAGCTGACGGATGCACAGCGTTCGGCTTCTCAACAGATCATGAGTCAGTTTGAGCGTCAGAATATCGTGCTGTTACATGGTATTACAGGGAGCGGAAAAACCGAAGTATACATCGATCTGATTCAGCAGGCCCTGGGGAGCGGGTCGCAGGTGTTGTATCTGCTGCCCGAAATTGCCCTCACTACGCAGATTGTGGTACGTCTGCAGCGTGTCTTTGGGGATAAAATGGGGATTTATCACTCCAAATTTTCGGATAATGAGCGCGTTGAGGTTTGGAAAGGCGTCGTGTCGGGCCAATACCAATTTGTTGTTGGGGTTCGGTCGTCGGTCTTTTTGCCATTCGATAATCTGGGCCTGATTATCGTTGATGAGGAGCACGAAACCAGCTACAAACAGCACGATCCGGCTCCGCGTTACCACGCCCGCGACGTAGCGATGATGCTGGCTCACTGGCAGCAGGCCAAAGTGCTGCTTGGCTCAGCTACCCCTTCACTCGAAACCTATTTTCAGGCAAAACAGGGCCGTTATGGTCTGGTTGAGTTGTTTCAGCGGTTTGGCGAAGCTACGTTGCCCAACATCGTACTGGTAAATATCCAGCAGGAGAAACGGCAGAAAACGATGAAAAATGAGTTTTCGTCGGCCTTGATCGGTGCGCTGGAAATGAACCTGGAGCGGAAAGAGCAGAGTATTCTGTTTCAGAATCGCCGGGGCTATTCGCCGTATATGCAATGCGAAGACTGCGACTGGACCGCCGAATGTTCGAACTGTGCCGTTAGCCTGACGTATCACCAGCGCGACGCCGAACTACGCTGCCATTACTGTGGGCATAAAGATCCGGTTCCCCGCACCTGTCCGGCCTGTGGGTCTACCAAAGTGCGTACAATTGGATTCGGTACTGAAAAGCTCGAAGATCAGTTGCAGATTTTCTTTCCGCAGTCGCGGGTACTGCGCATGGATCTGGATACAACCCGGGCCAAAAACGCCTACCAGCAGATCATCCAGGAATTTGAAGGGGGGCAGGTCGACATTCTGGTAGGAACCCAGATGATTACCAAAGGACTGGACTTCGACAATGTTAGTCTGGTTGGTATTTTCGATGCGGATCGCCTGATTCATTTCCCTGACTTCCGGGCTACTGAGCGTGCATTCCAGATGATTACGCAGGTGAGTGGCCGGGCGGGCCGACGCGCTGGCCGTCAGGGCACCGTACTGATTCAAACCAACAATCCGCAGCAACCCATTCTGCAAAAGGTAATCGAGAATGATTACAAAGGGCTCTACGAAGAGGAAATACAGGAACGTCAGAATTTTAGCTATCCGCCTTTCGTACGGCTTATCAAACTAACGGTGCGCCATACCGACAAAGTCATTAGCCACCGGGCAGCCGAACGACTTGCCGCCGAACTAACCGATGCTCTGGGCAGCAGCCGCGTCCTGGGGCCCGAAGAACCATTGGTTGAGCGAATCCGAAATCAGTTTTTGTTTGATATTCTGATCAAGATCGAACGCGACAAAGTAAACGTCAAAGCGGTAAAAACGTACATACAGGACCGTATCAACGACATTCTGACCGACAAAGGACTCCGGCAGGTAAGTATCGTGGCGGACGTGGATTGCTTATAAATTAACTTTACACGAATCAGGCCCCGCTTGTAAGGACGAAAACAGTAAGTGACGCATGAATCGCAGCAGTTCATCCTGATCTTTGTCGAAATCCGTCAGAGCAGGCAAGTTTTCCATGAAAAAAGTCTGATAATGAGCCGTTTCAATGAGCGAGCTGGCTCGTGAGCGGGCGTATGGATAGTCGGGCTGATACTCCAGAATTAACCCCGCAATGCGTGCACACAGATCTTTATACGGTTTAAATAACTGTTTGCGGTTATCCTCGGTAACATGGTGGGTTAGATAAGCTTTACTGGCTTCGCGGACTACAATACGGTGTAAGGCGCGCATGTCTATATTATCTGTAGCCAACACATCCAGATTTTGCAGCAGAATCAGGGGCAATAGCCGTTCGAGTTTCTCCCGTGGTTCTATGAGGTTATTGGTCTGGAAGATAATCTGGTATTCCAGCCATTGCCAATACCATGCTACTACGTACACCAGCAGCCGGTGCTTGTTCTCAAAATAGCGGTAGATACTGGCTTCTTTGGTATTAATCCGCTCGGCCAGCTTTCGAAACGTAGCGTCTTCAAAACCAATCTCATCAAACAACACAATACCCTCCCGAACAATACGTCGACCTAATTCTGACCCTTCCGGGTCGCGGAGAAACAACCGCTCGTTCATGCGTACATGTACAGAATACTCCATCTGTCCTAAATCATTGCCATTTATCGAAATAACATCAGCAAAGTAAACAAACTTTTATGTATATAAGTTATGTTTGCAAAAAAGATAGTAATACTATCAAATCATTAAATATAGATTAAAGCGGTTTTAAAATGAAGGCCTTCCGGGCTGAATCGCTTGCTGAGTCTGAACAATAAATCAAGTAACATGGCAACACTACAAGCAGTCGAACCACCACCATCGCCCCTTCAACGGCTAATCCGGTTGCTGGCTAATGAAAAAAAAGACATTGGCTATATTTATTTATACGCACTGGTAACGGGGGTTATCAGCCTGTCATTGCCGCTGGGCATTCAGGCCGTTTTTAATCTGGTATCGGGCGGACTGGTTTTTAGCTCCATCTATCTGCTGATCGGGCTGGTAATTCTGGGGGTTTTGGTAACAGGCTTGCTGCTGGTTGGGCAGATGAGCCTGGTGGAAATCGTACAGCAGCGCATCTTTGCCAAAGCAGCCTTTGAATTCACCTATCGGCTGCCGCGTATTCAACCCGATGCGTTCACAGGGTATTATCCCCCGGAGTTGATGAACCGCTTTTTTGATGTGCTGACCATCCAGAAAGGATTGCCGAAGCTCCTCATCGAGCTAACGGCAGCCGCTGTCCAGATTGTTTTTGGCATTATTCTGCTATCGGCCTACCACCCGATTTTTGTGGGATTCGGCGTGTTTACCGGACTGATAATACTGCTGATATGCTGGATTTACGGGCCAATGGGTATAAAAACGAGCCTGAAAGAATCGACCTATAAATACAAAGTGGTAGCCTGGCTCGAAGAAATGGCCGGCGATTTACCTACCTATCGATTTCGGCAGACCGACGGCACTATTGACACCCTGGAGCCCATTGATAAGATGGACAACTTAGTCGCTAATTACCTGAAATACCGCAACCAGCATTTCAGCGTACTGAAACGGTTTTTCTACAGTGGGGTGGCCTACAAGACGATCATAACGGGGGGCTTACTGATTCTGGGAACCACCCTGGTCGTAGGACGTGAAATGTCGCTGGGTCAGTTTGTGGCGGCTGAATTGATCATTGTCTTGATAACCAGTGCCGTAGACAAGCTGATTTCGGGTATCGACACCGTATTCGATATGCTTACTGCGGTGGAGAAGATTGGCTCTATTACGGATATGCCGTTGACTAACTATGAATGATCGAATAGCTGGCGCAGACTCTACTCCATCATTTAATCAATTGCCTTATGCTTAACCTCTCAAATCATCGGGTAGCGCAGGAACTGTTCGACCACTATCCACTCCGAACGCTTCGCAATCTCCCACAACCGGATAGTGGTCGGAAATTAGGCCGCTGGATGCTGTTTTTACTGCTGGTAGGGCTGCTGGTTATGTTTCTGCCCTGGCAGCAGAACATCAACGGGGAAGGAACGGTGACGGCGCTGACTCCGCAAGACCGCCCGCAGACAATCCAGAATGCCATTGCCGGACGTATTGACCGCTGGTTCGTGAAAGATGGCGACTATGTCAAGACTGGCGATACGCTGCTGGTTATTTCCGACATCAAAGACGAGTATTTCGATCCGAATTTACCTCAGCGACTGGGCGAGCAATTAAGGGCCAAACAGGGGAGTCAGCAGGCTACCAAAACCAAGATTCAGGCACTGGACGGCCAAATCCGGGCCCTTGAGACAGGGTTAACTGTGAAGCTAGCAGCAGCCCGCAATAAAGTTCGGCAAAGTGAATTCAAAGTAGCTGCTGATGAAGCCGACCTGATCGCTGTACGGAAAAACTACCAGATTGCCCTCGACCGGCTTGATCGGTTCGAGAAGGGATACAAAAACGGATTGTTTTCCCTTACCGACCTCGAAGCCCGACGGCTTAAAGTGCAGGAAGACAACGCTAAAGTGATTTCGCAGGAGAACAAACTGAACGTATCACGGCAGGAGTTGGTCAACGCTCAACTGGACCTCAATACGATTCAGGCCGATTTTCAGGAGAAACTAGCCAAGGCTCAGTCGGACCGGAGTTCGGCCGTGTCGTACTTAGCCGAAGCGGATGGGGAGGTTTCCAAACTCCGCAATAAGATCAGCAGCGTGGATGTTCGTCGTGGGTTGTACGTAGTTCGGGCACCTCAGAATGGCTACGTAGTGCGGCCTGCCAAAGCGGGCATTGGCGAAACCATCAAAGAAGGCGAACCGATTGCAACGCTGCAACCTGCCAAGCCGCAGTTGGCTGTGGAGCTATACGTGCGGGCCATGGACGTGCCGCTCATCCAGCCTGGACGTACCGTTCGGTTGCAATTCGATGGCTGGCCCTCCATTCAGTTTTCGGGTTGGCCGGCCGTATCGGTCGGTACGTTTGGTGGGCGCGTGGCGGTGATCGATGCCGTTGTTAGCGTCGGTGGGAAATACCGGCTGTTAGTGCGGCCCATCGTTCAGGAAGGCGACCAGCCCTGGCCTCCGCAGTTGCGGGTTGGATCAGGTGTATTTGGCTGGGTCATGCTCGACGATGTGCCAGTCTGGTACGAAATCTGGCGGCAGCTGAACGGTTTCCCGCCGAGTTTGCAGAATGAACCGAAAGAGGAAAAAGAAGCGAAGAAATGATTGTATTGGCAAACAAAGATATAGACTCACAGGCCAACCGACGTTCTGGCTTTCCGTATGCTAAACCTCAGAATCGACCTAATGTCAGGCTATGCTCCTGCCTTCTGTTTTGTGACTGGTCTGTCGTTATGATGAGTCGGGGAAAGGCAAAATTGGGCTGCCTGCTCCTGTTCATGGCGCTGTATTGGGGGCTACCGTGGCCTTTAATGGCGCAGATTACGACGAATACCAGCGTAGCCACGGTTCAGCCCGATACGTCAGTGTTTTCTGCCGCATTATTTTACGACTTGATCCGGCAGAACCATCCGCTTGTGAAGCAGGCTAATCTATTTGGTGAGGAAGCCCGGCAGGTGCTGATGCAGGCACGGGGTGCTTTTGACCCTAAATTAGTGGCGAGCTACGACCGTAAGGAGTTTGGGAATGATCTATATTACGATCACTGGCAAAACAAATTAGCCGTGCCGCTCTGGCCCGGTGGTGTTGACCTGAACGTAGCGTACAGCCGAAACAAGGGGCGGTATATCAATCCAGAAGAGCGGACACCCGCGTCGGGACTGACGAGTGTAGGGCTTAGTATGCCCATCGGGCAGGGCTTGCTTATGGACGCCCGACGTAATGCGGTTCGGCAGGCGCAACTCGCGCAGAATCTGGCCGAAGCTGACCGGATTAAGTTAGTCAACAAAACCCTGTTCGATGCCGCTAAAACCTATTGGGAATGGTTTCTGGCCTATCAGCAGCGGCAGTTGCTTGCGGAAGGACTCGAACTGGCCGACCGACGGTTTCGCGCTTTACGGGAGCGGGTTGCCCTGGGCGACGCAGCTACCATCGACACAACCGAAGCGCTCATTACCGTGCAGGACCGTATCGTACAGCGTCAGCAGGCCGAGGTCGACGAACAAAACGCCCGGATGCGGGTCAGTACGTTCCTGTGGAACCAGAATGGGCAGCCTGTTGAGCTTCCCGAATCGGCGCGACCACAGGAACCAGCGCTGACACCCATAAATGAAAATGTGTTTCAGAACCTGCTTGACCGAACGGCTACCCAGCATCCCGACCTGCTGAAATTATCTGTAAAAAACCAGCAGCTAACCATAGAAGAGCGATTTCGGCGGGCTATGATTCAGCCGCAAGTCGTCCTTTCGGCTAACCTGCTTAGCGAAACGCCTACTGTCGATGCTGGCTATAACTGGAACAGTTATTACTCATTTCGTCCCCAGAATCATAAAATTGGGTTCGACTTTGTCATGCCTTTGTTCTTGCGGAAGGAAAGAGGGAAACTTCGAGAGGTGCAGGTGAAAAATCAGCAGGTGGTATTAGAGCGCCAACAAACCAGCCGTACTATCGCCAACACCGTACAGATGGCGTATAATCAGCTGCGAACGCTGGCGGAGCAGGCTTCTGTCCAGCAACAGATCATTGACAATCAGCAGCGCTTGCTTCAGGCCGAGCAGGACAAATTTGAGTTGGGTGAGAGTTCTCTGTTTCTGGTCAATGCTCGTGAAACCAAGCTGATTGACTTACGTATCAAAGGCGCGGAATTGAAAAGCAAGTATCAGAAAGCGGTGGCGGAACTGTATTTCGTGGCGGGAGTAAGCGGATAAAAAAGCCTATTTGCCAGCGTTCCTGTCATACTATGTCGGGGGATGATGGAGGGTCTTTGCCTGCCATCATCCCCACTCACTAGAATAAATTACTGCTGGAAAAAATCGATCTTATCAGCATCGATGTTATTCGAAATCTTTGCTTCCCCACCACTGCCTTCGCTTATCGTTGCTGTCATAGTCAATGTACCCGATGTAGCCCCCGGTGTCAGCACACCACTCATTCCAAACGAAAGCACCCCACCCGCTGTCACGCTCGAATTGCTGGTCAACACGTAATAGTCGGTATCCGAGTCTGCATCCAGGCTCCAGACATTGTTCTGCACCGGTCGGCCACCCACCAGCGTAGCGGTGGTATTTAAGCTTAAACGTATCTTGGGATCTTTAGTGACTTTTACCGTGATAAGCCCACTGCTCGACTGCCCGTTTAGTTCGTAGTTATCTACTACTACCGAGATGTTCGTTGTGTTATATACAGTTGTAGCTCGCGCATATATAATTGGTGTTAAGTCAGGGGCCGCCAGGTTTATGGTGTAGTCTTCAGTTTCTCCCAGCGGCAGCGCCATAATGCTTCGTTCATCCGTACCTGTTCCTGCATCATCGATTAAACTAGATGGGTTCACCGATGTAATCCGAAAACGGGCATAAGAACTTCCCGATGTTTTCGGCATGGATGCCAGCGACCAGTTCAGTGCCAGATTAGTCAACGTATTGTTTGCCGTAAAGCTGGTCGTAGCGTATTCGGCGGGTTCAAAACTCCCATTCCTGTTGAAGTCGATCCAGGCCATTACGTACCGGGTAGCCGAAGCATCGACGGTATTTTTAAACACAGGCAGATTAACGGAATAGCTCGAAGCCGTCAGTGTAACGGAGGGTGGGGAACTGGCAAAGCCATCTTCATCATCCGTATTGTCGATGTCATCGCCATTCGCCAGTGACGTATTGAACCCGGTTAAATCCTCATCGGCTGCCTGTGCCCCGATGCGAAGAGTAGTTGGATTGATTTTGCTTCCTCCCTCAATTACGGGTGTACCGCCCGCTAATCCACCCGACGACAGATAATTAGTGAAACTTCCGCTGCCAGCACTTGGATTTCCTCCCGAAACAGCCGGTTGAAAAATATTGAGAGCCGATCCATACGAGCCTGGGTTATCGCCCGAATCGGAGCTTACCATTACCCCTAAGGCTATGGCCGTATTGCCGCCACAGAGCAGTACGACGTCTGAGCTAAGCGGGTCCGTTGACGTAGTGTTCTCGCGGTTTGTGTATAATAGCCCCACATTACCTCCTCCTATCTGCATACGGGCCACGTTATTATTGGTGGAGAATTGAATGCTTTGCTCCTGATTTGGATCATTCAGACGTTTTTCCAGCAGTTGCCAGGCTGAGCCATTGGTGCTTATCTGCTCATATTCCTGGCCATCGTCCGATTCGGCATTGGCCAGCAGCAGGGCTAAATCAGTCGGTAATCCATTCAGGGTAGCATAGGCCCGAATGCGAAACCTGGCTTCCAATAACTCGCCCCCAACTCCGCTGGCTCCCTGCGTATTAACCGAAAGTCCATTGGTAAGCGTATTGCTGACCCCGGCCCCTCCGATATTGTACATATCATCCATTCCATCCGCAAACCAGGCCCCCGGCCTGTACCCCACGAGCCGAACCTGACTAAGAGAACCATTAAATACCTCTCCTGAAAAGCTGATGTTATCAATATCAATGTGAACAGTAATTAAACCCACCTGAAAACTGCGGGTCACCGAACCACCTGCAGCTATCCCATCGTTTAGGTCGCTGAATGTCAGCCAATAAATGTCGTTTTTGTACTGGCCACTACCGCCGGTTGCCTTCACCGCCTGCGACCAGCTTTGATAACTAAATAATAAACCTAAGCTCGCAAAAAGCAAGCGTTTGAATAGACGATCCCGACGATCGGTGCTCGAAAAAACCATACAAGTAGTTGTAAAATAGAAAGAGTGAAAAACTATTAATGAGGCAATTAATAAATACAGAGTATGTAAAAAACTAAAAAGAACATCTATAAATAACCATTATACTGTTGTTGAATATTAATGTTTATAAGAATCTAATTAAGTACTCTTATTTCTATGTGTACTGCGAAAGAAAATTATAGGGTATGGAGCCTTCGTGTTTAAGCCTCAAAGCTTACTACGTACCCGGTAGGCCGGGAAATCTAACCACTTTCCAATCGGTGACGTAGCGGTGAACAATCAGGAAAGTGTAGAGAAAAAGCGCATCAAAACCAGTAGTGTGAATCCGCGTAAAAATTCGGGAACTGTACGAGCGCACCGCGAACTGTCCTGGTTGAACCGATTATAGCGCTTTCGCAAACGAGGGGTTGGCTACTTTTTTTAATGAAGTTCTGTACAACAGGACGGTATTTTTCAGCCGTAATTGATCTTTTCACCTTTAAACACAAAAACAATTGCCCGTTAATTGACTCAATTCATGCGTAAGTTGCTGTTTATATTGAGCTGTCTGTCCAGCCTCCTGCTAATAGCTTCCAGTCCTGGTACGTTGGCCCAGTCCAGTGCGAATTCCGGTACTGATTCATCCAAAACGCCCTTTACGCTTACAGATGGCGACCGGGTGGTGTTTCTGGGTAATTCGCTGATGGAAGATGATATACAGTTCGGTTATCTGGAGTTAGCACTCACAACGGGTTGGCCTGGTCGCAACGTAACGTATCGGAACATCGGCTGGTCAGGCGACAACGTCTTTGGCGAAGCCCGTAGCTACGTAACGGCCCCTCCCACACCGTACCAACGGCTCATCCAACAGCTCACCGATGCCAAACCGACAGTGGTGTTTTTAGCCTATGGAGGTGTTGAAGCGCAGGAAGGCGAATCGGGTTTGCCACGCTTTAAGCAGGGGTTGAATCAATTGCTGGACACACTCGACCGGCTAGGCGCCAAAACGGTGCTGGTGTCGCCCATTCCGGTGTTGTTGCCCTCATCCGACCTGGTAAGCCAGCGTAACGCAGCGCTGATTAGCTATGGAGCCGCTCTTGCTCAAACGGCGGCTGAACACAAAAAACGCTACGTCGATGTGTTTAAACCGATTCAGGAAGCCAGCAAGCAGGCCGTAATTACCGATGATGGCGTTCATCTCAACGAAACGGGCTACTACTACCTTGCTACTGCCCTCGAAAACGGGCTGGGACTGCCCTCTCGCACCAGTAGCATCGGAATCGACCTATCTAAAAGTACGATTGAATCTGTTGTCCCGACCAGGCTGTTGACGGTCGACAAAGGGACATCGACGGTTACGTTTGTGGCCAATGAACCCTGTTTACCTTTACCCGCACCTACTCAGGATGGTAAAATCATTCCGGTCGATAACGGACGTACCGTAACGATAAAGGGGTTGAAAAAAGGATTTTACACGCTACGTATCGATGACGACGAAGTGGCTACTGCGTCGGCCCGGCAATGGGCAGAAGGGATTGTGCTTCGGCAGGGGCCATCGTTTACACGCTCGGCGGCCATCCGACAACTGATTCAGAGGAAAAATGAACTGCATTTCTTCCAGTACCGCCCACTCAATCAGACCTATATTATTGGATTCAGATCCTACGAACAGGGTCGGCATAAAAAAGGACTGGAGGAGCAGAGCTATATTATTACGTGGCTGGAAGGACAAATAGCGGCCGCTAACCAGGTTAAAGCCGCTACGTTTCAACTGACCCAGTTAAAGTAACCTGACCTTATGCAACATATCCGTTTGAACCAATTGTTATCGTTTCTGCGTAAAAGTCTGCTCATTCCGGTACTGGTACTGACAACCGCCCTGGTGAATCAGGATAGAGTGCCCGACGTTCCTGATCCCGATGTGCAAAAAGAACTTGAATCGTTCAAGCTTGCCGACGGATTTGAAGTGACCCTCTTTGCTGCCGAGCCGCTGGTGGCTAAACCGATTCAGATGAACTGGGATGCCGAAGGGCGGTTATGGGTGGTGAGTAGTACGGCCTATCCACACCTGAAAACAGGCGAACGGGCCAACGACAAAATTTTTGTACTTGAAGACACCAACGGTGACGGGAAGGCTGACAAATCGACAATTTTTGCCGAGGGATTGCTGACACCAACCGGTATTTTGCCGGGTGATGGGGGAGTATACGTAGCGAACTCAACCGAAATTCTGCACTTTGCCGACACCGACGGTGATGGGAAAGCCGACAAAAAACGGCGAATTTTAAGCGGATTCGGCACTGCCGATACCCACCACCTGATCCATACGTTTCGATGGGGACCAGAAGGTAGTCTGTACTTTAATCAGTCGATTTACATCTATAGCCATGTCGAAACGCCATTGGGTATCAAACGACTGGAAGGCGGTGGAGTCTGGCAATTACGGCCTGAAAAGCAGGAACTGAATGTGTACGCGAAAGGGCTGGTGAATCCCTGGGGCTTTCAGTTTTCACCCTGGGGGGCTACCTTCCTGACCGATGGAGCAGGTTTCGAAGGGATCAACTACGCCTTTCCGGGCGCTACGTTTCTGACAGCACCCGGTGCCGAACGTATTCTGCGGGGGCTGAACCCCGGCCAGCCCAAACACAGTGGGTTGGATATTATTTCAGGTCGCCACCTTCCCGAGTCTTGGCAGGGCCGCCTGATCACCAACGATTTCCGAGCCAACCGAATCAATAGTTTTAAGCTGGAGGAACAAGGGAGTGGCTTCGCATCAAAGCAGCAGGACGATCTGCTCTGGACCAATCACGTAGCGTTTCGCCCGGTCGACATTTCCGTGGGCCCCGATGGCGCTATTTATGTGGCTGACTGGTATAATCCCATCATTCAGCACGGCGAAGTCGACTTCCACGATCCCCGCCGGGACCAGCAGCATGGGCGGATCTGGCGTATCGTTGCCAAAAATCGGCCATTGGTTCCCAAACCACAACTCGGCAAGGCCACCATCCCCGAACTGATCAGTTTGCTTGGGCAGCCCGAGAGCTGGACTCGTTTGCAGGCCAAACAAACCCTGAAGCGGCAGGGCGCGAAAGCCGTACTGCCTGAACTTGACAAATGGGTAAACGGGCTGGATAAAAATGCGGCTGATTACGAACACCGGTTGCTGGAAGCCTTATGGACGTATCAAACCCTCGATACCGTCAATGAGCCCTTGCTACGTACGTTGTTGAACGCCCGCGATCACAATGCGCGCGCGGCCGCACTCCGTGCCTTTCAACTGTGGCACGGTCAGATCAAAGACGAACTCGCTTTGCTGACGAAAGCCATGCAGGACACCCATCCGCGCGTACGACTGGAGGCTGTAATTGCCCTGCGACAGATTCAGTCGGCCGAAGCAGCCCGTACGGCTCTCACCGCGCTTGATCAGCCGATGGACGAATTTTTGGATTTTGCGCTTTGGCAAACCGTTCGGGAACTGGAGCCGCAGTGGATTTCTCAGCTGAAAACGAATCCCAGCCGTTTGGGCGATGCCCGTAAAACAGTATTTGCCCTCAAATCAGTGAGTAGCCCTGAAGCTGTTGCCCAACTGATGCAACTTTACAAACAGGGGCAGGTACCCGAGGACTATCAGAAGGACGTACTGACGTCAATTGCCAAGTGGGGAAGGGCCCCGGAACTCACCGCCTTGTTCGACATGAGCCTTCAAAACCCGTCTGACAAAAACACGTCGGACCGACTGGCTACACTGGCTGATGCCGCTGGCCAGCGGAACGTAAAACCAACCAGCGATCTCAGCCGCATTGGGCGTTTTTTGGAAAGCACCGATGAAACTGTTGCCACGAACGCCATCCGCCTGACGGGCTTGTGGCAGTTGGAAACCCTCCGTGACCGACTCGTTACGTTGGTGAGGCAGCGGGAAACACCCATAAAAAAAGCTGCGGTGAGTGCCCTGGCAGCGATGGGAAGCGAGGCTTCGAAAAAGATTCTGGTTGATATGAGTGGGCCGAAAAACACGCCTGATCTGCGACTATTGGCAACGGCGCAACTCGTTTCGCTGGATGCTCCTGAGGCAGCTCGTATTGGCACGAATCTGTTATCGTCACTACCGGCAGAAATCGATGCCAGTGAGTTATTTCAGGCGTTTTTTGCCAATAAAGTGGCTACACAAGCCTTCGCGGATGCCTTAATGACCAGACATATACCTGCATCGTTTGCCAAAGCTGGTCGCCAGTTGATGGCCCGAGGTATTCCCTGGAATCGGCAGAAAACCGATGAAACACTGGCGTTGCAAAAAGCGCTGGAAGCTTCGGGGGGTACGTTGCCCGTGGAACGGATGCCGCAACAACTAACCGATCCCGAAATCTCGGCGCTGGCCCAAACGGTTAGCCAGTCAGCCGATCCGGCACTGGGTGAACAGATCTTTCGGAGATCGGAATTACTTTGCCAGACCTGCCATGCCATTGGTGGCGCGGGCGGGCGTATCGGCCCGGATTTGAGCAGTCTGGGCACCAGTTCGCCGGTTGAGACCATCATGCGCTCCGTTCTCTACCCAACGCTATCGATTAAAGAAGGTTATGAACTGCAGCGTATCGTCAAAAAAGACGGTACCGAACTATTGGCGTATCTGGCCAGTAACGGCGTATCGGAAGTGGTTATCCGCGATGTAACGGGTCAGGAAATCGCCATTCCGAAAAACCAGATCAGCACCATTGAAAAAACGACGGGTTCCCTCATGCCTGCTGGCCTCACCGCAGGCTTGAGCCGACAGGAGTTTATCAATCTGATTGGCTTTCTCTCGAAAATTGGTGAATCGGGCCCTTACCGTGTACCAACGGCCCGGTTTGTCCGTCGCTGGAACGTACTCTCTCCCAGCAAAGAGCTGGCTCGAAAAGTGGCTGACGAAGGTGGTCTTTACATAGCGAAACTAAATGGCAACTTACCCGCTATGCCAATGTACAGTAAGGTGTCGGGTGAATTGCCCGTTGATGCGCTTTCGATTGTAGAGGTAAGTCCTGCCAGGCGATACAGTTTTGTTCGGTTCGATGTGGAAGTTGTTAGCAAAGGAAACGTAGCGCTTGATTTCAGTACGACCACTGGCGTAACGGCCTGGGCTGGACAGAAACCCCTGAAACTGACTTCAAAAGGCGCGGTTATCGATCTGCCGCAAGGCATTCAGTCTTTTACCGTAGCCATTGATCGCACGCAGTTTAAAGAGAAACAGCTGAGTATTCAATTGATGGACGCTTCGCAAACGCCTGCCCAAACCCGGCTCATCACGGGCCGATAAGATGACGCCGGGCAGGGTTTTGACCTTCGTCAAACAGACAACGCTTATTTTACAAGATCGTCAGGCTACCCTAAATAATCGGGTGGGAATACTTGCTGACCGTACTTTTGGGCAATTGCCTCCAGCCGTTTGATGTCGTCAGGTCCCATAGGTGGCGGAGGTAAGAATGTATTTGCAGCTACGGGCGTCCCAATTTCCTGGAAGAATTCGTCCAAACCAGCCGGTACCACCATGCACCATAGGTGTGCGACCTGGTCCGATTTATTTTTAAAACAGTGAACCATACCCCCAGTTGGAATATTCAGAAAAGAGCCTTTCCGGGCGATGTAGGTCTCCGATTCGGTTTTGACTTCCACCTCGCCATCCAGCACATAAAATGATTCCTGAAAGTTCGGATGAGCATGGGGGCCTGGCCCTCCATTGGGCGGTATGAGCATATCAATAACTGCGTAAGCGCCATTGGTTTGCTCACCTGTAATAACCAGTCGGTAGGTATCACCCACCACCGATAAATGCGGACCCTGGTCTGCGGCAACTGTTAGTAACGTATTGGTTTCCATATTTTTAAAGTTCAAAAAGTTAAGGCCTGCTTCGACGCTTACCCGCTACGTGTATCGAGTTGAATGTTGAATACAGTTCATTGAATAAACTACCGAATGCTGGTATGTTAGCTATGAAGCTGAGCATGGTCCAACACAACCCGGCCATTCTTTTTCTGGATTGACGCCGTAGGCTTTCCCAGTACTGTATTCCAGGCTTCGATGGTGTCAGTTAAGGGGAACACTTCGCCAAGGTTAATCGTCAGTTTTCCTTCATCAAGGAAGTTGGCTATCTGCGTTAACTCCTGTTGAGAAGGTTGGAGTTGGGCAAACGTAGCGTGAATGTTAAACTTGGCGGCTAAGTCGGCAGAAACCGGCTGGGTTGTCGAAACCAGGTAGCCACCTGCTTTGATGAGGGAATACGAACGCTGCTGCACCTCTCCTCCGACCAGGTCAATCACCGCATTTACGGGCTCAACGATGGAGTCGAAGGACTCGTTTTTGTAATCAATGAATCTATCAGCGCCCAACGATTTTACATACTCCTCTGAGTCGGCAGCCGCTGTTGCGATGACCTTTGCCCCCGCCTGATGAGCGAACTGAATCGCGTAAGAACCCACAGCACCGGCTCCCCCATGAATAAGAATGGTTTGCCCGCTTTTCAGATGAGCGTCTCGAAACACCACCTGCCAGGCCGTTTCTGCGGCTACGGGTACGGAAGCGGCTTCAACAAAGGTTAACGAATGGGGCTTCCGGGCAATAAATTGTGGATTTATAGCTATGTATTCGGCATTGGCTCCCCCAAACAAACTTGCTCCATACACTTCATCGCCCACGCTAAAGCCGGTTACCTGCTCGCCGACAGCTTCGATCACTCAGGCAAAATCGATACCTGGTGTCCACGGGAGGGGTAGAGGGAAAACAGCCTGCATGGCGCCAGATGCTTTCAGGATATCCAGCTTATTGACGGCCGAAGCCTGAACGTGAATCAATACGTCAGTTGCCCCAGGAGTGGGCGTAGTGATCTCCTGAAAACGTAAATTTTCAGCCGGACCATAATTTGGTAAAACGATAGCTTTCATGTCAATTAAAGTCAATAGTTGATTCAGGCAGCGTACAGGAATACATATAGCCACAGCTCCGGGATTAGAGAGCGTAGTACTTAGCCATTAATGCATTGGGTAGGTTGTCGATAGCCCGACTACGGGTCAAGGAAGTTATTCCCGACTGTTTTTTCAAGAGTAGACCCCGTTTTGAAAAGGGCGTCAGAATCCTGTTCATAATTTGTGGTTGTTATTACACCACAAATGTTCGCCATCCGTTTCGCCTTAAATAGCCCGAAAAGACGCATAAATAGTCCTATCCGCCGGAAGCGTACTTTTTGGGTTTAACCCCGTAATGTTTCTCAAATAATCGGCTAAAATGGCTCAGATTGGTGAAGCCGAGTTGAGTACCGACATCCGTAACGGAGTAGACGCTCTGCTTCAACAGGAATGCCGCTTCGTCCATGCGGGCTTTCTGGTAATAATTGTAGATACTGTCGCCAAACACCTGTTTGAAGAGGTCTTTCAATTTGGTTTCACTCAGGCCGACCAGTTTGGCCAGATGAGCCAATTGGGGAGGTTGACTCAAATCCGATAATACGGCCGTTCGAACAATGAGCAATTTGTCGATATCGTCTTTATAAATCGGACTATGGCGAACCTGGTCTCGTTTAAGCAGCTGTTCAAAGACCAGCAGCATCAGTTCTAAAACCTTGATGTGATAATACAGGGCGCTCAATTCACCCTCTTGCCGGGCAGCGGTTAGTTGCTTGAGCGTTTTCTGCACGTCGGGGCCCATACTTTCGTAAAACAGAAACCCCGGCGAAACATTGAGAATTGTTTGAATCACAGAGTTGGGACGTTGTAGGGCCAATAAACTTTTTAAACGGACAGCCGCAATCCCAATAACTATAAAATTAATGGCAGTAAAAGCCGGAAAGCGAATGACGGATTCTAAGTCATACGAAGCGATCTGGATAGCGAACTGGGTGGTTCTGGCGATTCGAAGTTGCTGTTGCTGACCATTCGTAGTCAGGGAAGCGGCTTCTTCGTTACTGTGAAAGATGATGCTGATGAATTCATTGGTTTTATCGGCGGGCAGGCGTTTCAGCACAAACTCCTCGTTCAGGGTATAGTTATGAATGACCAGTTTAAAGCCACTGTCCAGATCAATCCTTCTCATATAGCCCTTCCCCAGCGTAGAAGGCAGATGTAGCGTATCACCCTGAACCGGAATACCATATTTTTCGCCAAAGCTTGTTAAAAAATTAAAGCTCGAACTGGCTACAAACTCAAACTCCATAGTCCGCTTACGTCGTGATTTTTCAATTAGTAAAAGTGGGTATCAATTTAGGCTACGACTAGCCGATGCGGGCTATGATCAGAACCGGCATGGCCGTCAGTCGTGCTTAAAATAAGACATTTTCTACCGGTTGAATTCGTTCGGGTAAAGCTGATTCCCCCAGCATGTCTTTCAGATCAATCTCAATTGTACGGACTATGCTTTGAATCGGTACGTCGTTGATCAAACCCTCAAACGGATTTTCACTGTAATCACCTGTGTATTCCATCAGTGAAAACACCCACGATACCACCAGATTAAAGGGCAGCAACAGCCAGATGAGTTCCGGGCCGTTCCCTTCAAATTCCTTTAACATGCCAAATGGCAGCAGGAACGTAAAAATGAGGATAAAGATGGCGCTTGAAGTGGCGTATTGGCGGGGGAGGGGCGAGTTCTTGATACGTTCACTACGGCCTTGTTCGGTGTAGAGTTCATTCAGGATCGTCTGTAAGGCGACCTGCCGAAAATCCGTTAAAAAGCCTCGCTGTTTGAGCATAGCCAGATGCTGGGACTGGCGGTCGAGTATCTGTGTCGCCTTGTTTTTCTTCGTGTTTACCCAGGCCAGTTCCTCGGGGCTCAGATAACCGGCGGCTTCCTCCTCAAAGGTGGAAAAGTCAATGCGTCGTTTAAAGTAATTCCGTTGCCGCACACTGTCGATCTGCTGATGTTCCCAGGCGGTTCGTTGCCACATGGCGTGTTTTAAGGCTGACAGCCAGGCCAGGTGTCGGTATATCAGGGTGCGAATTTCAGCTGTCACCTCTTCTTGGGTAGCTTCTTCAGGGGCTTCGTCGAGGTTGATGAAAGCCCGACTAGCCGCCCCCAGTGAGCGGCTGGTATTCACAATGCCGCCCCATATTTTACGGGCTTCCCAACTGCGATCATAGGACTGATTGTTCTTAAAACCCACATAAAACGCCACAGCCGTACCAATAAGCGAAACCGGAAGCCAGGGCACGGCCACCCACTTCCAACCCAGGTATTCGTAGGAGAGCAGGGCAATCAGACCCGTAAAGAGCGACCAAAGGACTAATCTCCAACTGATAAAGTAGATGATGCGAAAATTGAAGTAGTGTTTTACGTACATGTTGTTGGCGAATCGGTAAGTGAGGAAGTTGTTGCGAGTAAAAAAAATCAATAGGTTTTACCAAACCAAATCAGGTCTCGGGATTCGCTATGATCAGGATCAAAACCAGGTAACGTACTACTACAGTCCATATCGCGTAATCGCTGGGTTTTGAGAACCCACATCGATTGCAATTAAGGCAACTGTTGTAACGAGTAGTACCGAACAGAATCAGGAACTAAAGAAATTAGGGGAGATTATTCAACTGGAGGGCTAGCTACGAGTATAGCCTTCACTAATACTGCACTAGTGAGAGGAGGGTCCAACCGTTGACTTACAATAAAAGATACTTACCTGGCCCTGACCTGTGATGTCCTCATGCACAATGCTGAAAATGGAAACACCATTGGTATGACCAACGTACGTTTGATAATAACCTAAAAAGAAACGTTTAAACAGCTTCAATCTATAAATTCTGCCGTTTCAGTTCGCTTACGGCAAAGTTGGCTGCTCGGGCAGTTAGGGCCATAAACGTGAGCGACGGGTTTTGACACGCCACAGAAGCAAACGAAGCGCCGTCGGTAACGAAGATATTCTTAGCGGCCCACAGCTGATTGTGCGCGTTGAGCATCGACGTTTTGGGATCGCGGCCCATACGAACGCCACCCGTTTCATGAACAGCATTGCCGGGTATTGAGTGATTATCGTACGTAGTGATATTTTTCAGGCCAGATGCTTCGAGCATTTCGGCGGCATCGTTCATCATGTCCTGCCGCATACGCTCCTCATTTTCCCGGAATTTTACGTCGAATGTGAGCGTTGGTAAACCCCACTTGTCAAGCCGATTATGATTAAGCGTAATCGTGTTGTCTTCATAAGGTAAACATTCGCCGAAGCCCATGATGCCCATCGTCCATGGGCCCGGCTGAGCCGCGCTTTCTTTTAGCGCTGCCCCGAAACTACCCTCAGCACCAGCTGCTTCCGCAATAAGTCGCTGCCAGCCGGATCGGGACGCTCCGCCCTGATAACCAAAACCCCGTAGGTACGTGCGTTTGTCGGTTCCGATATTCCGATAGCGGGGAATGTAGATGCCATTTGCCCGACGTCCGTAGTAATATTTGTCATCGAACCCCAGCCCATCGGCCTGTGCATTGGCTCCTGCTTGAAAATGGTGGTCCATGATGTATTTCCCTAAGGTGCCACTATCATTGCCGAACCCGTTTGGGAAACGGCTTGAAACCGAGTTGAGTAAAATGAAATTCGTGGCCATGGCCGATGCATTCAGAAAAATTATCCGGGCGTAATACTCAGTTGTCTGATTCGTTTTTGAATCGATAACCCGAACACCGGTGGCTTTCCCTTTTTCTCGTCAAACAACACTTCCGAGACAATGCTATCTGTCCGGACCGTGAGCCGATTGGTTTTGCGGGCGGCTGGTAACGTAGCAGAAAGTGAACTGAAGTAGCCACCATACGGGCAACCTCTGGCGCAGTGATTCCGATACTGGCACGGAGCCCGGCCGACTGAGGTATGTATCGGATTGGCTTTCGACAGATTGGCGGTACGTCCAATCGTCATTACTCGATTCAGTTTGGTTTTCAGTCTCCCGCGAACGTGCTCCTCGACGCAGTTCATCTCCATTGGCGGTAAAAACTCACCATCGGGCAATTGAGCCAACCCCTCCTTATTGCCTGAAATACCAGCGAATGATTCGACGTAACTATACCAGGGAGCCAGATCCTTATACCGAATGGGCCAGTCGGTACCGAAGCCATCGCGGGCGTTAGCCTCGAAATCCATCTCGCTGAACCGATAGCTCTGCCGCCCCCACATTATCGATTTACCACCCAGTGTATCAGGACGATACCAGAGAAACGGGTGTATTTCTTTGTAGGGAGCGTTTCGATTATCGAACACAAAATGGCCATTCTGTTCATTATAACCCAACACCCGGAAATCAGGGGGTGGGTTATCTTTTGGTAAAATCGTACGATCACGATGGGCAAACTCCCAGGGAGCTTTCATGGCAGTAGTGTAGCCCGTGATGTGCTGAAGGTCGCGCCCTCGTTCAAGCATCAGTACCCGCAATCCTTTCTGGGTGAGTTCTTTAGCGGCCCAGCCGCCACTAATGCCCGACCCAACCACAATGGCATCGAACGTATTGTTGAGTTGTGCTTTAAGATTAAGGTTCATAAGGGTTCGGCAATCGCTAATCGTGCTAACGATTTACGTTCTAAAAAGAAGATGCAGAATAATTATACCTACTCGATAGAAAGATGATGCTGGTTTACCTTCAAATCTTCGGCATGGCGACAGAAGAAACTCTTCCAAATAGAAAGTTTAACCCAGCTCATACTACGGTTGAGCTACAGTCCGAATTTAACCCATTCCTGATTATCTGACTGAACAGAAGAGCAACTCGTGCCAATGGTCCCGCAATGACGTACCGTGCTGCTGCCGTAAGTCTGGTCATAAGCCAGGCCTGTATCTTATGGCTTTCCCTACGCTGGTATCGTATTGGAGGAACAGGTACAAAAGGGTTGGGATGTTCAGTAAGTTATAGCCGATTGCTCTATTCAACCAGGGCTTCAGCTTTTTGGAGAACATGTAGCAGAGATAGCAGGGTATTTACTTCACAATTGATAAATAATAAGACCAATAAGCCGGGTTATTTGTTATAGTGTTCCCGCAGTTGGGCTTAATAACTCCTCCCTATGACTATTGAACAGATATCCTATGACCGAAAGCCCCTTTTCATTCGACAGGGTGCCTTGCAACTTTGGGGCATACCCCTTGCCTATCGGTGCGATTTATGCAGAAATCGTCAACTTTATTACTTTAACAACTTCTTCGCTGAAATGTGCTTTGAGAAGGAAACCGGGAAGCTGACCTGTATCTGCACCTTTACCGACCATCGACGGTTAAATCCGTATTTAAATCAAATACGCCTGGATAATTTAGACGCCTAAAAAGGGTCTTATTTGTTCAGCATATTGGATCAAAAAGCACTGTACACAGTCAGCCACCAGCGGACAAGTAAGGGGTGAATCAGAAAAGGTAATACGTACGGCGGCAATTCAACAATCTCACCGCAATGGCGTATCACTCCGGCTGGTTCACTCAAATTCCCTTAGTTATGTCCAAATCGGTTAAACTATGTCAGCCACAACGATCCATTGTTAACTCATTGACTTCGCCCGAACGAAAGTCAGCTGACCAGACGCCGACATGGAACAATCCTAAGGGCGCTATATTGCTGAAAAATGGTCATCGCTGACGGTCCAGGATTGAAGAACTCTATAGCTTGTAAATGGAACGGTCGAGAAAAATGGTTTGAAAATAGGATGATTTCAGTAAAGTATAGTAAACGGCGTATAATATTGGTTTAAAGCAACTTACTTGCTGACACATCACCCAGCAGTTGATCGGTCTTTGTGTATATTCGCTTGCTAAAAATCGCTTTCAACCAACTCAATTACGCACCGTGAAACTTCTACTTTTACTGTTTTTGGGCTCATCGGTGGCCTTTAGCCAGAGTTCAGCTATTCCTGGTATCCACAACAACGAAGACTATGCGCCGGTGAGTGCCAGCGAAATCGATGATCTTCCCCTTTTCAGGTGAATGCTGCCGGTGATACGCTTTATCTAGAAATCGGTCCCCTGATGCCTTTTGAAATGGATGATCAACCCGAACCTCTCTATGCTCGGGGTTATCGGTATACAACGCCTAAAAAGCGCCCAGCCGACCCTAATGCCGTGTACGATTACTATTTTTCGCTTAAACAGGCGCGATTATTTCACCGCAGTAATAAGCAACAAATGGGCAACATTCGCTACATCCATCGCTTCAAAAAACTGCCCTTTACCAAAGCGGTTTTAAAAGGACAACCATTACCCGCCGTCTTTGATGATTACATAAAGGTTGGTACGGGCAGCGCCGAAAAGGAAAGCACGGCTGGTCCCTGGTAAACCCGGATTGCTCATAAAAAACAGCACCATACTGAGCTGATAAGGCTACATTAAGATCACTATGTGGGTATTCGCATGAGACCTCTGACAGAAGTGATTGTCTTCATAAAAATTATACCTCGGGTAAAAATCAAGTAGCGCCATTCAACGAGGAACTAGTCATCACCAGTCAAAATAAGGGGCAGAAAATGGCAAGTGATGCTGATCCCATTTGTTCTGTGTATTCAATGCTACCTGCTCGATCGGAGGAACCCAAGACAGGATACTACGTATTTTTAGTTAAGTAATAATTCAACTAATTTTATTGAGTATCCTCGTATGTATGGACTCAGAACGCGAATTGGTAGAGATGGCCTCGTCAGGTAATGAAATAGCGTTTACTCAGTTATTTCACCTCTACAAACATAAACTATATAGCTTTACGCTACGCCTGGTTAATGATCCTCATGCCGCCGAAGACATCGTACAGGACATTTTTCTAAAGTTGTGGAACAATCGCACTCAACTGGCTGCTGTTCATTCGTTTGGCAGCTACGTGTTTCAGATGGCTCAAAATCAGTCAATCAACTCATTCAGACGAATGGCATCCGAAACCTTGATTCTGTCTGAGCTATTTCATCAGCAATCCGCAGCTGATCTCAGTACAGAACAGGCAATCAATTTTCGGGAAACCCAAACGATCGTGGCCGCTATCGTGGAAAAATTACCGCCCCAGCAAAAGCTGGTGTATCAATTGAGTCGGGAGAAGGGCCTCAAGCATGAAGAAATTGCGGAACAATTAAAACTAGCCCCATCGACCGTTAAAAATCATCTGATTCAAGCCCTGAACACCATCCGGGAACAACTCCGTACTCACGCCGTTACGTTCTTTTTGCTGGCCTCGCTACTGATCTCAAAAAAATAATTGATTTTTTTTTGCCCACTAACTAGTCCTAAATCCTTCTCCAATTGTCTTGTGTGTAGAGTGGCCTGAATTTGGTATTTTAGCCTAGTTCGAATAGAATCACTCTGTTGTATTTATTGGAACGAATACATTATTTGGCAGAACGGTTTTTTAACCAAAGCTGCACTGATAGTGAAAAAGAAGAGCTAGCCCGATGGATTGCGGGTCAGCCGGAAGACGGTGCGCTGCGCGATGTACTCGAAGCCGCCTGGAAAAAGCACAACGCTGATACACAAATGCCTGATGTCGTATCGGAGCGTATTCTGTCTAAACTCTTTCAACAGCAGATCTTACCCGGCGAGAATGAGCTGTCAGGAAAGGTTGTTCCGCTGTATCCGATGCACGTGTGGGTACGGATTGCCGCTGCGATTGTAATTATCCTTGGCATTGGGTTCGTCTCCTATTCGTGGTTAAAACGCAGCAATGAGGCTCCAATAGCTGTTGTTCAGCCGGTAAAAAAAGCAAAGCCAGCCGACGTAGCGCCCGGTGGCAACAAAGCCATCCTGACCCTGGGCGACGGTTCAACCATTGTGCTGGATAATGCTAAAAACGGCTCGCTGGGTCAGCAGGGGAATGTCCGGATTGTGAAACCAGCCTCCGGTGAACTTGTCTACACAGCGGCCAATGCGAAAACCGACAAGGTTGTTTATAATACGGTCACAACGCCAAATGGCGGTCAATTTCAGATTCAGTTACCAGATGGCACGAACGTCTGGTTGAATGCTGCCTCAAGTCTACGCTTTCCGACGACGTTTTCGGGTGCCGAGCGCAAGGTGACTATAACCGGTGAGGTTTATTTTGAAGTGGCTAAGGATGCGAAAAAGCCCTTCCGGGTACAGGTCCAGGATATGGACGTAACCGTGCTGGGAACCCATTTTAATGTTATGGCGTACCCCGGCGAGAAGGTAATCCGCACTACGTTGCTGGAAGGAAAAGTCATGGTTAAGCAGGCAGGTCGGGTGGTGTCCCTAAGTCCTGGTCAGCAGGCCCGACTGGTTCAGGACCGATCTAGTCTGAACGTAGTCGATGAAGTCGATACAGATGAAGAAATGGCCTGGAAAAACGGGTTGTTTCAATTCAGCGATGCCAGCCTTGACGACGTCATGCGTCAGGTTGCCCGGTGGTACGATGTGGAGGTGGTATATGAAGGCAGTACGCCAACGGGGCATTTTACGGGTAAGCTGTCGCGAAATACGAACCTGTCGAAGATGTTGCAGATTTTCACGCTGAGCGACATACGCTATCGGATTGAAGGAAAGAAATTAATTGTCATGCGGTAATGCCTTTGGCTCAGGCGCCACCCCCACAGCTGTGCGTTACGTTCGTTTATAGTTAATCCGTGCCGGATAATTGTCCGTTAAGGACTATTGTTCAAACCTGGCTGATCATGAAAAGGTCGGAAGCGCTGGAACCGCTTCCGACCGGAATCAGAGTTAGCCTGTAATACACAATTTTTTTCACCAATTGTCCAGTGTTAACCCCAAACAAAAGTATGCATCACCTCTCTTTTTCCCAAAAGAGGTTCGGCACGTCGTGTCTGCTGACCGGCTGTTGTGGCCTCTTGCCAACCAAAATTCTTTTGGTTATGAAATTGACGACTATTTTTTCACTGCTGATATGCTTTCAGATATCAGCTAAGACGTACTCCCAGTTCATTACGTTGTCTGTCCATAATAAGGAGTTGGGTGGCGTTCTTAAAGAAATCGAACGGCAAAGTGGCTATTCCTTTTTCTATAAAACCGAACTGCTGCAAAAGGCTGATAAGGTTAGCGTATCCGTCAAAAATGCATCGCTGGATGACGCGTTGGCCAGGTGCTTCAAAAACCAGCCGATCGACTATTCCATTGTCGATCATACCATCGTCCTGAAACCCCGGAAAGAGAGCAAGGCCATCGAACCGCCGAAAGATATCAAAGCGCCTATCCGGGGCAAGGTTACAGGCACGGACAATAAACCGCTGGTGGGCGTAACGGTATTGGTGAAAGCGACTCGCCAGGGAACAACAACCGATGCCGAAGGCGCTTTCCTGATCAACGCAGGCAAAGAAGACGTACTGGTGGTATCATACATCGGCTTCAACTCGAAGGAAATGCCCGTTGGGAACCAGACCGATTTCACCATCGTGCTCACGGAAAGCAACACCACTCTGAACGAAGTGGCCGTTATTGGTTACGGTACGCAGTCGCGCAAAAATCTGACGAGTGCCATTAGTACTGTCAAGCCTGAAGAACTGAATCGGGGGGCTATTACGGATGTCGGTCAGTTGCTGCAGGGCAAAGTGCCGGGTCTGAATATTACAGCCAGTGGCGATCCCAATCGGCCAGCCGCTGTGATCCTTCGGGGCGTATCGACCATCAACAGTTCTCAGGGGCCCTTCTACGTTATTGATGGAATTCTGGGCGCCGATATTGCCACGGTGGCCCCCGACGACATAGCAACCATCGATGTATTAAAAGACGCTGCGGCCACCGCTATTTATGGTAACCGGGCCGCCAATGGCGTCATTATCATCACA
Source organism: Spirosoma sp. KNUC1025 (assembly GCF_045160025.1). GTDB lineage: Bacteria > Bacteroidota > Bacteroidia > Cytophagales > Spirosomataceae > Spirosoma. The sequence goes on from NZ_CP087139.1 coordinate 2,015,179, forward strand.
ACAAAGCGAGGCAAGAAAGGGCAGAACGTAGTGTCCTACAGTGGATATGTTGGCATCGAGAACGTATCAAATAATCTGAAGATGATGGATGCGACTCAGCTAAAAGACTTTTTAGCGAGAAATAACGTAGGTCTGTCTCCTCTCGATGATCAGGGCGCGAATACGGACTGGCAGTCGGCAATCCAGAAAAGTCAGGCGATTTCAACCAATCATAATTTGTCGTTCAATGGCGCCACAGACCACACCAATTACAGCGCCAGCCTCAACTATGCCAATAAAGATGGTATTCTCTTGAATAGCTCCCTGAAGCGGTTAATTGCCCGGCTCGCCATTGAGCAGTATGCGCTTAACGACAAGCTAAAGTTTGGCCTGACGGTCTCCAACTCAAACACGACCTCGGATGATATTCCGTTCCGGAACACCGTGTTGCTGCAGGCTGCGCAGTATCTGCCAACATCACCCGTTAAGAATGCCGACGGTACGTACTACGAAAACCTAGGCCGTACGGAGTATTATAATCCGGTAGCGATGATTAATAATAGTCAGATGAACACCCAGACCAACAACCTGATCGGTAATTTCAATACGCAGGTGAAGTTGCCGTTTGGCTTTTCGTATGACCTGAATCTGTCCTACCTAAGCACAACCTCACTGTCTGGAACGTATTACAACAAGTACTTTACGGATCATTACAACAACATGTATGATAATCCGGAACCGAATCTGGGCTTTCATACCCAACAGTCATTTGGCACGAACGGGCAGGCAACCCGTAGCTCCTATAAGAACACCACTAAAATTCTGGAAACCTTTCTGACCTGGAACCGGGAGTTTGGCGATCACTCGATCAATGCGGTTATCGGTTATTCGTGGCAGAATTACATCATTGGGGAGGGATTTCAGGTGACAACCAGCAATTTGCCGGTCGATAATATTGGCTACAACAACCTGGCTCTGAGTAACCCCTATGGCACATCGGGATTCCAGATCGGATTTGGTGCCGACGGTATCTATCAGGAACGACGGTTGATTTCTGATTTTGGCCGGGTCAATTACAACTTTCGAAATAAATATTTGCTACAGGGCTCGATCCGGCGGGATGGCAGTTCCGTATTCGGGGCCAATAACCAATGGGGCTATTTCCCATCCGTAGGAGCCGCCTGGCGGATTAGCCAGGAGAGCTTCATGGCGAACCAAAAACTGTTCAATGACCTGAAGCTACGGGCCAGCTATGGTGTTACCGGTAATGCAACGGGGTTTGGCGCTTATACCACTCAATTCCTGTCGGGAAGTCTGGGGACGTATTATTACAACGGTGTGCTGACCAGTGCTCTGGGACCAACTCAGGCGGCTAATCCAGATCTGAAATGGGAACGAACAGCGACTGCTAACCTGGGTATCGATTTCACTGTACTGGGCGGTAAGGTGAATGGTACGGTAGAGGTATATAACAAGAATACCACGGGCATGATTTACTCCTACAGTGTCGATCCGATACTGGTACCTACCGGCAAAATCACAACCAATGGCGGCAGTATCAATAACAAAGGCATTGAGGTTAGCCTGGGTGCTAACATCCTGAATCAGGGAAACTTCAAGTGGACGACTAGCCTGAATCTGGCGCATAACAAGAACACCGTGACGAGTTTATCCAATCCCTTGTTTGCTGGTGGAGACTCCGTTTTGCTTGCCTATCCGGAAGGCGTTGGTCAGTCGAGCCACTCGCTCGAAATTCTCAAAGCTGGGAAGCCGCTGGGTCAGTTCTTTTCCCTGCTGTATGCCGGTAAAAATTCGGCAGGCATCTCGCAGTACGTTGGTGGCAATGAGCAGCTAACTACAACACCAGGCATCGGCGTCGATTATAAATACATTGGCGATGCTCAACCAAGGTTGCTGGTGGGCTGGACGAATAATTTTCGCTACAAGAATTTCGACCTGAATGTTTTTCTGAGGGGCACCTTTGGCAATAAGATTTTCAACGCCACCCGGGCTGATCTTTTCCGACCCATTTCGGCGCAGAACACGAATATTCTGGCAGATGCCGCCAATGAATCAATTTCGGATGTGAATTCGTTTCTCTACTCATCGAGGTTTGTCGAAAGTGGCAGTTATGTGCGGTTTGATAACGCTACGTTAGGCTATACGTTCAAACAACTCGATCAACACATCAAAAATCTCAGAGTGTATGCGTCGGTGAACAACCTGTTTGTGATCACCAAGTATACGGGTGTGGACCCTGAAATCAATCAGGGCGGTATTGCGCCAGGCGTAGATTATAACAACTTCTATCCGAAGACACGCACGTTTCTTTTTGGCGTGAACGTATCATTCTGATCTTTAAAGACTCATTCCATGAAACCATCATCTATAAAATCGATTCTATTCGCGGGCCTTTTGGCAACCCTGTCTTCCTGCCACGATCTGGCGGTTCCCGTAACGTCTGAATTGACCCCCGCCGTATTTCCCACGGATGCGTCCCAGTTTATCTCTGCTTCCGGTCCCGCTTATGTAGCCCTGCGCGGAAACATTTCCGTTGAGTTTTTTCATCTGCAAACGCTGAGTACCGACGAAGCTATTTTCCCGGCCAAGGGTGGCAACTGGTATAACGGCGCTGAGTTCAAAGATTTACATTACCATACCTGGACGAAGGATCACAGCACCGTGAATGGCAACTGGACCTGGTTAAGCACGATTATTGGTACGGTGAATCAATCGTTGGCTATTCTGGGCGCCAACATGCCCGAAGGAACCACCAAAAAGCAAAATCTAGCCGAATTGAAAATGGTGCGGGCGCTGGCTTATTTCTGGATGATGGACAGTTTTGGCAATGTGCCAATTGTCACTACGTCAGGTGATTACAGTGCTCACCCAAATGTGGCCCGTGCGGAAGTATTTACATTTCTGGAAACAGAGATTAAGGCCGCGCTGCCTGATCTAAGCGAGGTAATGGATATTACAACCTACGGGCGTCCCACGAAATACCTGGCCTACGCCCTATTGGCCAAAATGTATCTGAACGCAGAGGTGTATACGGGCACAAATCGGTATAATGATTGTGTTATCGCCTGCGACAATATTATCAATTCCGGCAAGTTTACCCTGGAGCCAGCCAGCAGTTACCTGCAAATGTTTTATCCGAACAACGGGCCGCAAATGAAAGAATTCATTTTTGCGATTCCGTTCGATGCGACGGCGGCTAATAGCTTTCCATTTCGGGCCACAAATCTGCATTCCCGCTATGATATTCCTAGAGGACTGGTCGCTAAATACAAGATGCCTTTTACGCCCGATGCTGCCGTTAGTACGTTGCCTGAGTTTTATAAGTACTTCAATGATCCAAACGATATCCGGAACAAGGAATGGCTGACGGGGCTTCAGTTTTACAGCGACGGTACGCCCGTTACGGTTACGACGACCAAAAAAGGCTATGACCAGTTTTATGCGGGGTCAGATCCCGGCGCGACTTATACGTATCAGATTAACCTGACCCCTGACGTAACGTTACGTCAGGATGTAGCCTCGTTTGATGTAGGGAACGACGAAATTGCCTGGAATATGGGCTATCGGAACATTAAATTTTATCCGGATGCTTCTTCATTAAACCGAAACCAGAATAATGACGTACCTATTTTTCGCTATGCCGATGCTATCCTGATGAAGGCCGAAGCGATTCAACGGGGTGGGGCGGCAACCCTGGGCGCAACAGCCCTTTCGCTGGTTAATTCCATACGGACAACTCGCGGGGCTGCGTCCCTGGCAAGCGTCGATCTGGAAGCAATTTATGGCGAACGGGTCCGTGAGTTTGCGTCGGAAATGTGGCATCGGAATGACATGATTCGGTACGGAAAATTTGAAGGCAAATGGGGGTACAAAACAGATGCCGATCCAAACAAACGGATTTTCCCGATTCCTAATTCTGCATTCTTGCTGAATCCAGCGCTGAAACAAAATCCGGGTTACTGATCTGGACCTGCTGTTCAATCCCGCCGGGTGTCACAATGCCACCCGGCGGGATTGTCCTGAATCACATTGCTCGTTTGTATAAATGGGTCTTTCCGCCAGGACTAGAACATAGCTCTCTTAGCACTTTAAAGAAAAGCTCGCCCGCGTCTCAGGATTGCGAAAATTCTGATGAGAGCAAGTTCGGTGCATATGACGTATATGCCTGATCGTTCGAAATCGAATAACTTTATTGCTCGGCCTGTCTGCTCTAATCGCCGTCGACAAATTTCCTTCTATATTCCGATGATCGTTCTCGTTAAAAAACATAGACGACTTTTAGTTTTGCTTGGTTTCTGGTTGGTCCTGACAACGGAGACGGCCCTGGCCCAATTGAATGTTGAGGCAGCAAGGGAGCTAATCAAACGGGTCATTCCGAACCACGCGACTTCGTTTGTGGTCGAACCACTACCCGCGTCGCCAAACACCAATACGTTCGAGATTGAAAGCGTTAATGGTAAAATCGCCTTACGGGGCAATAACGGCGTGGCGGTGGCCTCAGCTCTTTATCACTACCTGACTGAGTACGGTCATTGCCAGATAACCTGGAACGGTACCAACCTGACTCTTCCGGCGAGCCTACCGGGCGTGCCGGTCAAACTTCGGAAAAGCTCGCCCTACACGTATCGTTATTACCTGAATTACTGCACCTTCAACTACAGCATGAGTTGGTGGGACTGGCCGCGCTGGCAACGCGAAATCGACTGGATGGCGCTCCACGGTATAAACATGCCGCTGGCCATTACGGGTGAAGAATACACCTGGAATGAAGTGTATAAAGAAATGGGGTTCAATCCGGAAGAGCTGGCCGGTTTCTTTAGCGGCCCCGCTTATTTTTCCTGGTTCTGGATGGGTAATCTCGATGGCTGGGGTGGACCGCTTCCGCAGAGCTGGATGGAGAGCCACAAAACACTACAGCAACAGATTCTGAAACAGGAACGGGCGTTGGGCATGACACCCGTACTGCCTGCCTTTACGGGGCACGTACCATCCGCGTTCCGTCAGAAATTCCCGAAGGCAAAACTGAAAGCGACCAACTGGACAAACGGTTTTGCCGATACGTATATTCTGGATTCAGAAGACCCGTTGTTTGCCGAGATAGGGAAGCGGTTTCTCCAGAAACAAACCCAGCTCTACGGAACCGATCATCTGTATTCCGCCGATACGTTCAATGAAAACGAACCGCCCTCCGACGATCCGGTTTATCTGGGTGAACTCAGCAAACGAATTTATGAAGGGATGCGGCAGGCGGATAACGATGCCGTTTGGGTTATGCAGGGCTGGCTATTCTACAGCGATCGTAAATTCTGGAAAGCGCCCCAGATCGAAGCCCTGTTGAAAGCCGTTCCTGACAACAGGATGATTCTGCTCGATCTGGCAGCTGAAATTGAGCCGGTCTGGAAACGAACCGATGCTTTCTACGGAAAACCCTGGATTTGGAACATGCTCAATAATTTTGGGGGCAATGTAAATCTTTTCGGTCGAATGGAAGGCGTAGCGGCTAATCCGGCGAAAGACCTGAACGACCCCAAAGCAGGCCGTTTGCTGGGTATTGGCCTGACCATGGAAGCCATTGAGCAGAATCCGGTGATTTACGAACTGATGATGCAGCACACCTGGCAGCGGGAGCCCATACAACTCGATGCCTGGCTGGCGCAGTACGCCCGGAATCGCTACCGCACAAGCAATTCCAAGCTGGTTGATGCCTGGCAGGTGCTACGTCGAACGGTTTACAATGGCAAAGACATCCGCGACGGTGCCGAGTCGATCATTACGGGGCGCCCCACGTTCGACTCAACAACCATATGGACACGTACTAAACTCAATTATTCACCCGAAGCACTGCTACCCGCCTGGGACCTGTTTGCCAAAGCAGCGCAGGAAGGAATCGATACGGATGGGTTTCGGTATGATCTGGTCGACCTGACGCGACAAGTATTGGCCAATTACGCGCTGATTGTTCAGAAAGAATGGAAAAAGGCGTATCAGAAAAAGGACAAAACTGCTTTTGCGCAGCACAGTCAGGCATTTCTGGAGTTGATCAGCGACATGGACGTATTGCTGGCTTCCCGACAGGATTTTATGCTGGGGCCGTGGCTGGCAAGCGCCCGTAGCTGGGGCAAAACGGATGCTGAAAAAACCTTGTACGAACGTAACGCCCGGGATCTGATTACCCTCTGGGGTGATGCTAATAGTCCGTTGCACGAGTACGCCAATCGTCAGTGGAACGGCTTACTAAGCGACTTTTACCGGCCTCGCTGGGAACAGTTTTTTCAGTTACTAACGCAGTCATTAGAAACCGGTAAAGAGCCTGACCTGAACCAGTTTGACCAGCAGATACGGCAGTGGGAATGGCAATGGGTAAATAAACAGAATTCGTTTCCAACGACGCCTTCGGGCAATAGCATTCAGAGCGCCCAGACGATGTATGAAAAATACCGGACGCGTCTGACGGATGCGTATCTTCCCTAAACTATTGGCTAGATCATGAACAGCAAACACCTATCAGCAAACTTGCGAAAATCTGTTTTATGAATACAATCAGTAGTGCCGCTCCTCAGTCTGTAGTGACGAAGATTCCATCCGCCCGACTAGTTTCGCTGGACGCTTTGCGGGGCTTCGACATGTTCTGGATCATGAGTGGTGAACACATCGTTCACGCGCTGGCTAAGGCAACGGGCTGGCCGGTACTGGTCTGGATGTCAGAACAGCTGCATCACTCGGAATGGAATGGCTGTACGTTCTACGACATGATTTTTCCGCTTTTTCTGTTCATCGCCGGGGTGTCGATGCCGTATTCCATGCAGGGCAAGCTGAATCGGGCAGGTGTTACGTCTGCCGATGAACTGACCTTTGCCGATAAAAAGCCGATCTACGCCACCATGCTCAAACGAACCCTGATTCTGGTTTTCCTGGGTACGGTAGTGAATGGGCTGCTCCAGTTCAAAGGCTACGACCAGACCCGTTTTGCCAGCGTACTTGGTCGAATTGGACTGGCCTGGTTCTTTGCCGGTATCATCTATCTGAATACGAACACGGCGAAACAGGTAGTCTGGTTACTCGTCCTGTTGATTGGCTATTGGGTAGCCATGATGTTGATTCCGGTACCGGGCTTCGGAGCGGGTGTTTTGACGAAAGCGGGTTCGCTGGAGTCGTACGTGGACCGGCTACTGCTGCCTGGCCGGCTCCACAGTGTGGTGTATGATCCAGAGGGTATTTTATCAACTATTCCAGCGATCGGCACCGCATTGCTGGGGGTTCTAACAGGTACGTTTCTGAAAAATAACAACGGCAGCTTATCCATGGCCCGAAGAGCCCTAATTCTGTTTGGAGCAGGCTGCGCGCTAATCGGCGCCGGATTAGTCTGGGATCAACTGTTTCCTATTAACAAACGCCTATGGACCAGTTCATTTGTCCTCTACGTAGGTGGCTGGAGTCTGGGCTTCTTAGCGGTATTTTATTATGTTATTGACGTAAGAGGCTGGAAAAAATGGGCGTTTCCTTTTATCCTGATCGGATCCAATTCAATTTTGATTTATCTGGCTGCCGAAGGTGCCGTTAATTTCGCCCATACCGCAAATTTTGTTTTTGGTGGTCTGATTCAGTTAGCACCCGACAACTGGCAGGTGGTTGGCCAGACCGTTTCTGTTACGCTCATTCAACTCCTGCTGCTGTATTTTCTATACCGGAAAAAGGTTTTTCTAAAGGCATAATACTTTGATGAAATGAATTTTCGGGAATCCGATAGAAGATGATAATCCTCTTGCCGATTTTGTTACGTTTGAAAGACGTCTTATCCTGAAAATATCTCGAGGTTTTTCTGAACTGTGGCTGGGTAGGGGAGAAGCCTTTTCGCAAATCGCTATACTTCCAGCATTCAAGATACTACTGTGCTCACCTTAGTAAATGGTTAATAGACTGGACTCTTGCTACCAGAGTTGACAGTTGATAGAAACGAGCTGCTAATGGACGTACACGGCTAAAAGCTGAAGTAACAGCAGAATTGGCCTCATTCTTATCATGTGGGGTTAATCGTTTTGCAATAAGGCAAAACTTTGCTGGGCAATCTCCAGCTCCTCATTGGTTGGCACAACCAGAATCTTGACAGCAGAGCCGTCGGTATTGATTTCTCTAAGACCGGTTTCAAAGGCCTGATTTTTCTCTGGGTCGAGATAAATACCTAAGAAACTCAGGTTCTGGCATATTCTTGATCGTATCTCTGAATCGTTTTCGCCCACGCCCGCCGTGAAAATCAGCGCATCCAGTCCGTTTAATACGGCTGCATAGGCACCGATAAATTTTTTAACCCGGTACGCATATAGCTCGCTGGCCAGTTCAGCGGCATGCTCACCAGCCTCTCTTAATTTTCTCACGTCCCGCATATCGCTATAACCCGTGAATCCCCTCATGCCTGACTCTTTATTGAGAAGGGTGTAAACTTGATCGGGCGTGTAGCCATTGTCGATTAGATGAAAAATGACAGCGGGGTCAATGTCGCCTGATCGGGTTCCCATCACCAAGCCAGCCAATGGGCTAAAGCCCATGCTCGTATCCAAGGATTTGCCACTCTGCACTGCGGTTATACTGCATCCGTTGCCTAAGTGAATGCTAATGAGTTTAGCCTCCGGCTTACCCAGCCAGAGAGCGGCTTTCTCGCTGACGTACTTATGGGATGTTCCATGGAAGCCATACACCCGGATGCCTTCCTGACGGTACAGCGATTCTGGAATTGCATAGCGAAACGCATAATCGGGCATTGTTTGGTGAAAGGCGGTGTCAAAAACAGCGACCTGTTCAGCGCCAGGAAAGGTTTCTTCCGCGATTTCAATGCACGTATAATTGATGGTATGCAAGGGGGCTAACGGAAAATACGATCTTATTTTTTCTTTTACCGCTGGAGTTATCCGGGTCGCTTCCGTGAAATTCTCTCCCCATGCACAACCCGGTGTCCAATGGCAGTGATCTCATCCGACCGTTCGATCACACCCACTTCGGCATCCGACAAAAGCGAAACCAGATGGGCAAATCCCTGCGCATGAGAATGGATAGGTTCATGTCGTTCAATGACTGCCTCGTGATCTCGACGCAATACCTTATGGCGAATCAGCGAATTGTCGGTGCCAATTCGTTCAATCAGGCCACTACAAAGAGGCTCTGGAGCCGGCATGTTGAAGAGCTGGTATTTCAACGAGCTGCTGCCCGCATTAATAATAAGAATGTACATCGTGACGACAGGTGGATGATTGGTTAAGGGTTATTATCCTGACATTGAATGGCCGTAATGACGACCGTATTAAACACGTCATCAACCGTACAACCCCGACTTAAATCATTGATGGGTTTGTTCAGGCCCTGTAACATGGGACCGATCGCTAAGGCACCAGTTTCACGCTGCACCGCTTTATAGGTGTTGTTTCCGGTGTTTAAATCTGGAAAGATCAAAATACTGGCCCGGCCTGCTACGGTTGAATTCGGGAGTTTTTGGCTCCCCACTACCGGATCAACAGCCGCGTCGTATTGGATGGGGCCTTCTACGTTTAAATCTGGCCTTTTTTGGCGGACAATCGCTGTCGCCTGGCGGACCTTGTCTACATCCTCGCCTTCTCCGGACGTACCAGAGGAGTAAGACAGCATGGCAATCCGAGGCTCAATACCGAAGCGAACGCCTGTTTCTGCCGAGGAAATGGCGATGTCGGCGAGCTGCTCGGCTGTAGGGTTGGGATTCACGGCGCAGTCACCGAAAACAGACACCCGGTCGGGCAGGCACATAAAGAAAACGGACGATACCAACGAAACGCCCGGTTTAGTCTTAATGAATTGGAGGGCAGGTCGAATGGTGTGCTGGGTTGTATGAACCGCTCCCGATACCATGCCATCAGCATGCCCTTTATAGACCATCATCGTGCCATAATAGGAGACATCCAGCATCAGATCCCGCGCCATATCGATCGTCACATTTTTGTTTTTTCTAAGTTCATAAAGGGTTTCCACGTAGGACGCGTAGTGTTCCGAGCTGGCCGGATTAATGATGGTCAGACTAGACATGTCTAACTGGAGCCCCAATCGCTTAACGGATGCTAAAATTTCCGATTCATCGCCCAGTAGCGAAATACGAACGACATTCTGAGCGATAAGCCGGGCGGCAGCCATCAAGATCCGATCGTCGTTTCCTTCCGGAAGAACAATGTGTTTTTTCTGACTCTTGGCCGCTTTCACAAGCTGGTATTGAAACATGTGCGGAGTGATGCCTTCAACCTGGACGGTCACAATCCGTTCGTCGAGGGCCTTTGTATCTACGTGGGCTTCAAATACGGTCAGCGCTAATTCGATCTTGGCTTTGTTATCGGCCGTAATGCGGGAGTGAATGGCGCCAATGGCCGTAGTTGTGCCAAATGTTCCCTGCTTGACGGTGAGGATAGGTAGTACCGTTTGGAGGCCAGAAATCAGGCGGAGGATAGGCTCATCGGGCTCTGTGTCGGCAGTTAGTACGATACCAGCTACCTTAGGATAGTTCGCTGACAGATTGGCCTGTAAGGCACCAATAATGATATCGCCCCGGTCGCCTGGGGTAACAATCAGAACATTTTCTTTAATATAATTTAAAAAATTCGGCAACATCATCGCGCCCGTAACGAAGTTGTCCACTGGATTAGTCAGCAGACTTTCGCCCAGTAAGACTTTGGCGCCCAGGGCGTCCCGGATTTCTTTCATGGTTGGGCTCTGTAACTGTTTTTCCCAGGGGATGACCGTGAGCAGAAGATCGGCTGGTAACTGCAGCCGGAGTAGCTCCCGAACATCGTCCAGTTGATCGGCTTTCACCCGATTGGCCACCAGCCCTAACACTTGCACCTCCCGGCTCTCAAAGCCCTGTAAAGCGCTCAAAGCAGCGCTGACAATCTGGGCCGTTGATTTATTTTCGCCACTAATGACGACTAGCACAGGGGCGCTTAAGTTTTTGGCAATGGCGGCATTTGACCCAAATTCAAAGGCAATTCCATCGCCAAGAAAATCGCTCCCGTCAATAACGATAAAATCACAGGTTTCTTCCAGCTTTTTATACTTGCTGATAATCGTATTGAGCATGTCGCTCCGGCCAGCCGACTCCATCCGCTGCAAGGCATCCTCCCGGGTGAAGGCATACGTATCTTCGTAAGGAATAGGGAGGGCGAAATAATCGAGTATTGCTTGAATATGGATCTCTTTCTGGCCAGCTGCCTGTTCGGCAATGATGGGTTTAAAATAGCCTACTTTTTTGGTTTTGCCCAGTAACCAATTCACCAGACCAAGTACCACGACTGATTTGCCGGTATAAGGCTCCACGGAAGCAATGAAAATAGCTTTAGTCATTCGTTACAGAAGCGTTTTTATGTAGTCAGCAGTGGGTTTTAATCGCTAAGCTGTTCTGGACAAACCCTGCTTGTAGTAAGCAGAATAAGCCCGTTTATGTTTGACAAACCAACCTTCCCAAAGAATCAGGCGTTGGTACACAAAGATGAATCGCCGACAAACATCTATCTGGATTCGTTTGGCTCCAATGCTGTGGACGCTGGGTTTGACTCATTGCGTTAAAGTAGAAAATTTATTAACTGAATAGCTAAAATATAAGATCAAGGCCATGCTGTGATTGCTGTCAGGATTGTTTCAAACCCGAGTATACCTAAATAAGTAGCCGGTTGGCTGTTGCCAGTTCGGTGGCAATTACCTGACTACACTTTACTTTCTTGCCACATGAGTTGGCTAGTATAACCAATTCGCACAAGGCTAATGAATCGAACATTTTACTGAACGCTGAACGGGTGGGAGGTGAATAACCTTTCATCAAAAACAAAATTGATTTTCTCTCCTCCTAATGAAGTAAAGCTGGATCAGAGTTCTGCTGAACCTCAACCTGAGTAGTTATAGTCCTTCGTCCTGTTACTAGTACCAGCAGGGCAATCGTTGACGAGCCAGCCATACCCAGCACCATTGGAAGAGCCGAAGGCACTTCGAACAGACTTATTAGTACTGAAATTAAGGAGCCCATGCCCATTTGCAGGGCGCCCATCAACGCCGAAGCACTTCCGGCATTTTTGACGAACGGAGCCAGCGATAACGCAGCTGCATTGGGGTTGGTAAAACCGATACAGCAAAGAAAAATGAACAGAAGGCCAATCGTGATTGAAAGCGTTAACCAACCCATCAGCACTACGCACAGAAAGGCTAAAGCAATGACAACCTGACTAATCAACGCAACGTTGACAATCTGCTCACTCTTGTAGGTGCGCAGCAGAATCGTGTTTATCTGACTAGATCCAATAAAACCAACCGACAGAAAGGCGAATAACCATCCATATACTTTTTCATCGGTGTGGAACACATCCATAAATAAAACCGGTGAGCCAGAAACATACGCAAAGAGGCCTGAAAAGGCGATGGCACTGGTGAAGGCATAGGTGTAAAATTGGGGTTCACGTAATACCTGCCAGAAATTTCGCAAAATCGGTTTGGGCTTTAGCGAGATCGACTCGTCGGGTTTGTAACTGGCGGGTAGCCAGAAGAAAACGGCTAGCAAAATCGCAATGCCCATCCCCATTAGAATGAAAAATATAGCTTGCCATCCCAGGGCTGATGTCACATAACCGCCAATCGTTGGTGCGATCATGGGTGAAGCGCCCACCACCAGTAATAGCAAAGAGAACACTTTGGCATTGTCCTTCACCGGAAACAAATCGCGCACCATAGCGACTGAGGCTACTGCTGCCGCACAACTCCCGATGGCCTGTATAACACGCATGAAAATTAGCCCGTCGATACTCGTCGTAAAAGCGCAGCCTGCCGACGCCAGTATATATACGATCAGTCCGATATACAACGGTTTTTTTCGGCCAAACCGATCGAGTAATGGGCCATACAGAAGCTGGCCAAGGGAAATACCAATAAAAAACCCGGATAAGGAGAGGGAGACTTTGGCTGGGGTGGTGTGCAGATCGTTGGCAATGGCAGGGAAGCCCGGAAGATACATATCAATAGAAAAGGGCCCCAGCGCGGTTAAACTACCTAAAATCAGGATCAGAAAGAAATACGTCTTTTTGGACATTTGATTTGTCTAAGTGAAAGCGATTGGATATCAGACCGAATGAGACAGGTACCGCACTAGTCAGATGAAGAAGTAGACGGGTTCTAGACAGTCAACTTTATTATGGATACACGAGTTCAGGCTCTATAATTTCAGAAACGACCACGATTATGTTAAAATTGGAAGATTTAGCCATGGAGCGGCACGAATTATCGCTGCATTTGTTTTTAGAAACGCTATACTGAACACATGAAGCAGGCTAACCACCCATTGATTGCCTAATCCCTCATTAGTTGGGAAAAGCTCAGGGTATGACAGAACTGCATTCTTAAACACGACAGACATGAATTTACAGTTAGGTGGGAAAACCGCATTAGTAACCGGATCAACGGCTGGCATCGGGCTGGCAATTGCAAGAACACTGGCTCAGGAAGGGGCCGAAGTCATACTAAATGGCCGAAATAAGGATCGAGTCGATGCATTGGTCCGTCAACTGACAGGTGAATTTCCCAATACCCGATTTCGAGGCATTGCGGCTGACTTTAGCCAGATTGATGAGATTAACACCTTACTAACGGAGTTGCCCGAAGTAGATATTTTGATCAATAACGTAGGCATCTTTGAGCCGAAGGAGTTTACGCAGATACCTGATGAGGACTGGTTCCGGTTTTTCGAAGTTAATGTAATGAGCGGGGTTCGCCTGTCTCGCCATTATTTCCCCAAAATGCTGGCGAAAGGATGGGGACGTATCCTTTTTATCTCCAGCGAATCAGCCCTGCAGATTCCAACAGAGATGATTCATTACGGTACGACAAAAACGGCTCAGTTAGCTATTTCACGGGGGTTAGCTGAACTCACTACGGGTACAGACGTGACCGTTAATACGGTTCTGCCTGGTCCGACCTTCTCGGAAGGCGTCGGTGATTTTATTAATAGTATGGCCGCCAGGAGTAATGTGTCGGTAGAGGAAATGGAAAAGGACTTCTTCAAGAATGCCCGCCCGACCTCAATCATCAAACGGTTTGCCACTACCCAGGAAGTTGCCAACCTTGTGGCTTATCTCTCCAGTCCGCTGGCATCGGCCACTAACGGAGCTGCCATTCGGGTGGACGGCGGTGTAACTAAAACTATTGTCTGACTATTAATTAGCCGCAAAGTGTTTGGATGTCGTCTTGACGTATCACACTAAATACTATTTTGATAATCAATTTCTGCTTCTTTATGTGCCTGAAGCGTTACGTTTGAAAGGCCGTATTCGCGCAGTTTTAGGAAGAAGATACATGAACGACCCCTCGTCTCAAGGTAGACTAATGATTAATTCGGCTTCATCTTCTCGGCACAGTCCCAATGCTCGGCGATCTTTCCATTTTCTATTCTAAACATATCGAACCAAGTAGTGCTATATTTTTTTGTCTTATCGACCGGATCAGGCTTCGTTTGGGCAAAGCTGATTGTTACTAAATTACCTTCGGCTAGAATTGCCACAACGGGTGCTTTGATGGTGTCAGAAATAGGCTGTGGTTTCATGAATTTTGAGAAGAATTCAACCAGTGCTTTCCGCCCAGTGGCCGCGTTTGGGTTGTGTTGCATGTAGGTTTCAGTAAAGTATTTTTCAGCTACTTCCATGTGTCCCCCTTCCAGAAATTCCCGCCACATATCGTAAACGAGTTTTTTGTTTTTAGCTAGTTGGGGATTGTTGCTTTGTAATAATATCTGTTGGGCGGCAAGCGGTTTAACAGGTAGTTGAGCGAAAGCTCCGTTTGGCATTGTTAAGCATACAAGGGCTAGTGAAGCCAGTAAGCAAGTAATCATTTCACGTTTCATCATTCGTTATTATTAATTAACGTGGTTAAATATAAGGATCAGTAGCGAGTTGACAAGTTTCAGCAAAACGGCCTATCTTATGATCAACTTACGCTGGTAAATGAGAGGAAAAAGCTCGTATTGAAACCGGTTAGTGAAACAGAATTTATGGCTTACGAACTGAAGGCAAAGGACACAATTCGGCGAGACAATCAACGATTGGTCTTTAAAAATTTCAACGGAAACAATTTTCTTTTTCGACGGGTAAACGAAAGAGATTATAACCCAGGCTATAGCCTCAAACCGATTGATGCTGCCATGTGATCGAAAAGATTCGGCGTCTATGAGCATTACGGGTATCAACTGTTGATAGGGGACAGTAAGTTCAGGCGTGCTGAATTGTATGTATCAACCGACAGTGTGCTGATGCTTCGCCCTAAAACCCTGGGTAGCTCTTATGAAATTCCTCGGAATGTGATCACCACCAAGTACGCCTTAACGAGTGGAGCGAATTCAGGATTTGGCGGTTTTAACGTAGTGTTCAGTGAGCATAATTTGTATCAAATCCTGAAATTCGCTGGACTCAGTTTTCGAGTGTCCAAATAGCCGCTAACCTGCTTTTCATGAACTAGTGAGCATCATTCTACTCTAAAGGAGTTACCTGATACAAACGGATTATATAAATCGGCTAACTGGTTTTGGTACATCTCCCTAAACGCCCCATTTATGGAGCATATACATGAAATTTCCTTCGGCTATTTTGAAAATATAAAAATTTTGGTCGCTGTCTGTTACTGATTGTAATTAAGTGTCAGATGAAGTTATACTTCCTATAATGCCCTTATACCTGAAAGTAAGTGTAGTAATAAACTAAGCGGACCATTGGTTATTACGTTCCACCGTATCGCTATCGTTGTAGAAACCGGCTGCTGAAACTACATTTACTAAAACCCTTCTTCGTTCTACCCAGTCAGTATGATGCCTTTTCGTTTGCTCTCTGTCCTGCTGTTATGTTTAGCAAGCCTGAGTGTAGTCTCTGCCCAATACTTGCTTACCACATCCTCAACTTCCCGACGTATCCAGTTCGAACATCTAACTGTAACCGATGGCTTACCCGAAAATTCGGTAACCTGTATGCTTCAGGATCATCTGGGCTTCATGTGGCTGGGTACCCAGAACGGGCTGGTCCGATATGACGGCACGACGATGGTCGTTTACCAATATAATGCCCGGGATAAATTCAGCCTCAAAGGCCGACTCATCCAGACGTTATGCGAGGATCACAACGGCGACATCTGGGTAGGCTGCGAGCGACTGTTCCGTTTTGAGCGAACAACCCAGCGATTTATTGAATATCCACGTAAGAGTCCCCAAATAAGCGATAGAAATGAGTATGTACGCTTCATTCATGAGGATAAACG
The DNA here is from genome assembly GCF_045160025.1 of Spirosoma sp. KNUC1025. Taxonomy (GTDB): domain Bacteria; phylum Bacteroidota; class Bacteroidia; order Cytophagales; family Spirosomataceae; genus Spirosoma. Next base: position 2,031,457 of record NZ_CP087139.1, read on the forward strand.
AGGGCATATATGGACGATTCGGCAGGTACAGAACAACTGGCTACTGGACCGTCTAACACCCCAAACCAGAACATGGACGTATTTTCGGCATGAGCCTAACAACAGTCGTAGTTTAGCCGATAATTCGATTTATTATAATACTGTAAATGACCTTATCAGTTTTGCCTTTTTAGAAGATAGAACCGGCAAGGTTTGGGTTACAACCACTGGCGAAACGGCCAATACGTTACATTGGTTCGATTCAGGATCGAACCAATTCATTCGTTTCAAACCGCATGGCCCTCATCAGCTCACCGCGGATTTCGCTAAAATTACATTTTTGGCGGAAGACAGGCAGAGCAATTTATACCTGTCGTCGTTTGCCGCTGGAAAAGGACTCTTTCGATTAAATCCCCGAACGGGGCAACTGACTCAGTTCAAGCATAATCCCACGGATGTGCACAGTATACAATCCGATTCATTGATGGTGGTGCATCAGAGTAGGAATGGGATGATCTGGGTGCCAACCCTTCAGGGAATGGACCGGCTGGACCCGAAAACAGGGATTTTTACCCATCTGACATCGAAAACCAGTGACCCAACTGCGTCGGCTCTGGCCAAGCTTCTTTACGAAAACCCCAATGGTGATCTGTGGTTTCTAACCTCGCATGGGTTAAGTTGTTATAGCCAGCAACTGAATCAACTTATTCGTTATCAAAACAAGCCCGATGAGGCCGATGCGTTGCATGGAGAGACCATCCGTTCGTTTCTGGTCGACCAGACCGGGCTTATTTGGGTAGGCAGTCTGAATCAAGGCCTTAATAAACAAAGCAGACTGGCCAAGTTTCCTTTATTGTCCAGCCGTCTTCTTACTGAAAATGAAGCTCAAAGTCCGATCATTCATTCGGTTTATGAGGCTCCGTCTGATCCTTCTATTTTGTGGCTTGCTACGGACAAGGGTCTGGATAAAGTGGACAAAAAAACAGGCGTTTCTATCCATTATCAGCACAATAGGACCGATCCTAACTCCCTGGGCAGCGGAATGGTAATGGCCATGGCCGAAGACAACCGGGGGCGATTCTGGATGACGACAAAGGCTAGTGGGTTAAATTTAATGGATCGGGAACGGGGAACTTTCAGCCATTTTTCCAAGAATCCAGCTCAGGTCAATAGTTTAATGGTGAATACGATCACGGCCTTGTTGCCTGCTTCGGATGGCACACTTTGGCTGGGTACCGACAAAGGGCTGGACCATTTCAACGTCGACCGACGAACGTTCACCCATTATTATAAGGCAGACACCAGTTACGTACCCAGCTTATACAGTCGAATCGGGAAATTAACCACTAAACAGCGGTACGTAGCGAGTATTCTTCATCCTGACAATGCGACCGACAGGATGGTTCCTTTCACACTTCGCCAGGCAACGGATCTGCTGGTAGTCGTTGGGGGCGAATGGCGACCTACCGTGAAATATGATTATGGCTGGATTGAAGATAGCCAGGGCAATGTCGTTTGGCAAGCCTCGCAAACTGGCAGCCGGGCCGATGGTCTGGATGGCCAAGTCCGCAGTCAGATCCAATCGATACGGTTAGCTACAGGTCGCTATCGATTACGCTATAAATCCGATGACGATTATGCGTATGGTAGCTGGAATAGTGGACCACCTATTCACCCTGAGCTATGGGGTATCCAACTCCACCGGATCAGTGTCACTGAAGCCCGGGAAGTGGCCGAATTAGCTCGTAAGCGACAGTTCACCGGATTGTCGGATAACGTCATTACTGCGTTGCGGGAAGATGCCCAAAAGCGAATATGGATAGGGTTGAGTTCTGGTGGTGTCCAGATGTTGAATCCCGTTACCGGAAAATTTCAAACCTATCGGGACAACCTCAATGGGCCCTTAAGTGTGCGGGACATACTGCCTGATACCAAATCTGGCAGCTTTTGGGTATGCGATAATGTGTTTGGCCTTTTACGATTGGATAACAAAGGTCGGATTCTGAAATCCTACAATGCCGCCAATGGATTGTCGAGTAATTCGGCCCTCACAATTCAACGTGATGACAGAGGGGAACTCTGGGTAGGCACCAATAATGGACTGTCGCGATTTGATCCTAAAACCGAACGTTTTCTTACTTATGCCCACTCAAATGGTTTATCCGATGGGGTCATCAGTCACTCCTTCAAAACAAGTGATGGGCTACTATATATTGGCGGGGATAAAGGCACCAATGCCTTTTCGCCGAACCAGGTAACCAGTAATCCCTTTCCGCCAACGATTGTTATGACTGATTTGGCTATTGGTGGTCGTTCGGCTACGTTCCGAAACGGTCAACGTCCAGTCCATATTTCAGGCCTCAGGCAACTTACCCTGCTCCATAACCAGAATGAGCTTACCTTTCATTTTACCGCTTTGCTGTACGATCGAGGTAAAGAATGCCAATATGCCTATCGATTAGCCCCAATTGATAACGACTGGGTATTTAGCGGTACTACGCGTCAGGCGCGTTATAACGATCTGCGCCCGGGTACGTACACCTTCCAGGTCAAAGCCGCCAATGCCGACGGGGTCTGGAATGAAAAAGGCATTAGCATCCGGGTAATAATCCGGCCTCCCTGGTGGCGAACCTGGTGGGCATACCTGATCTATGTAACGCTGGTAGGTGGCAGCATCTGGGCGATTATACAATACCGGTCAAAGTCCCTGCGTCAGAAGAATCAGTTGTTGGAAGTAAGAGTAGCCCAACGTACCAACGAGGTGCAACAGCAGAAAGAAGAGATCGTAACCCAGCGCGATCATCTGGAATCGACCCTGAAAGATCTGCAGAAAACGCAGGAACAGCTGATTCAGAAAGAGAAGCTCGCTAGCCTGGGCGAATTGACCGCTGGCATTGCTCATGAGATTCAGAATCCACTCAACTTCGTCATCAATTTCTCCGAAGTGAGCTCCGACCTCGTGGATGAATTAAAGGAGGGACCCCTTCAGAAATTGCCTAACGACGCAAAAGACTATGCTGAAGAAATTCTAAGTGACCTGACCAATAACCTTAAGAAGATTCACCGCCACGGTAACCGGGCTAGTAGTATCGTTAAGGGCATGTTGGAGCATAGCCGCACCGAATCGGGGAGAAACGCCCTATCCACCTGAATGCGCTGGCCGAAGAATACCTCAAACTCGCCTATCATGGCATGAGAGCTAAAGACAAGTACAGTGCAGGACTAGCCGACCCGACTGGCCGGTCGGAGATATTTAACTGTGAGTTGGTAACCGACTTTGACGCCAATCTGGGTAGAGTAACTGTTGTGCCTCAAGATATTGGTCGGGTGCTATTGAATCTTTATAGCAATGCCTTTTATGCAGTGGCAGAGCGGACTAAAGCCTGCCACTCGCTTGAACAGGATGTTCTGACGGGGGAAATCTACTCGCCTACTGTTTGGGTGAGTACGGTGCTGATCAAGCCATCCGTGGAGCAGTCGGAAGGCTCGGCCGGATTACTGCCACACCGGCGTTTCGGTACCCCCGATGTGGCAGCACAAGCCGCTCAGATTCGCATTCAGGACAACGGCATTGGTATTCCCGAATCGGTTCGTGAGAAGATTTTTCAGCCTTTTTTTACCACCAAACCCGTGGGCGAGGGAACTGGCCTGGGGCTTTCTCTGAGTTACGATATCATCACGAAAGGGCATAGGGGGACACTGACGGTAGAAAGTACCGAAGGTCAGGGAACGGTATTCACTATCACCTTACCTATTAATTAGCACATTAATCTAAAGAGCAATTGTCTCGTGAAGAAGCTTTATATGAGATTAGTACTTCATTGGTTTAACCTCCTTTTATTCGCTTTCACGACGTTGATAAAAGTCAGTAATGATGTTGAAGGCTTGTTTGATACCCAAAGCCATGTCTACATCAAATTCAGGCTCGGCCCGGTGAGGTAAATCATACCGGGCAAAGGCATTAACGAACGCTGCATCCACCTTTTCCGTCTGGGAAAGCTAGAGCAGTTCCAGAATATAAGTGACCTGTTCCGCTTCGTCATGCTCATGAACACCATTCAGCCGGTGGATTTTCCTCTCAATCCACTCAATATTCAATGCCCAGCGAGGTCGGATAGAAATCTATTTTTCGCATTATTTTATTCAGTGTTGACAAGTCATGGTCAACTGATAAGGGTAAAAAACAGCATCAACGGCCTGATTGATACAATTGAATGCCCAAAGAAACGCTTCTGGGCCGTGTCTTAAAAATGCATGTGTATTAACACAACACGAATGTTCAGGATTTACTGGAATCCGACAAACGAAGTGGTAAGTGCCTGAATCGCTTGCCGGTGGCGGCAAACAACGCATTCGCCAGAGCCGGGGCAACAGGTGCCACGCCGGGTTCACCAGCTCCGCCCATGCGTTCGGTACTGGGCACGATGTGAACCTCGATAGTAGGTGCTTCGTTCATGCGCAGTATCCGATAGTCGTGGAAATTGCTTTGCTGTACCTGTCCATTGGCTAATGTAATTTCGCCATACAGAGCCGCCGTCAACCCGAAAATAATGCACCCCTCCATCTGTGCTACTACGCCGTCGGGATTAACTGGCAGCCCGCAGTCGATGGCGCAAACGACTCGGTGTACCCGAATTTGCTTGTCCGCAACAGACACCTCAACCACCTGTGCCACGTAACTACTCATAGCCTCGCAAACTGCGATACCTCGAAACTGGCCCGCAGGCAGCGGTTTAGTCCAGCCTGCTTTGTAAGCGGCCAAATTTAGCGCAGCTAAATGATGAGGAGCCTTTTTTAATAGTGCACGCCGGTAAGCCACCGGATCAACAGCTGCCTGCGTAGCCAGTTCATCAATCAGGGTTTCCATCACAAACGCAGTGTGCGTAGCGCCCACCGACCGCCAGGCGGAAACCGGAACGCCTACCTTTGTGGTGTGCAGTTCGAATGAACAATCGGGAATGGCTTCGGAATAGGGTGCTCCCCGCGTTACGGAACTGTAATCGACTCCTTTCGGGGCAATCAGGTCCTGTAGGGGTGTATTGACGAATAGCGATTGCCCAACAATACGGTGCTGCCAGGCTATGGGAACGCCCGCCGGGTTAGTACCAACCTTCACCCGATGCACGTAAACGGGCCGGTAATAACCGCCCTGAATGTCGTCCTCCCGTGACCAAACCAGCTTAATAGCCTTGCCACTAATTTTGGCGATTTGAACGGCTTCCATCACCCAGTCCTGACTAAACGTACCCCGACGACCAAAACTACCGCCAATCATAGGCGTGTGGAGCAACACTTGTTCCGGTTTCAGGCCCAGAGAAGTGGCAATTTCCGCCTGATGAAGCAAGGGCGATTGTGTCCCGACCCACACCTCGCACTGGTCAGCGCCGATCTTCACCGTGCAGTTCAGCGGTTCCATCGGTGCATGAGCCAGATACGGAAAGCTGTATTCGGCATCAATTACGCGGTTCGCGTTTTGCAAACCAGCCGTTACGTTGCCCTTCTGGTGAACGGATAATCCAGTGGAGTTGGCCAACTGTCGGTAAGTAGCCAGTTGCTGAGCACTTTCGAGTGTTGCGTTTGGACCTAAATGCCAGTCAATTGTCAGCGCTTCGCGCCCTACTTTAGCTGCCCAGAACGAGTCGGCAATGACCGCCACGCCTGTAGGAATCTGAACAACCAGACGAACACCTTTTACCGCGCTGGCTTTTGTGGTGTCGAACGACTTCACTGTTCCGCCAAATACGGGTGCATGAGCCACTACCGCCGTCAACAGCCCCGGAAAGTAGATATCCAGTCCGTAGATCGCTTTACCGTTAATTTTGTCGGGGGCATCCAGCCGTTTTTGTGACTTGCCAATGTATTTCCATTGATTTGGCCCCCGAAGCGTTACTGTCGGGACGGGTAGCGTCGATGCATCGGCGGCTAAGGTGCTGTAACTAAGACGATGCTCGCCAGCAATAACAAAACTGTTTTCAGTGCGGCAACTTTCCGGTGAAACCCCCAGCCGTTTGGCTGCGGCATTAACCAGCATCTGGCGGGCTGTGGCTCCCGCCAGTCGGCATCGGTCGAACTCCGATACGGTAGTTTCTGAGCCGCCCGTAGACCGGGCAATAAGCGACTGGCTGAAGTCCGCGGCTATGCCGGGTGGGCTGTGTTCGACTCGTATACTGTTCCAGTCGCAGTCCAGTTCCTCGGCAATCAGCATGGGGATAGTTGTCCAGATTCCCTGACCCATCTCTACTTTCGATAGTACCATATGAATCTGATTGTCGGTACCGATTCGCAGGTACGCATTCAATGGCGTTTCGGTTGCAGGCAGACTTGCCAACCGTTCGGCTGCATGAGCAGGCAGCGAGAAGCCAATCAATAATCCTCCCGCGCCAACAGCACTGGCTTTCAGAAATGAGCGTCGGTTCACCCTGTCATTATTAGTCATTGTATTATTGATTCTCGACATGGGCAAAGAGTTGATGAGTGGCTATGCCTCATCCAGTTTAAATGGCAATGTACGAATACGCTTGCCCGTTAAGTCAAAAATTGCATTGCATAAAGCAGGAGCAAATGGAGGTAAGCCGGGCTCACCAACGCCCCCGGCGGGTTCATCATTTTCCATGATATGCACGTCGATCTCTGGCGTATCACTCATGCGGGGCATTTCGTACGTATTGAAGTTTTTCGGTACGGCTTTTCCATCTTCAAACGTAGTTTCATGCTTTATGGCCGCACCCAGAGCCATAATGATGCTCCCTTCTACCTGAGCCCGAATGATATCCGGATTGACATACCAGCCACAATCCATCAGTGCAATCACTTTAGTTATCCTGAGTTTTCCGTCTGACTTGCGTGAGACCTGCACAATATGACCGCAGATGCCGCCGAAACATTCGGTAATGGCTACGCCCCAGCCTGCATTCTTAGCTCTTGACTCCCAGTTACTAATGATTTTCAACTGGTCGATTAACGCCTGATAACGTTTGTCGGGCAAATGGTTTTTACGGAATTCCATCGGGTCCTGACTGGCCAGATGCGCAAGTTCATCGATGAAGCTTTCGCAGGCAAAGCCAGACGTAGAGGCTGATGGCGCGCGCCACCACATTACCGGTATGGGTGAGTGGGTACCTACCCCGCCAAAACTGACATGCGGAATTGCCTTGACATAAGCGCTTGCCATACCTTCCAGCCAACCTGTGTTATATCCCGGCGGTTTTGGTTCAGGATAAGGTTCCGGCTTCCACTCCTGCCCAATCCATTGCGTAGCGGTTATCGTCTGGAAAGCCAGGATATGTCCTGCGTCGTCAATGCCTCCTTTGCAGGCGTAGAAAGCACCGGGCCGGAATGGGCCCTGGCTCATATCATCTTCTCGTGTCCATACGACCTGAACGGGCGCTTTCACGGCTTTCGAGAGCAAGGCTGCTTCATGAGGATAATCGGGAAATCCCTTACGCCCAAATCCACCGCCCAGAAAGGTCATGTTGACCTTGATATTTTCTTTCGGAATTTTCATTCGCTCACTCAAATCGGCTTGTATCCAGTTGGCTTCCTGAATTGGTCCCCAGATGTCGATGCGGTTATCCTGTACGTGAGCAATACAGTTCAGGGGCTCCATACAGCTATGAGATTGGTAAGGTGTTTCATAAACCGCTTCCAGTTTTTTCGTCGCGTTCTGATAGGCGGCTTCAAATTGGCTCGACGGCCCTGGCTTTTTAAGATCTGCCCGCATCTGCGTGGCTAGCTGGTCTGAATCCAGGTGTGGAAAACCCGAATCGTCCCAGTCGACTACCAGCGCTTTGCGCCCCTGCATCGCGGCCCAAAGTGAATCGGCCACTACAGCAACCCCTTCGAAGAGGCTGCCAAAAACAGCCCTTTGTACAGGTAATACGTGCCTGACACCCGGCACTGCCATAGCTTTTGATCCATCAAACCGGTTCACTTTTCCCCGAAACCGAGGATTACGCTCAACCACGGCATACAGCATACCTGGAAGCTTTTTGTCAAGTCCAAATTGAGCCGTACCGTTCGTTTTGAGCGGAATATCCTGCCGGGGAATTGGCTTCCCAATGAGTTTGTATGCCTTCCGATTTTTTAAGGGTACGTTTTGAGGAGGAGTTAATTTTGACGCTTCTTCGACCAGTAACCCGTAGCTAATTTTTTTATTGGATGGTCGATGAATTACCTGGCCGAGTTCTGCGTAACATTCCAGGGTAGTTACCTGCCATTTTTGGGCCGCCACTTCGATGAGCATTTCCCGTGCCGCAGCACCGATCTGTAACAATTGTTTATACCAGCCCCGCACCGAAAAACTTCCTTCCTGAGGCTGAGGGCCAAATTTGGTGGGATTGGCCGGTGCGAATAAAATTGTGACCTGATTCAGGTCAACTTCTAGTTCTTCAGCAATCAGTTGAGGAATGGCCTGAAATGTTCCCTGGCCCATTTCTGACCGGTGATTCATCAGCGTTACCCGACCCGATTGATCAATGGAAATCCAGGCCAATAATTCAATCCCTGGTTTAAGCCCTGTTTGGCCATTAACAATGCCAACCGTCGATGTAGCCGAGACAGCTCCGTAAGCTCCGATCGTCAACGCAATACCTGAAAGTCCCGTTTGACGAATAAACGTTCTACGCGATATACCCTTGCTGTTTTTCATTAGGCCTTGGTTTTATTGAGTATACCAGCCGCTGTTTTAATAGCCTTACGGATTCGGGGATACGTACCACAACGGCAGATATTCCCCGCCATGGCAGCGTCAATTTCCTCGTCTGTTGGATGAGGGGTGCTGGTCGCTGCCTTTGTCTTTAACAGAGCAACGGCCGACATGATCTGTCCACTTTGGCAGTAGCCGCATTGAGGCACCTGCTCGGCAATCCACGCCTTTTGTACGGGATGATCGTTGTTTTTAGAGATTCCTTCAATCGTGGTGATGGGTTGATTTAACACGGCAGAAACAGGAAAGGAACACGAACGGACAGGGGCGCCTTTTAAATGTATAGTACAAGCACCGCACTGGCCAATGCCGCAACCATATTTTGTTCCAGTCAGGCCAACTAGATCCCGGATAGCCCAAAGCAAGGGCATCTGAGCGTCAGCGTTAACTGTATATTTCTTTCCGTTGATTAATAAGGTATAAGCCGGCATAGTCGCTTGATTTTGAATCAGGTTAAGGCGAATAAACACGATAACAAAACAGTTGAAAAACGGAATTGACAACTGACCTGATTTAGTTGACGAACTACGTATTACTCTATGTATTTCAACGATAAACAACGGGCGATACGTAATTGCAACTTATCCTCCAGACTGGGTGACTAGTCAATTGATTCTGGTCGTTCGTGTATTGTAGCAGAGTAATATCATCCAATTCCTATAACTTGTGAAACGTGTTCATCGCAAACGGATATACGACCCATGCCTGCGTTGTCGAATAGCTCATTAAACCAAAACTGGTTTTTTCGGTACAAGCTGTATCACCTGCCGTTCTGGTTTGCGTACCACTATCTCTGGTGGGTTGTCACGCTGGGTAATCCAGTGAAAGTGTTTCATACAATCGTTATCTTACCCTTCGCGCTCAAATACAGCTTTTACGTCATTTTTCAGGCGCTGGCGGTTTACTTCAATTTATATTTTCTGATTCCAACGTATCTCGAAAAAAGCCGCTTTACTGTTTATATCAGCTTTTTGTTACTGACGGTATTGGGTGCTACATTCTGCATTGTTGGGGGTATTATTTCAGTGCCTATGCCAGTGGCCGCACCATCGCCGATCTTTTCGGACCTGCAGCCTGCTTCAATATGTTTTTTAGCAATGCCCTGCCCTCCACAGTGGCAAGCGTGACGTTGGGCATGAGTATCAAGCTAACTAAAAACTGGATTCAGAGCCGACAGCGGCAACAACTTCTCGAAAAAGAAAAGCTGGAAACAGAATTGAGCTTTCTCAAAAATCAGTTCAACCCGCATTTTCTGTTCAATACCATCAATTCCATTTTTTTTCTAATCCATAAAAATCCCGACATGGCCTCGGCCTCGCTGGCGAAATTCTCGGAACTGTTACGTTACCAACTGTATGAGTGTAATGACCAGAAGATACCACTTAGCAAAGAGATCGCTTACCTGGAAAACTTTATTGAACTAGAGAAACTGCGGCAAAATAGCAACGTGAAGGTGACAACCGACATTCAGCAGCACTACGTGGAGCATCTGGGCATTGCTCCATTTATCGTAATGACCTTTGTTGAGAATGCGTTTAAGCACATTTCCCGACACAGTGACCGCCCCAACTGGATTACCATAAAACTGGTAGTAGCCGGGCGCCAATTGACGCTTTGGGTAGCCAATAGTACCACGCAGGAAACTGTCAATGAGGCAGTTCATTATGGAGGTATTGGTTTGGGGAATGTGCAGCGACGATTGGATTTACTATATTCTGGTTGCTATGAGTTGGATATTCAGCAAAAGAAAGATCAGTTCGACGTCAATCTGACGCTAACCCTGTCTGAACTTGTGCCGGCCCCTGTCTTGCTAGCAGGCAAACAAATACCCTTAGTTGAAACGGACAGATTCGTATGATTAATTGTGTAATAGTCGACGATGAGCCATTAGCCCGGGAGGGGCTGGCCAGCTATGTGCGGGAAGTGGATTTTTTGCGTCTGACCGGCACTTGTGAACATCCACTGGAACTGATAAACAGACTGGACCAGCAGCCTGTCGATCTAATCTTTCTGGATATTCAAATGCCCAAAATGAGTGGTATCGACTTTCTGAAAATCGTGCAGAAGCCGCCTACGGTGATTATTACGACGGCTTATCCCAGCTTTGCGCTGGAAGGATTTCAGTTAAATGTGCTCGATTACCTGCTAAAACCTATCACGTTTGACCGATTTTTTAAGTCGGTCAACAAAGCCCGGGAATACCATCGACTCCTGAGCCAATCGACCACAACCAGCTCGCAGAAAGCGGAACCTGAATCTGATTATTTCTTCATCAAATGTGGTAATAAGTACGAAAAGCTTGTCTACGAGGACATTCTGTTTATCGAAGGTATGCAGAACTACGTGACTTTTTTTACCACAAAGGGCAAGTACATGACCCTGTTAAATTTGAAAAACCTGGAACAGAATTTAACCAGCCCGGCCTTTATCCGGGTGCACAAGTCATATTTAGTTGCCACCAATAAAATTGATGGGATTGAAGGTAATGAGCTTTTTATTCAATCACACCGTATCCCTATTAGCCGAAACTATCGCGATCAGGTCATGAATAATGTGTTGACCGATAAATTATGGAAGAAGTAAGGAGGACTTATTACTTTTTTCTGGAGACGAATTTTAGACTGTCGCCCGTATAGTTTAACGTCAATACTGGACCACTGAACGATAAAACGTAACGCTGTTTCTGTCATTCCGACGCCAGGAATGATCTTCGGGCCAGACTGATTTCTGTTGCTTATTGAAAACCCCTCCTGGCGTCGGAATGACAGAAAGCGCTCTAATTAACTAATTGGTTTACAGATTTTTATTTTTTAGAGTAGCCTTTATTCACGTTAGTTTAGTAAATGGCAGTATGTCTACTCTTGGAAATATTTCTTTTAAGTGGTAATTTTTAAAAACTAACTCGATTTCCTTTATGATTTAGTACAAAAGCCAGTTTAATTCTCTTCTCTAAAACCCTGAGTTTGTGACGGAATGGTTCTTGATAAACATAATAAGAATCATCGGGTTGCTTTTCCGGTATTCGTGTTAGAAAGTGTTGGCAATGTTGGTCAAAGCAACGCAAAGAGGAGGAAAAGCAAACGGAAGCTGTTCAAAACAAATGGCAGAATAATATAATATATGAAAAATGTGGCGTAGGCATTGTCACTACAACGTAAAGGCTAAAGTTATAAACACACCTATCTTTGACTGTTGTCCAATTGTTTCAGCAAAAATAAGGCACTCAACAGAATCTGCTAAGTGCCTGATTATTAATGTGGGAGTTGACGGGTTCGAACCGCCGACCCTCTGCTTGTAAGGCAGATGCTCTGAACCAGCTGAGCTAAACTCCCTTTTTGTTGATTTCCCTTGTTCGACTTTATCGTTTTGGGAGTGCAAATATAAGCGGCTAAAGCACCTTTTTGCAAGTATACGCCCAAAAAAAGTTAAAGTTTTTTGCAAGTGATTGATACACAATACCACTAATTAGCATTACTCGAAATTCAACAGCAGCGTAACGGAGTGGGTCGTCAACTTACTGATGCCAACTCCCGCTGCGTTATTCGTAGGCTGATACAGATTGAGCAGCCCATGTGAAAAGCGAAGCTCCGGGGCAAACTTGAAAAACTCAAAAAATTGTTCAAAACCGACGCCGTATTCAAGAGCCAAATCCATTGTGCCCGTGCTCAGCCGGCTTTGGCCCTGGTTTTCTTTTTTACGAACGTTTGTTTCGATACTGAATGTACCTCCTGCAATCAAATACATACGGCTGTTGTTCCGTCGTTCGGATTTGTATTTGACCAGCATGGGTATATCAAACCAAGTTGATTCGCGGATTTCTGTTCTCGATGAGCCGGAAGGATAATCATAATGGACCTCACGACTGAGGAGCGAAACGGACGGTGTTACTCGAAAATCGAAGCGGTCATTCACAAAGGCGTTGAGAATAAAACCAACTCGAAAATTCGGCTTGTTAGGTGAATAAATCCGATAGGCGGAGTCCCCCTTCAAAAACGCCGGACTGTGTGTAACGCTGAAGCGTGTGATCGGGGCCGCAAAGAAAAAACCGTAATGGATTGTCTTGTCATCATAACGTTCCAGATGCTTACGAACGTATTTGTACGATGATTGGGCATGACTCTGAGCCTGTACTAGAACCAGCATTAGGGCTATTAGTGTCAGGTATCGGGTGATACGGACTGTCATGGCCGCATCAGTTTGTGGCCTATGTAAATTGATGCAACGCCGAAGGTGAGCGGTATCCATTTGGTGTTGGTAAATCCGGCTGCTTCATAGATGCGTAGAAAGTCGGGACCGTCGGGAAAAGCCTGAACAGATTCAGGCAGGTACGTATAGGCCGACGAGTCTTTGCTTACTACACGCCCAATGAGCGGCAGGATAGTCCGGGAGTAAAAACGGTATAATTGCTTAAACGGAAACTGACGCGGATTCGAGAATTCCAGCACTACGCATACGCCATCAGGGCGCGTAACGCGATGCATATCGGTTAAGCCTTTGAGCAAATTCTCGAAGTTGCGTACACCAAACGAAACGATGACGGCATCGAATTCATTGTCTGCAAAGGGTAAACCTTCTGAATCACCGCTTCGCATATCAATTATATGGTCTACGCCACGCTTCTTCATCTTCTCGCGCCCAATGGCGAGCATACCTTCAGAAATGTCGACACCAACAATTTTACGCGGCTTTAAAGCCAGTGCTTCTATCGCAAAATCACCTGTGCCCGTAGCAATGTCCAGAATTGTCTGCGGTTGAAAATCAGGTTTTTTGCTCGACCGGAGTTCCCGAATGGCCCGCTTGCGCCAAAGAATGTCAATTCCTCCGCTCAATACGTGATTCAACAGATCGTACTTTGGGGAAATGTTGTCGAACATTTCGGCAACCTGCTCCCGCTTGGAGGAATCTTTATCTTTATAAGGAACTACGGCCATGTTGTTGAATGATTGAATGATTGACTTGTTGAATGATTGAATAAATCCTGCGCCAGCAATTCTATCATTCAATCATTCAACAAGTCAATCATTAGAGAAGCAAAGGTAATGCCATAACCGCAGGGTTCTGCTGAAAGTTTGTCATTTTAGGCGGCAAGCTGTAGATTCGAGCAAGTGTCTTTCGCTTCTTATACAACTTGAACGCCTATGTTTCCTTTGTTGCTGCCTGCTTTGCTTGGCTTAAGCTCGTTTATAGTATCGCTGCCCGGCGGAGATGATCCCGTTGCCAAAAAAGCGCATAAAATTCATCAGCGGGTACTTACGCTCGATACCCATGCCGATGCACCGATCATGTTGCAGAAACAAGGGTTCGATATCGGACTTGTGCATGATACCAAACGGGATGAATCGCAGATTGACTTCCCGCGTATGAAGCAGGGTAGCATGGATGCCATGTTTTTTGCCGTCTATACTTCGCAGGGGCCACGTACCGATTCGGGGCATGCCGAAGCGAAACGGAACGCATTGCGCCAGTTTGAGCTGATCCATCAGGCGCTGGAAAAATACCCGAATCTGGCTGAATTAGCTACGTCGCCTGCTGATGCGTACCGAATAAAAAAAGCCGGAAAACGAGCTGTTTTTATTGGCATGGAAAACGGCTATCCAATTGGTAATGACCTGTCAATGATCAAAACGTATTACGATCTGGGTTGTCGCTACATTACGTTGACGCACTTCGCCAACAACCTCATCGGCGATTCATCGACCGATCCGGATGGACCCATGTATGGCGGTTTGAGTGAGTTTGGAAAAAAGTGGTACCCGAAATGAATCGACTGGGCATTCTGATCGACGTATCGCACGTGGCCGACAGTACGTTTTATGACGCGCTGGCTTTGTCGAAAGCACCGATGATTGCCTCACATTCCAACTGCCGGGCTTTGTGTGATTTCCCACGTAACATGACCGACGATATGATCCGGGCGCTTGCTGCGAAAGGAGGAGTTGTACAGGTCAATTTCGTGAGCGATTATCTAAAAAAACCTTCGGATGCCCATCGGGCCGCTAAAACCAAAATTCGGATGGCTCAGGTTGGTAAAGTCGCGTCGGCACAGCTACAGGCCCGATTGAACGCCATGAGCGATTCCGTATCGAAGGTGTATGCCTCTGAGCGGGCAAGCCTGACGGATATCGCTGATCATATCGATCATATCGTTAAATTGGTGGGCATCGATCACGTCGGTATCGGGTCGGATTTCGATGGGGGAGGAGGAGTCAATGGTCTGGAAGATGTCAGTCAGATTGAGAACCTGACGGCTGAACTCGTTCGCCGAAAGTATTCGGAAGCCGACATTGCCAAAATATGGGGAGGGAATCTGTTGCGTGTGCTGGCCCAGGCGAAAGTAGCTAACTAAGGGATAAGTCCGGGTTTGGGAATCGGTTTGCGCCAATAGCGTTCGTTTGAGTTGACAGTGTATTAATCGCCATAAACGTATTTTTTACCTTTAATTCACGGATGATTATGACTCCCGAAGCCGTTTTTACATTGGCCAATACCGCCGTACTTCCTCAATGGCTGCTAATGATTTTTGCGCCACGCTGGATTGTCACAAAATGGGTGATGAACTCCTACCTGGTTCCGGTTTGTCTGGCGCTGATTTACATCATTTATCTGTTTGGTGGAAGACCGGTCGATTTCGGCGCTTTCGGGTCGTTGCCGGGCGTAAAAAATTTATTTGCTACGGGTGGCGACGGGGTTATGCTGGCGGGTTGGGTGCATTACCTGGCTTTTGATCTGGTGGCCGGTACGTTCGTTGTGCGGGATTCTCAGGAGAAAGACATTCCGCATTGGCTGATCGTGCTGCCCTTATTTTTTTGCTTTATGCTCGGTCCTGTTGGCTTTTTGCTGTACTGGGTAATTCGAACGATTCGCACCCGTAACGTCCTAACGTAAACTAAACGGACTTATCGCCATGAACACGTTCTTGTCAACGCTCAAAAGCAGAAACCGCGTATTGTATTTTGCTTGCTGGGTTTGTCTGGTCGGCACGGTTAGCTGTTTAGTACTGATCGGTCTAACGCAAACACAGATACTCGGTATCAACTCATTTATTAAACCCGCCAAGTTTTTTATATCGATTGCCATTTTCTGCTGGTCTATGGGCTGGTTTACCGGCCTGCTGCCCCAACGGCGACAGGTAACGATCTATAGCTGGGTGGTTGTGACGGCTATGCTGATTGAATTGGTAATTATCACTGGACAGGCTGCCATGGGTAAACTGTCACACTTTAACATTACGTCCTCGTTTGACGCCCGACTGTTTGATATAATGGGAATTGCCATTACGGTGCTTACCTGCTGGACGGCCTATATCGCTTATTTATTTTTCAGAATGCGTCCGGATACAATCGATTTAAGTTATCTGTGGGGCATCCGACTCGGGCTTCTGGTCTTTGTAGTTTTCGCTTTTGAAGGGTTCGTTATGGCCATCCGGCTAAGCCATACCGTAGGTGCTTCCGACGGTGGGCCCGGATTGCCCGGAACGAACTGGTCTACCCAGTATGGCGACCTGCGAATCGCTCACTTTTTTGGTATGCATGCCCTGCAACTGATACCCTTGTTTGGCTACTACGTAGCTCGGCGCCCGTTTCAGGTGGTACTGTTCGTCGCAGGCTACGTTGGGTTTGTTACGTTCCTGCTTACTGAGGCTTTATCGGGTAAGCCCCTGCTGGCTGGTTGGGGAAACTGACGGTAAAAAAGCAGAGGATTCATCTTTGATAGCGTAGATGCCGACAAATCATCTGTCAATGGCCTAAATGTTAATCTTCGCTTTTCGCAATGAATCGTACAGACTTCCTGAAAACCTCTGCTCTTGCCGGAGCCACGCTGATTACTGATCCCACGCAGGTTCGTGCTTTTATTACCCGTCAACCCGCACAGAAATACCGTACGGCACTGGTTGGGTCGGGCTGGTGGGGCAACAATATTCTGCGGTGTGCTGTGCAGGCCGGCGAATCGAAAATTGTTGCGCTCTGCGATGTGGATACTCGTCAGTTGCAAAAGACGAGCGATGAACTGAACAAACTCACGTCTGATAAACCGAAGCTATACAGAGATTATCGGGAAATGCTGGCGACTGAAAAGCCACAGATCGTTATTGTAGCTACCCCCGACCACTGGCATCCACTCATTGCCATTGCGGCCATGCAGGCAGGAGCGCACGTATACGTTGAGAAACCCATCAGCCATACAATCAATGAAGGCAAGGCTATGGTGAAAACCGCCCGTCAGACGGGCCGTATTTGTCAGGTCGGAACGCACCGGCGCGTGTCGCCCCATAACGTATCGGGTATGGAGTTTTTGAAGTCGGGCAAGGCCGGGAAAATCGGTATGGCCCGGGCGTTTGTCTACTACGGTGGCGGTGCCGGGCAGCCAACTCCCGATACCGAAGCGCCGAAAGAAATGGACTGGAATATGTGGTGCGGACCGGCGCCGTTACGTGCCTACAATCCGGCGATGCACCCCAGAGGCTGGCGTAATTTTCTGGATTATGCCAACGGAACGCTGGGCGACTGGGGCATACATTGGCTGGATCAGATTTTGTGGTGGACCGAAGAGAAGCATCCGCGTAAAGTATACTCTACAGGTGGACGACCCATCCGAAAAGACAGCACCGATGCACCGGACCATCAGGTCGCTACGTATGAGTTTGAAGGCTTTACGGCCTTGTGGGAGCAGCGGAATTTTGCTGGTAATACAGCCGAGAAAACCCATCCGCAACAGGCTGTAGGCGTTTATTTCTACGGAACGGAGGGTACGTTTCACATGGGCTGGCTCGATGGATGGACGTTCTATCCAACAGACCCGAAAAAGCCTGTTATTCACGAAGATGCTCAGCTTAACAAGCCCGACGATCAGAACATTGCTCAGCTCTGGGCCAATTTTCTGGAAAGTATTAAAGCTAACAAAACGCCCATCTGCGATATTGAAATTGGTCACCGGTCAACAAATATGGCGTTGCTTGGTATGTTATCGATGAAACTGGGACGTAGCGTAGCCTGGGATGGCAGTCAGATTCCAAATGACCCGGAAGCAAACAAGCTATTGGGTCGTGCCTACCGGGGTGAGTGGCAATATCCGGTGTAAGAGTCACGCACGATCAAACACTTTTCTCCGATCAAGCCATGCCTACGTCCAGACGAGATTTTCTTTATCAATCGACCCAGTTAGCTGCTGGAATGAGCCTGACCTCGACCTTGCCAAGCTCTGCTGGTCAGCGAGTTGCGGCAGCTGATGCGATTCGTATTGGCCTGATCGGTGTGAATAGTATGGGATGGGCGGATTTGATGTCGATGCTCAAAAATCCCGATGCTGTCTGTGTGGCTTTGTGTGACGTCGATAGCAATGTACTAAAAAAGCGGGCCGACGAACTGGAAAAACAAATTGGTAAAAAGGTGACGTTGTACAGCGATTTTCGAAAGCTGATTGATGATAAAACGGTTGATGCTGTCATCATTGGTACGCCCGATCACTGGCATTGTTTGCCTGCCGTATACGCCTGTCAGGCGGGAAGGATGGTTACGTAGAAAAGCCGCTGGCCAACACCATCGAAGAGTGCAATCTGATCGTGGCGGCTGCCAAACGCTATAACCGCATTGTTCAGGTAGGGCAGTGGCAACGTAGCGGTGAACATTGGAAAGCAGCTCTTGCCTATGTGCAGGCTGGAAAAATTGGTACGGTACGTTCCATAAAAACGTGGGCATTTATGGGGTACGGCAAAGAATTTCCACGCCGTCCCGATGAGCCGGTTCCCGCAGGTGTTGATTACGATATGTGGCTGGGCCCGGCGCCAAAGCGCCCGTTTAACCGCAACCGGTTTCACGGTACGTTTCGCTATTACTGGGATTATGCGGGTGGGCTGATGACCGACTGGGGCGCCCATATGATCGACATTGCATTATGGGGAATGAACGTAACGGCACCGAAATCAGTGGTCGCTGTGGGTGGCAAATTCGGCTTCCCGGATCAGGACGGCGATACGCCCGATACCATGCAGGTCATCTATGATTACGGTACGTTCTCTGTGTTATGGGAGCAATCGCTGGGTACCGTACGAGGACCCTACGACCGTGATCATGGGGTAGCTTTTATCGGAAACCTGGGCACGGTAGTAATTGATCGGGGCAAATGGGAAGTTCTACCCGAAGTGGAGCAGGGCCATTACCTGGTTCCGGCGCAACCCATCCAGTACGGCAACGGCAGGGACTTGGATAGCCATACCCGCAATTTCCTCGATTGCATTCGTTCCCGACAACAGCCCAACTGCCCTGCTGAGGCCGGACGTAACGTAGCGTTGCATTCTCACTTAGGCAACATTGCTTACCGGACTGGCCATAAAGTGATCTGGGACGCCGGACGGGGTGACGTAGCAGGTGATACGTCGGCACTGGCGCTAACCAAAGCACACTATCGTTCGCCCTGGTCTCTCCCGAAAATATCGTAATCTGTACTGGATTTTTTATCATCTCCACTCTTCACGAACACAGGCAGGAATAACTGTGTGCGCTCGTGAGGAGTAGGAATGATACGTCTAATTAAGGAGAATTTCCCTTGATTTTCTGGATTTTACAGTCTGTTGAGGACTCTATGAAGTGATAAAATGGGTGGTCGACGATCAGAATTCGGCTGTTTTTTCTATCTTGCCTTAGGACTCTCAACCTGCCCTTGATCCGGCTACAACACGCAGCCTAATACACCGTTTTATCGATTCAAATGTGCCAATACCGTTTATATGCTAATCATGGCTCTACTCATGTGCCCAAATCGATCAGGGAAAACATAAGTTGGCTTCGGTTTTACTCGGGCGGTCTGCTACCCTGATTGCCCATCCTGACTTACTTCAAAACAACCTAACCATCATCACCAGTCGCTACCTCCTGGTCATATCTTTTTGAGTAGTGTATGTCCTCGCATCATGAAACAACCAATCTACCTTTCTAATCTGGCGTCCATTCGGGGAGTTGCAGCTGTGTTAGTCGTTCTTGTTCATGCCCATGGCCTGCTTATGCCTCTGATAGATACAACCCAGACTTACTTCATGGCTACGGCGCATATCCTGGTGGATTTCTTTTTCGTATTAAGTGGATTTATCCTCTCGCATGTGTACGGCTCTAGTTTTCAGCATGCGTTCAGTAAGCTTACATATAAGCGATACATGCAGGCCCGTTTTGCCCGAATTTATCCGCTGCATTTGTTCACAATGATCCTGGCGCTTATCCCCATTCTGCAAATAATGACGGTAAAAACCTTGCCGGATCAGATCAAAGCCGTCTTCGATTATCGAGCTATTTTAACGTCTCTCTTACTAATACCTGCTTCGCCCTGGCACGATTTTGTACCGCCCAATGCTCCTTCCTGGTCACTGGCAACCGAGTGGTGGGTGTATTTTTTATTTCCAGTGATGGTGCCGTTCATTACCCGGTTAAACCTAGCAGGAAAGCTGAGTATGCTGGTCCTGATAATAGGTATGTACCTGTGTATCATGTATTACTTGGTTCCTACGTTTGGCATAACTTCCCGCGAGGGGGACGAGTTGACGTATACCCTGGATGTTTCAGGCGACTTCTCATTTTTGCGGTGTCTGGCTGGGTTCACACTGGGTATGCTTGTATATGAACTCTATCGGTATCAGTGGGGTAAGGCATGGATGAAATCAAGCTGGATACTTTTAATCAGTTCAATAGGTATGCTGGCGTCTATGCATCTGGGACTACATTCGATTGGCATTATACTGATTTCGGCCTTCCTTATTTTAGCGGCCTCTTACAATACGGGGTATGCGCATCGTGTATTAAACAGTAAACCCTTTCGTTACTTAGGGGATTTGTCTTACTCCATCTACATGGTTCATGCGCCACTCATTCTTACCTGTTATGCCATTGCGCTTTATATAAACCCGAACATACCCACTCAACCAGAGGTAGAAGGGACGCCTGATTACCTATTTGGCTGGTTTGTGGATGGCATCCTTGTGCTGATTACCCTCCTTCTATCGGCCCTGACGTTTCGTTTTATCGAAGTGCCCGCCCGGCAGTACCTGAACGCCCGTTTCAGTAATCCGCGAAGAGAACCGATAAACGTAGGTATGTGATACGTACTTTCAGGTGAGGCACTTGGCCTGAAGACTACAAACGTATTGATCTCGTTGCTGCTTCGCCTTCCGTATTTTCCCGTCTCGCAAAAAAAACGTAATGCTGCCAACCGATCTGGTTCAGGTCGGCTAAATAGCTAGTTCCGATGCAATCTTTCCGCTAGCGGCCAGCATTTGCAGCGTAGTATTCTCATACACGGACAGGTTCGCATCGCGAACACGTAGCATGATTGGCCGAATCGAACACGTCTCCTCGTCAGCGCAATCATCGCAGCGCACATAGAAATTCAGCGATACGCAGGGAGTAGGGGCTATCGGCCCGTCAATAATCCGGACTACCTGGGCGAGGCTGACCCGTTCGGGCTCTACCCGCAGAAGATAGCCACCCCCTTTTCCTTTCTGACTCTGTAGTATGCCATGATTGCGCAATTCCAGTAGAATAGCTTCCAGAAATTTTTTCGGAATTCGTTCCTGTGCCGAAATCGTAGCAATCAGAACCGGGCCTTTTCGGTATGCTTCTGCCAGTACTTTAAGGGCTTTAATCGCATATTTTGCTTTTTTCGAGATCATACATGATTTTAGTTAGTGCCTGAATTCGATAGAGTTTTAGGGTAGTCTTTTTATCCGATAAATTTTGTATAGTAATTTGGAAAATAAAAATTGTTGCCCTTACCTTTGAGCCAATATTAACTACTCTCTGCAAAGTAGTTGTCTTTTCAACGGTATGAAAAGCGAAGAGAGGTTTTGAAATTCGTTATGCCACTGCGATTATTTTCAATGCCTGTTCTGAGAAACGAAACGCCTGCCAGGCCGTTTGTTTCGGATCGCTGTTGTTGTCTTTAATAAAAATCCGTAAAACCGTACTGTTTAATACCCGCTGTAGATTTTTCATAGTTTACATTATTCTATATAAACTATAGATTATAATGATAAATTGTATCAAGCAACCACTCTATCAAGCAGCACTGATTTAAACACTTCATCAACAAGCCTTTATCGTTACGTCACTACCGGATTTTTATCGCTATCTGACGCTAACTATTTGAAATGGCACCCCATAAATCTGATTCGGAAACTGACCACAAACCCAATGACATTGCTCCAGGACATACTGATTTTGACGAAAAAAATAGGCGTAAGCATACTGGTCTTTCTTATGCCGCTTACCATCATCGCCGGATGGCTTCTACTCATTAAAACCCTGTTTACCAACTAGATTGAACCGAACATGGCACTCGAAACATCCTTTACTACCAAAATCACCCGTGATGCGCTTATCAGCGTTTTTTTGTACTCTCTTCCAATTTTGACCCTGCTGCTGTGGTGCCAGATTACGGGTGAAACACCCTGGAAAAATCAGCCACCGAGCGACCTTAAAACGGCTATTCCAGCGGCTTTTCAGTTTGTTGAACCAGTATTCAGAAACTTTAAAACCTGGGGCTTGCCTGTGCTTATCCTGGTGCTGGGCATTGCCGAATTTGCGCTGGGATTGTATGATAATAAATGGACCAAAAATGAGAAAACCCTCGATCTGGTCTGCTTTTTTGCGCCCAAACTATTGGTACCGCCTACCATCGCTTTTTTCAGTCTGCAGATTCTCCCGTACCTGCTTCCTGATTTTAAAAACATATTTGGCTGGGTGCCTTTCTGGAGCGGTCTGTTCATCATTGCCGTGGCCGACGATCTGACTCAGTACTGGTATCACCGGCTGCACCATCAGGTTCCGTTTATGTGGCGTTTTCACCGGACGCACCACTCGGCACCGTATATGGGTATGGCGATGGCTTCCCGGCAGAATTTCATCTATACCATTTTTTCTCGCAGACCTATTTAACGGCTACCCTTACGTATCTGGGATTGGGTTTACCGGCGCTGTTCGTAACGGTGATCAAATCGCTCATTACAACATCGGCTCACAGCAGCATCCCGTGGGATAAGCCATTTTACAAATACCGATTGCTGCATCCGATTGCCTGGGTACTGGAGCGGCTCATCTCGACCCCGGCCACGCACCATGCGCACCATGCCGACACAACTGACGATGGCATAGGCCATTACAAAGGCAATTTTGGCAACATGTTTTTCCTGTGGGACGTCATCTTCGGTACCGGCATCATCACCCGTCAGTATCCGGCTTCTTTCGGCATCAAGTTTTATAAAGAAGAGGAGTGGTATGCGCAATTCCTGTGGCCCATTTTCAAATCGAAGAAAGAAGGCAGCGAACTAGCGGCCGATGGCCCTGAAGTGGGTGATGCAGTCGAAACCTCGCCGACACCCGAACTGGCGAACGCGTAACGAATACTTGTCGTAAATGCCATGAAACTACTAATACCCGTTCTCGCTCTTGTCCTTGTCAGCTCATTCATGCAGAAGAATGTGGTGATGGATAACGTACCGGAGGCCGAGGACAGAAAATCGATTTCGCTTTGTGAAGGCCCACTGTGCAAAATTCCTTCGCGGGCAGCCGTTCTGCGTTCGGGCAGTTTGGCCAAACCGGAAAACCGCTCCGAAACTGCGGAGATGGTATTGATTCAGGGAGGGAATTTTCAGATGGGAGCCGCTGATTTTCCAGATGCCAGGCCCATTCATGGCGTAACGGTCAACAGTTTCTGGATGGACAGGCATGAGGTGACCAACGCTCAGTTTGCTGCATTTGTGAAAGCAACAGGCTACGTTACCGTGGCTGAGCGCCCATTGAATCCGGCCGATTTTCCCGGCGTACCAGCCGATAAACTGGTTCCTGGCTCGGCTGTATTTACCCCACCCACCCAGGCCGTATCGCTTCAGAACCCAGTGCAGTGGTGGCAATACGTAGCTGGAACCAACTGGCGGCATCCGTTGGGTCCAAAGAGCAGTATTGTGGGTAAAGACAGTGAGCCTGTGGTGCAGGTTTGCTATGACGATGCGGTTGCTTACGCCAGATGGGCGGGTAAACGCCTGCCAACCGAAGCCGAGTGGGAGTTTGCGGCTCGGGCAGGACGGAAAGCAGCAAAATATTACTGGGGCAACGAATTGAAACCCAGAGGAAAATGGGCCGCCAATATTTTTCAGGGCAATTTTCCAAATGCCAATACCGCCGAAGATGGTTTCCGGACAACCGCACCCGTGCAGACGTATTCCGCCAATGCGTATGGTCTGTATGATATGGAAGGTAACGTGTGGGAATGGTGCAGCGATCTGTATCGGCCCGACTATTACCAGAAGAGTCCGGTCAATAACCCGAAAGGACCCGGCAATAGCTACGATCCCGACGAACCCGGTACCATAAAACACGTACAGCGGGGCGGCTCCTTCCTGTGTAGTGATCAGTATTGCGTCCGATACCAGGCCGGCAGCCGGGGCAAGGGCGAAACAACGAGCGCAAGTAACAATCTGGGATTCAGGTGTGTACGGTCCGTTCTATAACGATAGTGGCAATTATTTTTTTTACTATTTAACCCCCAATAAATGAAAAAGCCAATCCTGTTGCAGCAGGATTGGCTGGCTGAAAACAAGGCACATGATCAGTGGCAACTGAATTGAGGCAGCCGTTGGCACGACTGTCGCAGGTCCTTATTTTATCTAACCAGTACAAAGCAATGAAAAAAAGTTTTATTTTATTACTATGGATTTGGATTCTTACCCAGCCTTCAGGTCTGTTTGCACAAGGCACGGCACCCGTCATTAATGCTACCCTCACCGGTAAGGTTGTCGATGAAAAAACAAAAGAACCCCTGATTGGGGCTACCATTCAGATAAAGGGCATTACCAACGGAGCCGCAACAGATGTCGACGGGAAGTTCACCCTGAAAACGGCCCAGACATTACCGTTTACGCTTGTTGTTACGTACGTGGGCTATAAAACACGCGAAGTCACGGCAATTTCCAATACAATCGATATTGAGCTGGAGGAAAATCTTGGTCAATTAAATGAAGTCGTTGTGGTTGGCTACGGTACGCAGAAACGTAGCGATATAACGGGCTCAATTGCCTCGGTACCTCTGGAAATAAAAAGCCAGCCTGTTGCCTCCGTCGAGCGATTGCTACAAGGGTCGGTAGCTGGTGCAATTGTTACGCAAACTTCCGGGCAACCGGGCGGTGGCGTCAGCGTACAGATACGGGGAAATAATTCGATTACGGCCGGTAGTGATCCGCTCTACGTCATTGATGGTTTCCCGATCAATAATGATTACTCGCTGAACGACGCCAGAGTAACAGACGGTTCTAAAATCAACCCGTTGTCGTCGATAAATACGTCAGATATTGAAAACATCGACGTACTGAAAGATGCCTCGGCTACAGCTATTTACGGGTCGCGCGGTGCCAATGGGGTGGTGATTATTACTACCAAAAATGGGACAAAAAATAAGTCGTCGGTCAACTACGATGCGTATTATGGCGTACAGAGCGTCATTCGTACGCTTCCGCTCCTCAACGCCCGCGAGTGGTGGCAACTGCGAAAAGATGCTGCGACCAACTCGGGCAAAACAACGACCTTGCCCAGTTCGCTGGGCTACTCGCTTGATACGTCGGGCGTAGGTACCGACTGGCAGGCGGCAGCTTTCCGGCAGGCGCCGATTCAGAATCACAACATCTCAATTCTGTCTGGTTCAGAACGGACACGGCTGGCTATATCGGGCAACTACTTCAAGCAGGACGGTATTCTCCAGAACACCGATTTTAGACGGTATTCGGCCCGAATCAACCTCATTCATGAGTACAATAAACGGCTCCTGATTACGGGCAACTTAACGGCGAGCACCATCAAGGCCAACGTAGCGCCAGCGGCCATTGTGGGTAACCTGCTGCTTACACCGCCTTCGCTGCCGATCTATAAAGACGACGGTACGTATGTGGTGAACAGCCCGTTTGAGTCGAGCTTACAAAACCCGATCAATTCGCTTTATAACCAGTTAAACGAAACCATTACCAACCGCATACTGGGCAACGTATCGGCCGAATACCAGATTGTTGATGGTCTAAGGGCCAAAGTGCTGTTTGGCACCGACATTGTCGACAACAAACAGAACCGTTACCTGCCGAGTAGTACGGCCGAAGGGCAAAATCTTCAGGGGGACGCCATTGTTGGGTCGGCCTTCACAACGAACTGGCTGAATGAAAATACGCTCAGTTACGACAGAGAGATCAACGAACGGCACAAAATCAATGCGGTTGTTGGGTTCACGGCCCAGCAATCCGACTCAAAAGGAGCGGTGGCCGAAGCGGCTGGTTTTGCTACCGATGCGTTCTCCTATAATAACCTGGGCACCGGCATTACCAACCGAACCCCCAGTTCGTTTGCCAGCAAGTGGGCGTTAGCCTCCTATCTGGGGCGGGTCAATTACGGCTACAACGACAAATACCTGGTCACCTTTACGCTACGTGCCGATGGCTCTTCCCGCTTCGGGGAGGGTAATAAATGGGGCTATTTTCCGTCGGCGGCCTTTGGCTGGAACGTGAGCAACGAGTCATTTTTTTCGCAGGTACGTAACGTGAGTGTGTTAAAGCTCCGGCTAAGTGCGGGCCTTACTGGCAACCAGAATATTCCACCGTATCAATCGCTGTCGCAGCTGGCTTATTTCCGGTATAACTTCTCGGGCTCGACCGTGTCCGGCTTTGCGCCCAATACGGTTCCGAATCCGAATCTGGGCTGGGAGAAAACGTTTCAGGTCGATGCGGGAATTGACCTGGGGCTGCTCAACAACCGAATTCAGGTTACGGCCGATTACTACTATAAAAAGACAACCGACCTGCTCTTGAGCCGTACCGTTCCTGGTACGTCGGGGCTGTCTAATTTCTACAGCGGGCAAGCCTCAACCATTTACCAGAATATCGGCGCTGTTTCGAATCAGGGCTTTGAATTGTACATCAACTCGCGCAATACGACGGGCGATCTGAAATGGAACACGATTCTGGTGTATTCGACCAACCGGAACAAAATCCTTAGCCTCGGGAATGGCGTCGATCAGATTATTCCCGACATTTCCTCGCCGTCCATCGCTAAGGTCGGGTACCCACTGGGTTCATTCATCGTCTACCAGACCGACGGCGTTATTCAGTCGGGAGAAGCTGCTTTAACCCCACAGGCTAACAAAAGTCCGGGTGGTCAGAAATACAAAGACATCAACGGCGATGGCATCATAACCCAGGCTGGCGACCGTATCGTGATTCCGAATCAGCCGGGTTTCACCGTCGGTCTGACCAATACGTTCAATTACAAAGGTTTCGATCTGTCGATCTTCTTTCAGGGCTCTATCGGTGGGAAGCTATACAATGCTAACCGGGCCAATCTCGAACTCGGCACGGGCTACACCAATGGTTCCAGAGACCTGCTCAATCGGTGGACGCCAACCAATACGAATACGAACGTAAAAGCCGCTTTTCAGGACCCTGCCATTACCATCTCCGACCGATTTATTGAGGATGCTACGTACTATCGGCTCAAGAACATTTCGTTCGGTTATACACTGCCGAAAGCACTGCTGACCAAAGCGCATCTGAAGAACCTCCGCGTGTACGTATCGGCTCAGAATGCCGCTACCTGGACGAACTATACGGGCTACGATCCGGAAGTGAGTCTGAATGGGCAATCGCTCATCAACAAAGGCATCGACAACGGCGTGTATCCCAACAACAAATCCTATCAGGTCGGGCTATCGCTCTCGCTTTAATCCGGCAAATCAACTTTTACTGACAATGAAATTACTGAACTACGCGGTAGCAGGTCTCATTACGCTGTCGCTGACTGCCTGCAACGATTTTCTCAAAGAAGCCCCTGAAGCGTTTGTTTCGGAAGACCAGTATTACAAAACCCAGGCCGACGCCATCAATGCCGTCAATGCCGTGTACTTCCTGCTCAACTCTGGCGGAAGTACGGTTCAAACGCCCTACAATACGTTGTTCAATACGGGCATGAACATGGCCGGTGACGACGAAGATCCTGGTCCGGGCGCTACGAACCCCGACGTTCGGTCGCTGGCTGTGCTGGCGCATTCTTCGACCAATCTGCGGGTATACGAACTCTGGCAGCAGCATTATGCCGCCATCAAAAAAGCGAACGTAGTGCTGGAGAAAGTACCTGCTATTGAGTTCGATGCTACGCTGAAAAATCGACTGCTGGGTGAAGCCAAATTCTTACGGGCGCTCTACTATTTCAATCTGGTACGTCTGTACGGCGACATTCCGCTGATCACGCAGTATCAGAAATTTGTGACGGCTTCCGACTACGCCATTGCTAAATCGCCATCGACGCAGGTGTACGAGCAGATTGAAAAAGACCTGACCGAAGCCGCTACCGTATTGCCTGCTTCTTACAGCGCTCCCGATGTTGGCAGAGCAACACAGGGCGCTGCCAAAGCCCTGCTGGCAAAAGTCTACCTGACGAAGGCATCGCTGCCGCTTAACATTGCGTCACACTACCAGGATGCTGTGAAAAAAGCCGAAGAGGTGTTGTCAGCCGCTGATGGGGGAACGGGTACGTTTGGGTATAACCTGTTCACCAATTACGCGGATGTGTTTTTGCCTGCTACCAAAAACGGAGTAGAGCATATCTTCTCCGCTCAGTTCAAATCGAATTCGCAGGGGCAGGGCAATAATGAAAATCCAAGGTCCATTCTGTCGTCTATCCCCGGTCTGTCGGGCAATTATGCACATATGGTACGGTACTACACCAACGGCAGCGACAAGTTTTACAACATTTATAAAATCTATAAGCCCACGGACAAACGCCGGGACGTTACGTTTGTCCGGTATTTTACCAGCCCCACCAACGGCCGGAAATACGCGCTTCCTATCGCCAATTCGGCCGTTCCTAATGACTCAACGCCCTTTTTTCATAAATGGTGGGACCCCAACTCGACCTCAGTAACGAGTGAGTCGGCCGCCAACGTACCTATTCTGCGATACGCTGAACTTCTGTTGATTCATGCGGAAGCCGAAAATGAGGCCAATGGCCCTACAGCCAAAGCGTACAAATCGATCAACAGGGTCCGGAGTCGGGCAGGTCTCCCCAACTTAACCGCTGGCCTGACGAAGGATCAGTTTCGGGATTCGCTCTACCTGGACCGGCGGCTGGAGCTGGTGTTTGAATACCAGCGCTGGTTTGATCTGATCCGTCAGAAAGATGCTTCGGGAAAAAGTACGTTCGTCGCCAATCTACAGAAAGTGGGCAAGACGAACGCTGCCGAAAAACATCGTCTGTACCCGATTCCTCAGTCGGAAATTGACAACAATTCCTTACTCACGCAAAATCCGGGATACTAACGGGGCTCATCAATTTATTTCATCGATTCTTCTATGAAAAACATTCCTCTTTCTCTCACTAAATTCTCACTGGTGGCCGGGGCTTTGCTGGTAACGGGCACTAGTGTTCGCGCGCAGTATACGCCTGTTCAGCCTTACAAAGGCGCTATTGGAAAAACAGTTGGCGAAACCCAGCAGTGGTGGCCTGAACGCAAAAAAGCACCCCAGGGTGCACCCAATATTGTCTGGATTTTACTGGACGACATAGGGTTCGGGGCCGTCAGCTCGTTTGGTGGATTAATCCAGACGCCAACACTGGATAGCCTGGCGTATAATGGATTGCGGTATACCAATTTCCATACGACATCCATCTGCGCACCAACCCGCGCGGCCCTGCTAACGGGACGTAACCACCACTCGGCCCATATGGGTCTTTTTCCGGAAAATGCCGTTGGAACACCCGGTTATGACGCCCAGATTCCGTTTGAAAAAGCAACCATTGCCGAAATTCTTAAAGAAAACGGCTACAATACGTTTGCTTTGGGCAAATGGCACATTACGCCCCTGGCCGACCTGACCCCCGCCGGACCCTTCAATCGCTGGCCAACCGGTCGTGGATTTGATCATTTCTATGGGTTTCCGTCGCGGGGGAGCACCGACCAGTGGCACACGGAATTCTGGGAAGATACCCGCCGGATTAAAGACCAGCAGAACGGCAAACATTTCAACGAAGTATTGGCCAGCAAAGCCATTGAGTACATTTCTGAACAGAAATCTGCCGACCCTGCCAAACCGTTTTTCCTGTACGTAGCCACTGGCGCGGGTCATGCACCCCATCAGGTGGCGAAGGAGTGGAGCGACAAATACAAAGGCAAATTCGATGGTGGCTGGGATCAGTACCGGGAGCAGGTGTTAGCCAATCAGATCAGGCTGGGCATTGTGCCTAAAAATACGGTGCTGCCCCCCCGTAATCCGGGTATTAAAGACTGGAATACGCTATCGGCTCCCGAAAAGAAATTGTATGCTCGCTTCATGGAAGTGTATGCCGGATTTCTGTCGTATACCGATTACGAAATCGGGCGAATTATCAACCACCTGAAGCAAACCGGGCAGCTGGACAACACACTGGTCTTCGTTTCTGTCGGCGATAATGGAGCCAGTAAAGAAGGTACGTTCGTCGGTACGGTGAATAATTTCGACCCCGCTATTTCGGATGAAGATCACCTGAAAAAGAATCTGGAAGAGATTGATCTGATCGGTACTGAATTCGCCAAAGCCAATTATCCGCTGGGTTGGGCTGCCGCCACGAACGTACCGTTTCGGCAGTGGAAAACAGATGCGAATTCAGAAGGCGGCACCCGGAATCCGCTCATTGTTTTTTACCCGAACGGAATTAAGGAAAAAGGTGGTATCCGTACGCAATATGGCCACGTAATCGACATCCTGCCAACGACAGTTGAACTGATGAAAGCCCAGGTTCCGCAGACGATCAACGGGTACAAACAGGATGCCGTAGAGGGAACAAGTCTTGCCTACAGCCTGAACGACGCTAAAGCAAAAGACCGGCACACCCAGCAGTACTACGAAATTCTGGGTTCGCGCTCGATTTACAAGGACGGCTGGAAAGCCGGTACCCTCCACGTGAAGAAGCAACCGTTCGAGCAGGATAAATGGGAGTTGTTTAACCTGAACGAAGATTTCAACGAGCTGCATGATCTGGCCGCGAGTAATCCCGGAAAGCTGAAAGAACTGCGTGCTCTGTTTGAAAGTGAAGCGGTTAAGTACAACATATACCCCCTGAAAGACGGTACGCCCCCAACCGTAGGTCCCTCGGCCTATAAAAATTTGAACCAGGTTGTTTTGTATCCCGGCATTCAAACACTAATCGACATTGCCAGCCCGCTCGCCGGGAAGCCGTCGTTCACCCTGACGGCGGACGTAACGATTCCTGATGCCGGAACCGAAGGGGTTTTGCTATCGCGGGGTGGGCGTGCCGGAGGACTGAGCTTCTTTATTCAGAACCGGAAGTTGCAGTTTGTTTACAACTTAGGCGATGGCACCAAATACGCTGTCAGCTCAAACGCGAGCGTACCATCCGGCAAGGCACAGCTGCGCGCTGAGATTACCTATAACGAACAGAAAAAAAGCGGACAGATCAGGCTGTATATCAACGGAGCCAAGGAAGGCGAAACAACGTTTGGGCGGAGCATTGCCAGTAGCTACTCACACGAAGGCGTTAATGTCGGACTGGATGATCTGACACCCGTTGCCGATACGTATAAAGTGCCGTATGCCTTTACCGGAAAAATTAACAAAGTCACGCTCGATTTCGAAGCCCCGCAGCAATCGTATCTGAACGAGAAAAAGTAAGCGAGTACGCCACGATCAAAGCTGACCATATCCCATGAACATCATCCAGAAAACAGGGCTGTTGCTGCTCACAGTTGCCTTATCGACTAATGCTTTTGCCCAGGAACGTATCGGCACACTGACTAACACGAAAAAATCACCGGAAACCATAGCGCGCGAAATTGAGGAAGGTAAGGCTTATCTGGTGGATGTGCGAACACCCGAAGAGTATAAGGAAGGCCACCTGAACCACTCGACCAACGTTGATTTTAAAGCCGATGATTTCAAGACCCGGATCAGCAGACTGGATAAGCGGAAGCCCATTTATTTGTACTGTCGGTCGGGTAATCGCAGTGGCAAAGCGGCTGATACGTTGCAGGTATTAGGCTTCTCGCAGGCTTACAACATTGGCGGCTTCGCAGACCTGAAAGCCGCGGGCTTGCCTAGTAGTCAATAACGTAATAGCGCCTGAAAATCAATTTTATACGAAGCTATGAAACGAATTATTGGCAGTTTTCTGCTTACAATGCTGATTGCGGTAAGCGGAGTTGCCCAGCAGAAATCGAAGCCCGCGTCCAGAGCCGGTGCGACGAGACCCAATATTATTCTGATAATGGTAGACGACATGGGCTATTCCGATCTGGGCATTTATGGCTCTGAGATCAGTACGCCCAACCTCGACAGGCTGGCCAAAGAGGGTATTCGGTTACGCGAATTTTACAACAATTCCATTTGTGCACCCACGCGGGCCTCACTGCTAACGGGTCAGTATCAGCACAAAGCGGGCGTTGGTTATTTCGATGTCAATCTGGGCTTACCGGCCTATCAGGGTTACCTCAATCGCGAGTCACTAACGCTGGGCGAAGTTTTCCGGTCGGGCGGATACAGTACGTTGTTGTCGGGTAAATGGCACGTTGGAAAAGATAGTCTGTCGTGGCCTAACCAGCGGGGATTCGATAAGTTCTACGGTATTCTGGGCGGTGCCGCTGATTACTTCGACGTGAAACCGCTTCCCTTCGGCAATAGTCCCTATCCGGTAGCCCTGATCAAGAACAATGTTCGGCAATACCCGAAGGATAACTCGTATTACTTCACGGATGAAATCGGCAATAACGCGGTGCAGTTTCTGGACGAGCAGAACAAGGAAAACCGCCCGTTCTTTCTGTACATCGCCTTTACGGCTCCCCACTGGCCGCTTCAGGCACTGCCCGAAGATATTGCCAAATACAAAGGCAAGTACGATCTGGGCTGGGATTCGTTACGTGTCGAGCGATTGAAGCGCCAGCGGGAAAATGGGATTCTGACTGAGAATCAAAGCATTGCTCAGCACGACCCCGAAGTGCCTTACTGGAATAAACTCACGTACGACGAAAAGCAGTTCTGGAAAGCCAAAATGGAAGTGTATGCCGCCATGGTTGACCGGATGGACCAGAACGTAGGTAAGGTGCTGAACAAGCTGAAAGAGCTCAAAAAAGACGATAACACGCTGATTGTCTTTCTGTCTGACAATGGAGCGCAGGGTGGGTTCAACAGCTACAGCCAACTGCGCCGGGGCATCGTCCGCAACACCGGCCCGGTTGGAACGGCGGGCTCATTCGACTATCAGGAGCAGAACTGGGCGTATTTGTCGAATACACCCCTGCGACAATACAAAAATAACTTCCACGAGGGCGGTTTCAGTACACCCTTTATCGCCTGGTATCCTAAACAGATCAAAGCGGGCAGTGTTGCCAAAGGCACAGGCCACCTGATCGACCTGGCTCCGACCTTCTACGATCTGGCCGGTGTTACGTATCCAGCAACGTACAACGGTGTAAAAGCGAATCCATTGGTGGGTAAAAGCCTCCTGCCTGTATTATTCGGGCAGGCCAGTGAAGTAGACCGGGGAGAGCCGATTTTCTGGGAACGTGCTGGCAACCGGGCCGTTCGGAAAGGCAAATGGAAAATTGTTTCGACCTACCCGAGCTATAAATGGGAACTCTACGACCTCGAAAAAGACCGGGGAGAGCTGACTAACCTGGCCGATGCCCAGCCCGATATCGTCAACGAATTATCGGCCGAGTACTTCCGCTGGGCCGAGAAAACGGGCGTCGTTGATTACGACAGAATTAAACCCCAGAATGACGCCATTCCCGGCCAAACGGCTGTCCGGGCAACGAATTAGCCTGAAGGCATTCCGGCCATTTTCAATACGTTCACAACTAACTCAATAGATGATATGAAAACCAGTCGCATAGTAGCTATTCTCTGTCTTGTTCTGTTTGCATCGATAATCCTGAACGCTCAGGATACACCGCCCTCATTCGACGCTTTTGAAGCCAAACTAGCCCAGGCCGGTAGTCGGGCGCAGATTCTGGATGCTCGCTCCGAGGAAGAATACATACAGAATCATTTGAAAGGTGCCATCTCATTCAGCGTAGCCAGTGAAGCTGATTTCCAGAAACAGGCCAGCCGTTTGACCAAAATAAATCCGGTCTTTATTTATTCGATTGCCAACGGACGTAGCGGCCAGCTCGCCAAAAAACTTCGGGAAGCGGGCTTCGCCGACGTAACGGAATTGCCCGGCGGACTGAGTAAGTGGATTGGCTCCGGCCGACCTGTCGTATCGACAGTGGGTAGCGGCTGGTCGCTGACGGATTATCAGGCGCAGCTTAATTCGGAGAAGCTGGTTCTGGTCGATTTCGGTTCGCGATACTGCGGCTCCTGTAAAAAGCTGGCTCCTACGGTCGATGAACTGGAAAAAGAACAGGCATCGACGATAAAGGTCATCCGGGTGGAAGCCTACGAGAATAAAGAACTGGTCAAACAGTTAGGAATTACCTCGCTGCCTACTTTGGTACTCTATAAAGGCAATAAGGAGGTCTGGAAAAAAGCGGGCGTAACGCCTAAATCGGAAATCCAGGCCAGCATTGCTGAGTCATTATAATCGTTCGCTTGAGCCCTGTTTATGAATTGAGCCATAGCCTACTCGAATCGTAAACAGGGCTACACTATACGGGCAGGCCAGTCTGCTGAATCATAGCGTATTATGTACATCAATAAAAGGAAACAAACCTGTCTGGGACTGATTTGGCTGTTGCTCAGTAGTGTAGTTGGTACGTTCGCGCAACAGATCCCGACCGCAAAACCCAATGTGATCATTATCATGGCCGATGATCTGGACAGTCGGCAATTAAGCTGCTATGGAGGTAAAAACCTGCGCACTACGCATATTGACGCACTGGCGGATGAAGGGTTGAAATTCAACCAGATATACGCATCCGAAGCGATGTGTGTTCCTACGCGGGCGTCGTTGTTTACGGGTCTATATCCCGTACGGCATGGGTCCTTTCAGAACCATAAACCCGTGTATGACAACCTCAAAAGTGTCGGGCATTATCTGGGCGATCTGGGCTATCGGGTCGGATTAACGGGTAAAGATCATAGTACCAAACCTAAAACAGTTTTTCCATTTGAAATCGTCAGGGGATTTGAGCCAAACTGCGTAGCGCCCACGGACGATTATGAACTGAATGACGTAAAGGAATACATCACCCGCAATGACAAACCGTACTGCCTGTTTGTCATGAGTATTAACCCACATACTCCCTGGACGGTAGGCGATACCACCGAATTTGATCCTGATAAACTGATGCTTCCTGCCGACTGGGTCGATACGAAAGTAACCCGTCAACAGTTTGTTAAATACCTGGCCGAGGTTCGGCGACTGGATAATCAGGTGGGCGACATCACCCGCTTGTTGAAGGAAACGGGTCAGGACAAAAACACGATTGTCATATTTCTGGGGGAGCAGGGCGCTCAGTTTCCGGGGGCAAAGTGGAATCTTTGGGATGCCAGCCAGAAAAGTTCGATGCTGGTTAAATGGCCCGGTTCTGTTAAGCCCGCATCACAAACGAATGCGCTTGTGCAATACGAAGACATAACACCGACTCTTGTGGAACTGGCGGGTGGCAAACCAATTGCGGGGCTGGATGGGAAAAGCTTTCTGCCGGTGTTATTGGGACAACGTACGGGTGTACGGCAATACGCCTATGGTATTCATAATAATATTCCCGAAGGAAATCCTTACCCGATACGTAGCATCCGCGATACGCGCTACAAACTGATTCTGAACCTCAGCCCGAATGAGGAATATTACAATCGCTTCATGATGAATGCCAAACAGAAGGACCGGAATTCAGTCTGGTTTTCCTGGACGGAGCAGGCAGCCAGCGATCCGAAAGCGAAGCAAATCACGGAGCGATTTGTGAAAAGGCCAGCGGTAGAATTTTACGATACGCAGAGCGACCCCTGGGAACTTACCAATCTGGCTGCCAATCCGGCATATCAGGACCGTATCAACCAGTACAAACAGAAGCTTCAGGAGTGGATGAAACAGCAGGGCGACGAAGGGGCTGCTATTGATACTGTATATGCTAAAAAGCCGTAAAACAGGCCGTTTTCGGGTGTATCCGATTATGCGTAAACTTACTTATAGTCTGCTTCTGGTCGGTTTGGTAGTCGGAACACTGATGGCTCAACCCCGGAAACCGAGTCGTCCCAATATCATCTTTCTGCTGACTGATGACCACCGCTGGGATGCTCTGGGTGTCATGGGCAATCCGATTATTCAAACCCCTAATCTGGATGCGCTGGCACGTACTGGCATCCTGTTTCCGAATGCTTACGTCACTACGTCGATCTGCTGCGTAAGTCGGGCCAGTCTGTTGAGCGGTCAGTATATGTCCCGGCATAAGATTCAGGATTTCGATACGCCGTTCAGCCCGGCAGCGCTGGCACAAACGTACC
The DNA here is from genome assembly GCF_045160025.1 of Spirosoma sp. KNUC1025. Classification (GTDB taxonomy): domain Bacteria; phylum Bacteroidota; class Bacteroidia; order Cytophagales; family Spirosomataceae; genus Spirosoma. Next base: position 2,067,579 of record NZ_CP087139.1, read on the forward strand.
CGCTGCTGCTCAAAAAAGCCGGGTATAAAATTGGCTTTATCGGCAAGTACGGGGTGGGAACAAAGCACCAGCCGAGTGACGCCTTCGACTATTGGTCCTGTACACCAAAAAGTCAGCCAGACTATGAAGTGCCCGACGCGCAGGGCCGGCTCATTCATGATACGGATACGATCAGCCATGCTATTCAGAAATTTCTGAGCGAATTTGCTAATCAGGGGCCATCCAGCCAGGGTCCGTTCTGTTTGTCTGTCGGTTTTAAAGCCCCGCATGAACTGGACGGCGATCCGCCAACCTACGTAGTCCAATCACGCTTTAAAGACCTGTATGCCAACGCCAAAATTCCGCTGCCGCTAACAGCCGATCCAAAGTACTGGGACAGTTTCCCAGATTTTTTTCGAACCGATCAGAATATTGCGCGTGTTCGGTGGAAACCTTTACTCTCAACGCCCGACCGACATGCCGAAACGGTGAAGAATTATTATCGGCTGATTACGGGTGTCGACGAGGCTGTTGGTAAGCTGGTTGCTCAACTGAAATCATTGAATCTGGATCAGAACACGGTCATCGTTTTTATGGGCGATAACGGATTTTATCTGGGCGAACATGGGCTGGAAGGCAAATGGTACGGTCATGAAGAATCCATCCGGGTGCCGCTTATCATCTACGACCCCCGGTTACCCGTAGAGCTCCGAGGTAGTAAATCCACCCAAATTGCCCTGAACATCGACGTAGCGCCCACGCTTTTAGCACGGGCCGGAGTACCCATTCCGGCGGGTATGCAGGGCACAGACCTGTTACGTGATCTCAAAAATCCGACACCGGAGCGAACGGACTTTTTCTACGAACATACGTTTATGGGCAGTCCCCGAATCCCTAAGGTTGAAGGCGTTGTGGGAACGGTGTTTACATACATGAACTACATCGAGCATGGCTATGAAGAGTTGTACAATACCGTTCAGGACCCTCATGAAACGATGAATCTGGCGAAAGACACCCGGTATGCGAAGGAGTTGGAAAACATGCGAAAGCGATATGCCGCGTTGAAACGGGCTGTTCAATAATGAGCGTACTATCTGGAAAATGATCAAATGAAGAATTGCATGGTCAGTCGATTGGCGCTGATTGTTGGTTTATGGCTGGTTATGGTGCCAGTTTTTTCGCAGCAGAACAAACCGAAAACACCACCGAATATCATTATTATTCTGGCCGACGATTTGGGGTGGAGCGAATTGGGTTGCTACGGTAATCGCTTCAACGAAACGCCGAATCTGGACCGACTGGCAGCCGGAGGTATGCGCTTCACGCAAGCCTATGCCACGGCGCCCGTTTGTACGCCAACACGTATTGCACTGATGATCGGTCAGCATCCGGCTCGTGTCGGGATAACGGATTATCTGGATGCCAAAGACGAGAAATTTCTGTCGCCCAACTACGTAACACTCAACGAACAGTTGCAGAAAGCAGGCTATCATAGCGGGCTGATTGGCAAGTGGCATCTGACCGGTGATTACGGGAAGAAAAAGGGTGAGCCTGCCAAACACGGATGGGACGAAGTTATCTGTTCAGAAACCGGATACATAGCCAACGGCGACTATTTTCACCCGTATTTTTTCATGCCCGACATAACGGCCAAAACGGAAGGAGAATACCTGACCGACCGGCTGAACAGCGAAGCCGTCGACTTTATAAAACGCAATCAGGCCAAACCGTTTTTTCTCTACCTGTCCCATTATGCTGTGCATACAAAACTGGCCGCTAAAGCAGGAATGGTGGCGAAATACGCGCAGAAATCAGGGGCAGGCACCAAACAAAACAATCCTGAACTGGCCGCCATGCTCGAAAGTATTGATGAGGGCGTTGGGCAGATTATGAGCACCCTCAACGAACTGGGACTTCGCGAAAACACACTGATTCTGTTTACGTCTGATAACGGCGGGGAAAGCAACGTAACATCCAATGCGCCGTTGCGGGGCGGCAAATCGGAGTTATACGAAGGAGGTATTCGGGAGCCGTTCATTGCGTATTGGCCCGGTTCGATAAAGGCCGGATCGGTCTCTACGCAGGTTATCAATACGTTGGACATCTACCCGACTTTGCTGGACCTGGCGGCTGTAAAAACCACAACGTCTTCGATACTGGATGGAGTGAGTATCGCATCTGTGCTTACGGGCAACAAAAAGTCGGCTCCTCGAACGCTGTACTGGCATTATCCGTTGCCGAAGCCGCATTTTCTGGGCGGGCGCTCTGCCGGTGCCATACGTAACGGAGATTTCAAGCTGATTGAATACTTCGACAATGGCCAGATCCAGCTTTTTAATCTCGCCGACGATTTAGGCGAACAGAATGACGTAGCGGAAAAACTACCCGCCAAACGTATTCAGCTCCTGTCGCAACTGCGGGAATGGCGAAAAAAGACGGTAACTGACTTTCAAAAGACAACGAATTAATTGGTTAAGCCATGAGAAAAATAGTGCCATTCAGTGTGTTGCTTGCCGGGATTCTTTTGCTCGGAGCTACACCGCCCAGGAAGCCAACGGCTCCCAAAGCGGCTCAGAAACCTAATATCGTTCTGATTATGGCCGACGATATGGGGTATTCGGATTTGGGCTGCTACGGCTCCGAAATTCCAACCCCTAATCTGGATAGGCTCGCTCACGATGGGGTTCGGTTCACGCAGTTTTATAATACTGCCCGCTGTTGCCCAACGCGTGCGTCGCTGCTGACCGGCCTGTTTCAGCATCAGGCGGGTATTGGCCATATGACTAAAGAACCCAGCAATCGCATTGATTACGATTATGGCGTTTACGGCTACCGGGGCGAAATAAACCGCAATTGTGTGACACTGGCCGAAGTGCTGAAAACCGTTGGTTATCACACCTATATGGCCGGAAAGTGGCATCTGGGCTCGGCTACGCCTGATCTGCGTCCGCGTCAGCGTGGCTTCGACCGCTACTACGGTCTGTTGGCGGGGGCCAGTAGCTACCTCGACCCCATTCAGCCGCGTGGTATCTGGCAGGATAATGAACCCGTTGAGCGGGTCAGTCAACCTTTTTACACGACGGATGCGTTCACTGACAACGCCCTGACGTTCCTGAACGAACAGAAAGACCAGCAGCCTTTTTTCCTGTATCTGGCTTTTACATCGCCCCACTGGCCACTACATGCCCTGGAGAAAGACATTGAAAAATTCCGGGGCAACTACCGCCAGGGTTGGGATGCCCTACGCGAACAGCGGTTCCGGAAGCAGGTTAAAGAAGGGATCGTGCCTGAACAATGGGGATTGTCGGCCCGGCCAGAGATTTATCCGGCCTGGGCTCAACAGGACACCGCGAAGCAGCGTGAAATGGATTATCGCATGGCCGTTTATGCCGCTCAGGTCCATCGCATGGATCAGAATATCGGCAAATTGGTCGATTATCTCCGGAAGGCTGGAAAGTTAGACAATACGCTACTCGTGTTTCTGTCCGACAACGGTGCCTGTCAGGAAGGGGGCGTATTAGGCGGAGGAGCCTTGAGTGATATCAACGATCCGGCCAAAGGCGGTGCCATCTCGTATGGTGGAGTATGGGCAAATGCCTCAAACACACCGTTTAAAGGCTTTAAGCACGTATCTTACGAAGGCGGGATCGCTACTCCGCTGATTGTTCATTACCCGGCTGGCACCAAAGGTCAGAAAGGGAAAATCACAGCAACACCGGGCTACCTGATCGATATTATGCCCACCTTCCTGGAGGCCAGTGGCGCTACGTATCCAACGGAAGCGAAAGGCCAGAAAATTCATCCAATTGAAGGGAAAAGCCTATTGCCTGTGCTGACAACCGGAACGCGACAGCCGCATGAGTTTATGTACTGGGAGCACGAAAATCATCGGGCGATCCGGTACGGTAAATGGAAAGCCGTCGGTGTCATTGGCGCACCCTGGGAATTGTACGACCTGGAAACCGACCGAACAGAACGCCGTAACCGTGCCGCTGAGCAGCCGGATCTGGTAAAAAAGCTGGATCAGCAATGGAACAACTGGGCGCAGTCGCACTACGTATTTCCGAAGGGAACCATGAAAACTGACTTCTCGAAAGAGTGGAATTTCTTTAAAACCGCTGATTGAACTTGTTTAAGTTTTTTATTTCCCTAAAACCAATTAGAAATGAAGGCGAATGTTTGTCATCCCGAAGAATGAGGGATCTGGAAAGTTAGGTAATCTATAGATCCCTCATTCTTCGGGATGACAAACATTCGCTTTTCAGTAAAACCTAAACAGCGTCGCTGATACGTATCGCTATTGTTGCGAAAATCGTTGTTTTAGCTGAAAAAGAGCTTATATCGCTAAATTCTGGAGTCAGAAATAGACCGGCTGTAGTTGATGGGTATTTCATTCATCCCGCATTAACCCCTGTCCATCCGGTCGATTTCCGCCTTCATCCGATTTCATTTTCAGGCGTAGCGCTGAGGTGACAACTTTGTTGCGTTCAAAGAAACCTCATGAAAACGCACTTCATTTTTGTCGCAACCTGTTTACTGATCACTAGTTTACTTTCGCCGGTTCAGGCTCAGTTTCCTGCCATGGGCGGTTCTGCCCAAACGAAAGCCCTGCCGGGCACCGCGGGCGACCAGAGCCCGAAGGGAACCGCTAAAATTAGCGGTTCCGTCCTCGATTCGACCCAGTCGAAAGCCGTTGAATTTGCCAGCATTGCGCTCTACAATAAATCGACGGGTAAAGCCGTAGACGGTACGGTAGCCGATGAGAAGGGAAAATTCGCGCTGACCAAACTGGTAGCCGGTGAATACCGGATTCTGGTCAGTTTTGTTGGTTTCCGCAATAAGACGATTGATAACCTCAACGTAACGAATGGACAAAGCCTGGACCTGGGCACTATTCGGCTATCTTCCAGTATCAAAACGCTGGAAGAAGTGACTGTTGTGGGGCAGGCCGCCATGATCGAAGAAAAAGTGGACCGATTGGTTTACAACGCCGATAAGGACATTACGGCCAAAGGGGGGACGCTACCGATATTCTGCGTAAAGTGCCTTTGCTTACGGTCGATCTGGACGGGAACGTATCACTTCGGGGGAGCTCTAACATTCGGGTGCTGATTAATAATAAACCATCCACAATCGTTGCCAGCAGCGTAGCGGATGCGTTGAAGCAGATTCCGGCCGATCAGATCAAAACCGTGGAAGTGATTACCAGTCCGTCGGCGAAATATGACGCAGAAGGCTCGGGTGGGATCATCAACATCATTACGAAAAAGAACAGTCTGCAGGGCCTGAACCTCAACATCGATTCGGGTGTGGGTAACCGGGGCTCGATGCTGTCGCTCAATGGCAATTACCGCAAAGGCAAGGCTGGCTTTACGCTGGGGGGCTTCGGGCGGGCCATGTACAATACCGTTACCAAAACCAACCTCGATCAGACCAGCCAGATCAATGGCGTATCGACGCTGACCCGCCAGAGTGGCGACGGACATAGTTCGGGGTTGTTTGGTCAGTATAATCTGGGCTTTGACTACGACCTGGCTAAAAATCAGAGCCTGACGGCCGGTGTACGCTATGGCGTTCGGAACATGCTGAGTCAGCAGGATTTAATGACGCAGTTATTTACGAACGGTGTGGCTGGCTCAACGGCGTACCGGAATGTAGATGCTAAAAATCTGTCGGGCACCGTAGACGCAAACGTCGATTACCTGCATACATTCAAACCTCAGCAGGAGTGGAGTATTTCGACACTGTATAGCCGGAATGACCTAACCAATAATTTCGACGCCGACTTACTGAGTGGCACTAATGAGCTAACCGGTCGTCAGCGAAATCTGAATAAAAACGTCAATCAGGAATTTACCCTGCAAACGGATTACCAGACACCGATCAAGAAAAATCAACTGCTGGAGTTTGGGGGTAAAGCTATTTTCCGGCAAGTTAACAGCGATTATCGCTACCTATATGCAGGTCCATCGGGGGTATTTACCACCGAAGTCAACAATACGCTGGGCGAATTGCTGTACCACCAGAATATTGCTGCGGGTTATAGCTCGTACACATATACCACCAAAAATCGCTACACCTTCAAAGGAGGGCTACGTTATGAGCACACCTTCATCGACGCCAGCACCCGGGAAGGTGGAAATCTGGGTGTAGGTGACTATGGCGTGTTGGTTCCCAGCGTGAATGCCTCGAAGACGTTTAAAGGGACTACATTAAAACTTGGTTTCAACCGACGTATTCAGCGGCCCGGTCTTCAACAGCTGAACCCAAACTTCAATGCTGCTAACCCACAGGTAATCACCATCGGTAACCCAACGCTGCGTCCGGAATTGACCAACAACTTTGAACTGGGATTAAGCAAAACCATCAAAAAGACATTTATTAACGCTACGTTCTTTGGCCGTGTAACCAACAATGCCATAACCCAGGTCAGTCAGCCTTCCGACACACTGGCTGGCGCCATCGTCACGACGTATCAGAACATCGGTCGGCAGCACACCTACGGAACAAACATCTTCGGGAACGTAGCCGTGACCTCAAAAATCAACGTTGGTATCTTTTTAAATACGTTCTACACCAGCCTCACAGGCCAGACTGTCAGTGCCGACGGCCTGTCTACTACGTTGACCAACACGGGTATTAACGTAAGCGGGGGTAGCTTTGCTTCGGCCCAGTTTAAAAACGGCTGGGGTGCTCAGGCATTCGGATTCATGCAGGGGTCGCAGGTACAGTTGCAAGGCCGTCAGGGAGGTTTCGGCTTCTACACAGTGGGTGTTAAAAAGGATTTCAACAACAAGAAAGGAAGTGTTGGTATAGCGGCAGAAAACTTCCTGAACAACCGATTTAACATTCACACTGTACTAAATTCGCCCCAATTTAGCCAGGTTAATGATGTGTACTTGTATAACCGGGGTATCCGCCTGACATTTACTTACAAAATCGGAAAGATGACGATGGACGCTCCACGGAAGAAAGCCAAGTCTGTCAATAACGATGATGTAAAAAGTGAAGGTGGCGGACAGACACAATCCGGTGGTACGCCGAACGGCGGAGGCCAGCCTCGCTAATCGATCCGTCTTACTACCCATTTCACAGCTTACGCGTTTATCTATTAACTAAATTAAAAAATGGCTTACCCCATGAAATCAGCCAAAATCCTGGCCTCAGCCCTGGTCGTCTTCGTCTCAATTAGTACGTATGCCCAAACTGTAGACGAAATCGTTGATAAACACATTGCCGCCCTGGGTGGCATGGACAAACTAAGTGCGGTGAAAACCTTATATACCGAGCGGTCACTTTCGGTTCAGGGTATGGAAATTCCCAGCAAATCGACCGTTGTCGTTGGCAAGTCACTACGTACCGAATCATCTGTAATGGGTAATTCGATGGTGCAGGTCGTAGACGGCTCATCGGGCTGGATGATCCGTCCGGCCATGATGGGTGGTTCGGGCGATCCCGAAGATATGCCCGCCGATCAGGTTAAACAGCAGCTTAGCCAGCTTGACCCGTTTGGTCCCCTGGTCAATTACAAAAGCAAAGGAAATACGGTTGAACTGGTTGGTAAGGAAAAAGTGGATGGCAAGGATGCGTATCATCTGAAAGTGACTACCAAAGAAGGACAAACCGTAGACGAATTTCTGGACGCCACTACGTATCTGACCAGCAAGATAAAAATGATGATGAACGGACAGACCGGCGAAATTTCTTTATCCAATTATAAGGACGTAGATGGCATTAAATTCGCCAACACGATGGAAATGACATCAGGACAGGCCGGGAATCTAACCTTTACCACTGAGAAAGTAACGGTCAACGGCAAAGTCGACGACGCTATTTTTAAGAAACCGGCAAAGTAATCTGGGCAGTTGCCTCGGGACGTAGTGAAAAAAGTGATGAATTCCACCGGCTCAAACCAGTAGAATTCATCACTTTTTTTGCATTGTACCCAATGGTTAACCCGGCTTGACAGGCTTTGTAAACCTAGTAATCAGAAACTCCTTACCCATCCTTTAGCCATGGCATTTTCTCATTCTGTTTCCCGAAAAGATTTTCTTAAAACCAGTGCGCTGGCACTCGCCCTGCCCTTCGTAAGTAAAGTAGATGCCTTTGCTAAACCCATAAAAAATGTGGGTTTACAGCTCTACACAGTACGTAACGAAATGAGTAAGGATGTTGAGGGAACGCTGAAAAAAATTGCCCAGATCGGTTACACCGAGATCGAAACCGGCAACTATTTCGGTAAAACGCCTAAGGAAGCTAAAGCCTTCTTAAGTGGTATGGGGCTAAGTGCCCCAAGCATCCTGTACATGACCGGTGCGATGAAATCGGATTGGAACAAGGCCGTTGACCAAGCAGCTGAAGGTGGGCAATCGTTTATGGGATGCGCCTATTTAACACCCGATGAGCGTAAGACAATCGATGACTATAAAAAGCTTGCGGAGTTGTTCAACAAGTCAGGCGAAGTCTGTAAGAAAGCGGGCATTCAGTTTATGCACCATAACCACGATTTTGAATTTGCAACGCTCGATGGACAGGTGCCCTACAATGTCATTTTAAAAGAAACAGACCCAAATCTGGTCAAGCTGGAGCTTGATCTGTACTGGGCTACCAAAGCCGGTCAGGATCCGGTCGCTCTCATCAAACAGAATCCGGGGCGCTTCCCAATTGTCCATATGAAAGATATGGAAAAAACACCCAACCGGGCGTTTGCCCCCGTAGGGACCGGCTCAATTGATTTTCAACGTATTCTGGATGTTCATAAACTGGCGGGTATCCAGCATTATTACGTTGAGCAGGACGTTTGTAAAGTTCCTCCGCTGGAAGCGATTGCCATCAGCTTTCAGAACGTTAAGAAGCTGAATGTCTGACAGATTGCGTAAACAATCCTGAGTTCCCGTTCGCCCATTGAGCCGCTAGTACTACTGTACTACGCGGCTCATTTTATGTTCGTCGCTGGCTGCATGACGGTTCAGCATTTGACAGTCACCAGCAGGAAGTTGGCCGATATAGAAGTAGTGCTGCTATCCGTGCTTTTATTCTGACTGGCGAACAAAGCTTCCAGTTCGTGCTGTAGATCTAAAGCCTTACCGTTCGTTTCTGCTGCTTCAAACGCATTCATGGTCGGGCCATAATAGTTTCTGAACTTGTTGACCAGTTCGTTTGGTGGATAAGGAGCATGAAACGTGAACGTAGCTTTCTGAAAGGTTATATTTTCTTTGGCTACCCCAGCTTTTTCAAACCGCTCAATCACGTTGCTTTCAACGCCCCAGAGCATGGGACTTATGAAACCCTCCGGTGGGGGCGGAGTATAGGCAGAACTGATCTTTAATATTTGCGCCACCAGCGTAGGGTCGCCCGGAATCCAGTTACCCATCACGATTCGTCCACCGGGTCGGGTTACACGGACCATCTCCTTGGCTACGTCGAAAGGCTTTGGGGCAAACATGGCTCCAAAAATACTGATCACCAGGTCGAACGTATGATCCTTTAACTCGTGCAAATCGGTAGCATCTCCTTCCTGAAAGGTGCAATTGGTGAGTCCTTCAGCCTTTGCCCGACGGTTGCCGGCATCCACCAGATTTCTGGCGATATCCACCCCAACCACTGTAGCACCAAGTCGGGCGGCTGGTATAGCTGTAGTGCCGTCGCCACAACCCAGATCGAGTACAGTAAAATCTTTAGTAATGCCTAGTGAGGCAACCAGTTCCTCCCCACTTTCCCGCATGTTTTGGGCAATCTGGGTGAAATCTCCTTTCTCCCATAACGCTTTGTTCGGATTCATCGTCGTTCATTTTTAAGTTGATGCATCAACAATCAGATAAAGATTGGGAATCAAACTTACAAAAACTGACGGTCGTTAATTTTCTAGTAGTCAGGCTTTTATTTAACGGTTGGGCGTTTTCCTTACGCTATGGTTCCGGTTGGTCTTACTGTTTTTTGACGTATTCGCTCAGGAATAGCGCTAGCTCAGTCAAGGCTCGATCTACGTTTGTTGCTACCAGTTCCTTCGACAATTTACCTATGCAACTCTTCCAGCCTTAGGGTCTTACTGGGATGCAAGCTGAATGATCACCCGTCGGCTGATTGTTTTCAGACCTTGTGAATGCGTAGTCGCTACGTTGGAATCTGGGCCTTCCCAGCGGGTTATAATCTTGTCGGCAGCCACACCCCGCTTTCTTAGATAATGCTCAACCGTTTTAGCGCGTTGCTCGGCTAAAACCAGATTTAACTCCCGCTTGCCTACGTTATCCGTGTAACCCGTTACGGTTGCCCTCAGCTTTGCATGACGTACCAGCTCAAGAGCGATTGAGTCCAGCGCTATTTTGACGTGCGGCCGTAGTTGGTGACTGCTTTGATCAAAATAAAGAATGGTGATACTTAGCGGAAGTTTCTGGGGAATCGGGGTTGCCGGAGAGCTACTCAGTTCCTTAACCTGAGCTGTAGCGTGTTGACAGATCATTGTACTACTTACCAACAGCACCCAACACACCCATTTACAGAGGTTAGCCATTTTGTAAGTCAGGGCAGTGAGGAAGTATGAGTTTTCGAGCGTCCAGTTTAATACCCATGGTTACGGCTATCTACTAAACTTCCTGTATATAGTAATTGGCCGTAACTTTTCATGATTCGTGACGGCTTATCTCTTTTAAAGACAAAAAGCTCTGATTGAAAAAGTTGAGAAGGGTATGCCAGAGTGTGAATCTAATAAAAAAGCACCTACCGATTTCTCCGTAAGTGCTTGATTACTAATGTGGGCCAGCCAGGACTCGAACCTGGGACTTACTGATTATGAGTCAGGCACTCTAACCAACTGAGTTACAAGCCCGTTGTTGATCGATTAGGCGATTCAACGGGGCAAAATTACGAATTTTCTGGACACAAGCGAACGATTGCGTCGATTTTCAGAACATAATCCGTATGCATCAGGTACTATTGCCTGACTATCTTTGCCCGATGGCAACGCCCAATAAGAAAAAAATACTGAATGATCCCGTTTACGGTTTCATTACAATCCCGACCGAATTGCTCTTTGATCTGGTCGAACATCCGTATTTTCAGCGACTTAGACGTATCAAGCAATTAGGGTTATCGGAATATGTATACCCAGGGGCTCTGCATACGCGGTTTCACCACGCACTTGGCGCCATGCACCTGATGGGCCAGGCCATGAGTACGCTGCAAAGTAAAGGCCACCGTATTACCGACGCGGAGTGTGAGGCTGCCCAGATTGCTATATTACTCCACGACGTTGGACACGGCCCATTTTCGCATGTGCTGGAATGTTGCCTGCTGGATAACGTACCGCACGAGGAAATTTCGCTCATGCTGATGCGCGATCTGAATATACAGTTCAATGGCGCGTTGTCGCTGGCTATTCGTATGTTTGAGGGAACGTATGAGCGGCCTTTTTTTCATCAGCTCATCTCGAGCCAGCTGGATATGGATCGGATGGACTACCTTAACCGCGATGGCTACTACACAGGAGTGGCTGAAGGCGCTATCGGTGCCGAACGTATCATTAAAATGCTTGACCTGGTCGATGATCAGCTGGTTGTTGAAGCCAAAGGCATATTGAGCGTCGAGAATTTCCTGAATGCACGGCGCTTAATGTACTGGCAGGTGTACCTGCACAAAACCTCTATCTGCTGCGAGTCGATGTTGATTCAGATCCTTCGCCGGGCACGGTTTCTGATCCGGCAAGATGGGGTTGAGCCTGTGTATGCACCGGAAACCTTCCGGATTTTTCTGCGGGATAGCGTATCAATGACTGACTTTCAGATGAATCGAGCCTACCTTGACGCTTTCACAAAACTTGACGACTTCGATATCTGGTCGTGCATTAAACAATGGGCCTTGCATACAGATTCGGTGTTGTCAATGCTCTGCCAGATGCTGCTTGATCGGAAGTTGTTCAAGATTATGCTCTCGACCGAACCGTTTGCCGGCGAATTGCTGAACGAACTCGAAGACCAGCTGCATCGCGCTGGATTGACCGATGAAATCCTGTCTTACTTTTTGGTCGAAGGGCAGGCTACCAATGCCGCTTATCTGCCTTCGGGCGATCGTATTGCCATCAAACTTAAAACGGGACGTGTTATTGACATCGCGGATGCATCGGACCTGTCAAACATTCAGGTACTCACCAATATTGTCCGTCGCTATTACGTTTGCTGGGCGAAAGGAATTTCGATTAGCCAGTCAGTTAGTTAGAAATTTGTTGGTAAAGCTAGACAATCTATCAGATCGATCGAGTAATGGAATCCCTAATCAGGTAAACTATTTCAAGGGATTTTATACGAAAAGTGCAATTTGTTAATTACCTTAGCGCCCTAATCGCTCGTTAATATCGAGTGTTTTGCGACGGCCGTCATACGTATATGAAGTTTACAGTCAAGCAGATTGCTACACTGCTGGGGGGCGAAGTCGCCGGAAATGATGAACTGGCAATCACCGGATTAGCCAAAATTGAAGAAGGGAAATCAGGCGATATTTCGTTTCTGTCAAATCTTAAATATGAGCCGTATTTATACACCACTCAGGCATCTGCGGTGATTGTTGATCGGTCCTTTGAGCCCAAAAAGCCAGTAATTACGACCCTGATTTTTGTGGAAAATTCCTACTCGGCGTTTACGCGTCTGCTGGAGGAATATAACCGACAGCAGAGCCTGGGCCGCGTGGGTATAGAGCAACCGTCTTATGTGGGCGAAGGAAGCCGGGTTGGCGAACTAAGCTACCAGGGGGCCTTTTCCTATATTGGAAAAAACTGCCAGATCGGGAAAGAAGTAAAAATATACCCACATGCCTACGTTGGCAACAATGTACGTATTGGCGACCATACGGTTATTCATGCCGGTGCCCGAATCCTGGATAACTGTATTATTGGCCAGCATTGTGTCATTCACCCAAATGCCGTGATTGGCAGCGAGGGGTTTGGATTTGCTCCTCAGCCCGATGGTACGTATAAAACGATTCCACAACTCGGCAACGTTATTCTGGAAGACTTCGTTAATGTAGGGTCGAATACTACGATCGACTGTGCGACCATGGGATCAACCATAATTCGAAAAGGAGCCAAACTCGACAACCTGATTCAGATTGGGCATAACGTTGAGATCGGCAAAAACACAGTCATAGCTGCACAAACGGGCGTATCCGGCTCCACCAAAATTGGTGATAACTGCGTTATTGCCGGGCAGGTTGGCTTTGCCGGGCACCTGACTATCGCGAATGGTACAAAAGTTGGTGCACAGTCGGGTGTTGGGAAAAGTGTGGAGGAAGAAGGCACAGCGATCAATAGTTCGCCAGCTTTTGGTCTAAAAGAAAGTATGCGTTCGTTAGCTATTTTTCGGCGTCTGCCAGACCTCGAACAGCGGTTAACGAAACTGGAAAAGAAAAATGAGAAAAGTTAATAAGTCTGCGAGTGAGCAGGTTTGTCAGTGTCGATGCCGTCTCAGTGCGTTTGCATCAGCCACTGACCAATCTTACCGACTTACTGACTTACTGACTTATAACTGATAATGAATACCAAACAACAGACGATTCAGAAGGCCGTTTCGGTATCCGGGGTAGGTCTGCACACAGGCGTTTCGGCAACGATGACGTTTTTGCCTGCACCGACCAATCATGGCTATAAATTTCAACGTATCGACTTGCCGGGCCAGCCTATTGTGGATGCCGATGTTGATAACGTAGTGGATCTCTCGCGGGGGACAACCATTGAACAGAGTGGCGCACGGATTCATACGGTCGAACATACGCTGGCTGCCCTGGTCGGCCTGCAACTAGACAACGTACTGATTCAACTGGATGGGCCCGAACCACCCATTATGGATGGTTCTTCGATTCAGTTTATCGATGCGCTGCGCGACGCCGGGATTGAAGAGCAAAATGCTACCCGCAATTACTTCGAGGTGAGCGAATACGTTCATTACCGGAATGCCGAGAAAGACATTGAAATGGCAGCCTTGCCACTAAATGACTATCGGTTAACGGTTATGGTCGATTACAACTCGCGGGTAATCAGTAGCCAGCATGCATCGCTGAACGATATCAGTCAGTTTCCTGATCAGATCGCCAGCAGCCGTACGTTTGTGTTCCTGCACGAGTTGGAGGCTCTTTACAAACAGAATCTTATCAAAGGGGGCGACCTTACCAATGCCATTGTCATCGTTGATCGTGATGTGCAGGATGGCGAACTCGATTACCTGGCTGATTTACTCCACAAACCCAAAGTGAGTGTGAATAAGCAGGAAGGTATTCTGAACAACATCAAGCTGCATTACCCCAATGAGATGGCCCGTCACAAACTACTCGACGTAGTGGGGGATCTGGCTCTGATTGGTCGGCCGATTAAGGCGCAGATTCTGGCCGCTCGACCCGGCCATGCTGCTAACGTAGCATTCGCCAAAAAAATCAAAAAGCTGATTCAGAAGAATGCGGTTAATCAGGTTCCTCAATATGACCCTACGCAGCCTCCGGTACTGGATATAAATCGGATTTCGCAGTTACTGCCTCACCGGTACCCGTTCCAGATGATCGACAAGATCATTGCACTGGATGAGAATAGCGTTGTCGGTATCAAGAACGTAACGATGAATGAGCCTTTTTTCCCGGGTCATTTTCCTGGAAATCCAGTTATGCCGGGTGTTATGCAGCTTGAAGCCATGGCGCAGACCGGCGGAATTCTGGTGCTGAGTACGGTTCCTGATCCAGAAAATTACTGGCCCTTTTTGGTTGGAATAGAAAATTGCCGCTTCCGGCGCAACGTTTTGCCTGGCGATACTGTAATCTTTAAATGCGAGTTTACATCACCAATGAAGCGCGGTATTGTGAAAATGCAGGGCCGGGGCTACGTGAGTAACCAACTGGTGTGCGAAGCTGATATGATTGCCAGCCTCGTTAAAAAGAAATAATGATAAATGATGAATGATGAATGATAATCTGTTCTTGTAAAGGCAGCTATCATTCATCATTTATCATTCATCATTCATCATTCAAAGAAGTATGATTCAACCATTAGCTTATATTCATCCTGAAGCAAAAATTGCGCAAAACGTGGTGATTGAGCCATTTGCCATCATCCACAAAGACGTTGAAATTGCTGAAGGGACATGGATTGGTTCGCATGCGGTTATTAACGAAGGAGCAAGAATTGGTCGTAACTGTAAAATTTATCCGGGAGCCGTTATCTCATCAACTCCGCAGGATTTAAAATTCAATAACGAGTACACCCGCACGTACATCGGCGATAACACAACCATCCGGGAGTATGCCACCATTAGCCGGGGAACCGAAGAACACTGGAAAACCGAAATCGGATCGAATTGCCTGATCATGGCTTATGCACACGTAGCGCATGATTGCCGGATTGGTAACCACTGTATCATTACCAACAATGTTCAGATGGCGGGCCATGTGCACATGGGCGACTGGGCAATTATTGGCGGGTCAAGTTCGGTGCTTCAATTTACGCGTATCGGCGCTCACGTAATGATTTCGGGTGGGTCACTGGTTCGTAAAGATGTACCTCCGTATACAAAAGCAGCCCGTGAACCATTGTCCTACACGGGCATTAACTCGATTGGCCTGCGTCGGCGCGGGTTCGACAATAACAAGATTAATCAGGTTCAGGAAATCTACCGCTATATCTACATGCGT